>CAZYWK010000065.1:0-22827 GCA_964651825.1 uncultured Ilumatobacteraceae bacterium | reverse complement strand
GAACTGCCCGCACTGGCGTTCTGTCTTCTCTTCCGTTTTCAAGGAGCCGAAGCTCAGGCACGCACCGGTTCTCGGCAGCTTTCGCTGGAGCGGCGTTGGTGCCAGATTGCCTTTCCGGCGGGCGAACCCTTCCGTGAGGCGGAGAACCATGTTAGCTACTTGGACTCGGAGCCACAACCTGGTCTTCCGGGAAATTTCATCTCGTGGCAATCACGAGGAGATCTCCAGGAGATGGTGTGTCTTCTTGCCCTTGCGGAGCAGAACATACCGCCCGTGGAGCCGTTCCCACTCGTGTGGCTCGGAGTTCTCCTCCAGAGTGACGCCGTTCACAGACATCGAGCCCTGCGCGAGGTGGCGGCGGGCGTCGCCGTTGGAGGTCGCCAGCCCCGTCGCCACGAGCACCGACACGAGGTCGCCGAGATCCGACAAGGCCACGGTCGACGACGGGATCTCCTTCGCGAGCGCCTGGAACGACGCCTCCGCGGCCGTCGTCGGGTCACCGGTGAACAACAGGTCGGCGGCTTCGGTGGCGGCGGTCGCCGCGTCGGCGCCGTGGACGAGGGTCACCATCTCGTCGGCGAGCGCGCGTTGCGCGAGCCGGCGATGGGGCGCCTGGGCATGCTCGGCGATCAGCGCGCGAAGCTCGTCGACCGGGTGGAGTGAGAAGGTCAGCAGCTGGGCCTCGATGTCGGCATCGCCGAGCTGCATCCAGTGCTGGCGGAACTGGTACGGGCTGGTCCTGGCCGCGTCGAGCCAGACGCGGGCCCCGGTGGTCTTGCCGAGCTTGGAACCGTCGGCGGCGGTGAGCAGGGGCCAGGAGAACGCGTGGACGTGGGTTCCGGTCTTGCGCCGGATCAGGTCGACGCCGGCCACGATGTTGCCCCACTGGTCGGAGCCGCCGATCTGGATCGAGCAGTCGAGGTGCTCGTGCAACCACAGGTAGTCGTTGGCCTGGAGGAGCATGTAGCTGAACTCGGTGAACGAGATGCCGTGCTCGGAGTTGATCCGCATCTTGATGCTCTCGCGGGCGAGCATCTGGTTCACGGTGACGTGCTTGCCGACGTCGCGCAGGAATTCGAGCACCGAGATCGGTTGCGTCCAGTCGCGGTTGTCGACCAGCTCGCCACGATTGTCACCACGCTCATCGGGGCCGAGGTCGACGATGCGGCCGAGCTGTTCCTTGATGCAGGCCACGTTGTGGTCGAGCACGTCGTCGTCGAGCAGGTTGCGTTCCTCGGAGCGGCCGCTCGGGTCGCCGATCATGCCGGTGGCGCCGCCGGCGAGGGCGATCGGGCGGTGGCCGGCGTCCTGGAACCGGCGCAGCGTGACGAGACCGATCAGGTTGCCGACGTGCAGGCTGTCGGCGGTCGGGTCGCACCCGTAGTAGATCCCGACCGGGCCGGCGGCGACAGCCTCCCGGAGCCGTTCGCGGTCGGTCGAATCGTGGATGAGGTTGCGCTCTTCCAGGTCAGCAATCAGGTCGAACTCGATCGAAGCCATACTGGGACGCAGGGTACTCTCGGGCCGTGGAACCGCTGCGGAAGGATTCGAGCGCAGCGGTGGCCGATCCGGTCGATCGCGAGATCGCCCAGCAGTTCGTGCACTTCGCCGCGACGTCGGCGCGCCGGGCGCCACTGTACTCCGCGCTGGCGAGCGGCATCGCCGGCGATCCGTCGCTGTACCGGCTTCTGCTCCACGCCCCGCACGAGCAGCGCCAACCGGTCCTGCTGTTCGCCTGCACCCACCATCTGGTGCTCGACGAGCCCGGCAGCGAGCTCGCCCGGTGGTACCCGAACCTGACCGCCGACGCCCGGAGCGCCGCCGATGCCGACCTTGTGCCGACGTTCCGGGCCTTCGTCGCCACCCATGTGGACGAACTGACCTGGCTCTTGTCGACGCGTACGACCCAAACCAACGAGGTCGGCCGGTGTGGCCTGTTCCTGCCGCTGTTCGGCCTGCTCGACGGCGAGGTCGGACGGCTCGGTCATGTCGACGTGGGAACGAGCGGCGGGCTGAACCTCCTGGCCGACCATTACCGGTACCGGTTCACGGCCGACGGCGCCGAGGCCGCGGAGGTCTGCGTGGGTGATCCTTCAGCGGTCATGGTCGAGGTGTCGACGCGCGGTGCGGTGCCGGTCCCCACACGTCTGCCGACGATCGGCGCGCGGATCGGCATCGACCGTCGGCCGATCGATGTCTCCGATCCGATCGAGGCCCGCTGGCTGGAGGCGTGTGTGTGGCCCGACCAGGCCGATCGCTTCCACCGCCTCCGGGCCGCGATCGAGCTGGCCGCTACCATCCGACCACCCATTCGCACCGCCGACGCCATCGCTGCCTTGCCCGCCGCGGTCGAGGAGGTCGGCGTTCGTTCTCATCCGGTGGTGACGAACTCGTGGGTGCTCAGCTACATGACGCCGCGGCAGCGTCTCGCCTACCTCGACGAGCTCGACCGGCTGGGCCGGGTGCGCGACCTGAGCTGGATATCGGCCGAGTCGCCGGCGTTGACGCCCGAGCTCCCGGTCGACCCGGACGTCGAAGGCGTCGATCTCACAGCGCTCACGTTCGTGCGTTGGCGCGCCGGCGTCCGCACCGTCGAGACGGTCGCCACCTGCCACCCCCACGGCTATTGGATCCACTGGCGCTGAAGAACGGTGAGCCCGAGCGAGGCCGACCTCACTCGACGAGCAGCCGCCAGTCATCAGGCCGGCGAGGGAAGCGCCAGCGACGAGCCGGAGCGAGGCCGACCTCACTCGACGAGCAGCCGCCCACCGTGAGGCCTCGCCACTAACAGCGAAAGCGCCAGGGCGTGTCGACGGCCTTCGTCAGACCGATACGTGGGCCGACGAGCGCAGCGTTGGGGGGCGGCGTCCCGTCGTCGAGGATCACAACGGCCGACTGGGCCGCGGTGAGGTCGGTGCCGTAGTGCGACGCGTCGATGGCGAACGCCTGGCACAACTTGCCGGGGCCGTTGGCCAGGTCGAGATCTCGCACCTGACCACGCCTCGCCCGCATCGCGCCGATCCCATCGAGGGGTGTCACGGCGCGGAGGAGCACGGCGCTCCCGAAGCCTTCTGGCCCGGTCACGACGTTGGCGCAGTGGTGCACGCCGTAGCTGACGTACACGTAGAGATGCCCGCCCGGGCCGAACATCGCCGCATTGCGTGGCGTCGGCCCGCGAAACGTGTGGCTCGCCGGATCGTTCTCGTCGTAGGCCTCGACCTCGACGATCCGTCCGGTCACGATGACGCCGTCGATCGTCGCGGATCGCAGGACCTTGTTGAGCAGGTCGACAGCAACTTCGGGCGCTGGGCGCTCGAACCAGGCGCGTGGCAGGAGCTTCAGCGGCCCAGCCTCGCGCGCTCGTCGGAGAGGAGCCGGCGGTACGACGCGAGCTGGGTGTCGAGGGCCACCGGTCCGGCTGCACCCGGTGAGGTGCGCATCCTGACCCCGACACCGGGACGCACGAGCGCGGCCGCGCCGGGGCCGAGCACCGGGTCGCCGGCGACGAGATCGGCCAGCGAGCCCTCGCCGGCGAGCGCGGCGCGCACGTGGGCACCCACCACGGCGTGCGCCTCGCGGAACGGCATCCCCGCCCGCACGAGGAACTCGGCGAGATCGGTCGCAGCGGTCGTCTGCTCGTCGGCGGCCGACTGCATCGCCTCGGGTACGAAGGTCGCCGTGGCGATCATCCCGGTGAGCGCGGCCACGGCGAGCGTGACCTGTTCGACGGAGTCGAACAGCGGCTCCTTGTCCTCCTGCAGGTCGCGGTTGTAGGCGAGCGGCAGACCTTTGAGCGTGGCCAGCAGGCCTGTCAGGTTGCCGATCAGGCGGCCCGCCTTGCCGCGGGCGAGCTCGGCGATGTCGGGGTTCTTCTTCTGTGGGAGCATCGACGAGCCGGTCGCGTACGCGTCGTCGAGCCTGGCGAAGCCGAACTCCGCTGACGTCCACAGCACCCACTCCTCGCCGATGCGGGAGAGGTGGACGCCGATCAGCGCCAGGTCGAACACCGCCTCGGCGACGAAGTCACGGTCGCCGACGGCATCGAGGCTGTTGTCGAAGGCGCGGGCGAAGCCGAGGTCGGCGGCGTTTCCGGCCGGGTCGAGTGGGAGCGACGAGCCGGCGAGTGCTCCCGCTCCGAGCGGCGACACGTCGAGGCGCTCGATGGTGGCGAGGAGCCGGTCGACGTCGCGTCCGAGCGCCCAACCGTGGGCGAGCAGATGGTGGGCGAGCAGCACCGGCTGGGCGCGCTGGAGGTGTGTGTACCCGGGGAGGTACACGCCCTCGTGTTCGAGCGCACGGTCGAGCAGCGTCGTCTGCAGGTCGATCAGTCCGGCGGCCACGACCGCCAGCTCACGCTTGCACCAGAGCCGGAGGTCGGTCGCCACCTGGTCGTTCCGGCTGCGACCGGTGTGCAGCTTCCCGCCGGCCGCTCCGGCGAGCTCGGTGACCCGGCGCTCGACGGCGGTGTGGATGTCCTCGTCGGATTCGACGAACACGAACTCGTCGCGCTCCATCTCGTCGGCCACCGCGTCGAGAGCGGCAAGCACCGCGTCGCGTTCGGCGTCGCTGAGCAGCCCGACCCGCGCCAGACCGCGGACGTGGGCCCGTGATCCGGCGATGTCGTCGCGCCACATCGTGCGGTCGAACGGGAGGCTGACGGTGTAGGCCATGAGCGCTTCGGCCGGGCCGCCCGAAAAACGCCCGTGCCACAGCGTCTTGCCGCTGCCCTCCGTGCCGGCAGCGCCCGGTTGGGTGTCGTCAGTCAAGTCCCGCCAACTCCTTCAGTTGATCGGCCAGCGCCGAACCGTCACTCGTCGCCGACACGCACATCAGCGTGTCGTCGCCCGCCACCGTTCCCAACAGGCCGTCGATCCGGCTGCGGTCGAGGGCCGACGCGACCACATGGGCGCACCCCGGCGGCGTCCGCAGCACGACGATGTTGCCCGACGATGCCACTTCTGCCACCCACTCCCCCATCACCCGGCGGAGCTGGTCGACCGGGGCGAGGCGGTTCGGTTCGAACTCGGGGATGGCGTACACGGTGTCGCCGCCGGGCACCCGCACCTTCACCGCCCCGATGTCGTCGAGGTCGCGCGACACCGTGGCCTGCGTCGCCTCGATGCCGTGCTGGGCGAGCAAGGCGATGAGCTGCGGCTGGTTCGTCACCTCGTGGTCGCCGATCAGCCGCGAGATCGTCGCCTGCCGCTGCACCTTGGTCGTCACGGTCGCACTCCCAGCAGGAACGCGATGGCGCCGCGGGCGGAATGCATTCGGTTGTGGCCCTGCTGGAACACGACCGACTGGGGACCGTCGATCACCTCGCTGGCCACCTCGACCTCACGATACGCGGGCAGGCAGTGCATGAACACGGCGTCGGAGGCGGCCAGCGCCATCATCGCCGCGTCGACGGCGTAGCCCTCGAACTGCTGGCGGCGCTGTTGCTTCTCCGCCTCCTGCCCCATCGACACCCACGTGTCGGTGTGTACCGCGTCGGCGCCCTGCACCGCATCGGCCGGGCGGTGAGACTGCTCGATGTCACCCGTGCCGAGCAGGGCGAGCCGTTCGAGCTCGACGTCGGAGGCGGCGAACCCGACCGGGCAGGCGAGACGGAAGCGGGCGCCGAGGAGCAGGCAGATCTCGGCGAGCGATCGCGACACGTTGTTGTAGTCGCCGACGTAGGCGATCGTATGGCCGGCCAGGGTGCCGAACCGCTCGTTCATCGTCAGGGCGTCGGCGAGGGCCTGCAGCGGGTGTGACCAGTCCGACAGCATGTTGACGACCGGCACGTCGACCACGGCCGCCATCCGGGTCACGGTCGAATGGTCGAAGACCCTGGCCGCCAGTACGGCGTGGTAGCCCTCGAGGATCCGCGCGACGTCCTCGACCGGCTCACGGGTATCGAAGCCGACCTCCTCGCCGCGGGTGTAGATCGGGTGGCCGCCGAGCTGCACGACGGCCATCTCTGTCGAGTGACGCGTCCGGTTCGACGGCTTCTCGAAGATCAGCGCCGCGCCGAGACCGTCGAGTGGCCGGCCCAGCGACGGGATCGGCGCCGCCGCGAGGGCGAGCATCGCCTCGATCTCGGTCACGTCGAAGTCGCTGATGGTGAGGAGATGGCGGGTCACGACGCCGCATCTCCGGCTCCCGGCGCGGCCAGCACGTCGGCGACGAGCGCCAAGGCCTCGTCGATCTCGGCGTCGGACACCGTGAGTGGCGGCACGAACCGCAGTGTCGACGCGTTCACCGCGTTGACGATGAGGCCACGGTGGAGGAGCTGCTGGTACACGGCCTTGGCGTCGATGCCGTCGGCGAGTTGGGCGCCGAGGATCAGACCCTGCCCGCGCACGTCGACGACGCCCTCCATCGCCCGCAGCCCGTCGGCCAGCCGGTCGCCCTGACGCTCGGCGAGGGCCGGCGCGTCGAGCCGCTGCATCTCCGAGAGCGTCGCGACGACCGCGGCGGTGGCGATGGCGGTGCCCGAATACGTGCTGCCGTGATCGCCCGGCTCGAACACGGTGGCGACGTCGGCGCGGGCCCAACAGGCCCCGATCGGCATGCCGTTGCCGAGCGCCTTGGCGAGGGTGACCACGTCCGGTGACACACCGGCGTGTTCGAAGCCGAACCACCGGCCCGTCCGTCCCAAGCCCGTCTGGATCTCGTCGATGATCATCAGCGCGCCGACCTCGTCGCAGAGCCGGCGCACGCCCTGCAGGTACTCCGGGCTGGCAGGGTGGACCCCACCCTCACCCTGCACCGGTTCGAGGAGCACTGCCGCTACGGATCCGTCGACGCTCGCGCGCAGCGCGTCGAGGTCGTTCCACGCCACGTGACGGAACCCTTCGGGCATCGGCTGGAACGGCTCGTGCTTGGTCGGCTGGCCGGTGGCGGCCAGCGCGGCGAGGGTGCGGCCGTGGAAGCTGCCGAGCGCGCTCACCACCGTGTGACGCCCGCGCCCGCCGTGCTTGCGGGCGAGCTTGATGGCGCACTCGATCGACTCGGCACCAGAGTTCGTGAAGAACAACTGGCCAGGGTGCCCCGTCGCGTCGAGGAGCAACCGATCGATCATGGTCGCGGCCCGTGCCGCCACCGGGTTGGTGAAGAAGTTCGACACGTGCAACAGGCGGTGCGCCTGCTCGCTGATCGCCTCGGCGACGACCGGGTTGGCGTGGCCGAGCGAGACGACGGCGATGCCGGCGAGGAAGTCGAGGTAGCGCTTGCCGTGAACGTCCCACAGCTCGGTGCCCGAACCCCGCTCGAACATGATCTCGGGGGCCCCGAACACCGGCATGAACGGGCACCGCTCGGCGGTGCCGGTGTCGAAGTCGTGCGCCGTGACGGCAGTCATGGGTTCGCTCCTGTCTCGTCGGCCGTGCCGAGGACCATCGTGCCGATGCCGGCGTCGGTGAACACCTCGAGCAGCAGGACGTGTTCGATGCGGCCGTCGAGGATGTGGGCGCGCCGCACGCCATGGCGCACGGCCCGGGTGCAGCTCGCCACCTTCGGGATCATCCCGCCGGCGATCGTGCCGTCCGCGATCAGCGCGTCGAGCTCGTCGGCGGTGGTCTGGCGGATGAGGCTCGCCGGGTCGCCGACGTCGCGGCGGAGCCCCTCGATGTCGGTGAGGTAGACGAGCTTTTCTGCTCCGAGCGCCTCGGCGATGGCGCCGGCGACCGTGTCGGCGTTGATGTTGTACGACTGGCCGCGGATGTCGCTGCCGATGGTGGCGATGACGGGGATGAACTCGTCGTCGATCAGGCCGAGGATCACCTCGGGGTTGATCTGGGTGACGTCGCCGACGAAGCCGAGCTCGGGATCACGGGCGACGGCCTGGATCAGGCCGGCGTCGATGCCGCTGAGCCCGACCGCGTATCGGCCGTGGACGTTGATCGCCGACACGAGTTGCGGGTTGACCTGGCCCTTCAGGACCATGCGCGCGATGTCGACCGTCTCGGCGTCGGTCACGCGCAGGCCGTCGACGAACGTGGTCTCCTTGCCGAGCCTCGTCATCAGCTCGGAGATCTGCGGGCCGCCGCCGTGGATCACCACGGGACGCATGCCCACGAGACGCATCAGCACGATGTCTTCGGCGAAGGACGCCAGCGCGTCGTGGTCGGACGTTCCGGCCAGCGCGTTGCCGCCGTACTTGACGACCACGATCTTGCCGGCGAACCGGCGGATGTACGGCAGCGCCTCCACGAGGGTCGCGGCCCTGAGCGCCGCCGGATCGACCGTGGCGGTCACGGCGCGAGCCCGATCGAGGTGAGGCCCGCCGTCTCGGCGAGGCCGAGCGCCACGTTGGCGGCCTGGAGCGCTCCGCCGGAGGCGCCCTTGGTGAGGTTGTCGATGGCTGCCATGGCGAGCACCGTGCCGGTGCGTTCGTCGTAGCACGCCGACACCTGGGCGCCGTTGGAGCCGAGCACCGACTTCGTCGCCGGGGGCCTGTCGGTCACGGCGACGAACGGCTCGTCGGCGTAGAACTCGGCCATCGCCTGTGCCACCGCTGCCACGCTGCAGGCCGCCGTCGGGCGGGCGTAGCAGGTGGCGAGCAGGCCCCGGCTCATCGGCACGAGGTGTGGTGTGAACAGGACTTGGGCGCCGATCTCCTGTTCCATCTCGGGTGTGTGCCGATGGTTGAGGAGGCCGTAGGCGACGGCGTTGGAGTCGATGTTGGTGAACACGTTGGTGTCGGTGGGAGTGCGGCCGGCGCCGGTGATGCCCGTGACGGTGTCGACGACGATGCCGGTCGTTTGCACGAGTCCCGCCTCGACGAGCGGCCGCACAGCGAGGATCGCAGCGGTGACGTGACAACCCGGGGTGGCGATCAGACGTGCCCCCTTCAGCTCGGCCCGGTGCAGCTCGGGGAGGCCGAACACCGCCTCGGCGAGCAGCTCCGGTTCGGTGTGCTCGAAGCCGTAGAAGGCGGGGTAGGCCGACGCATCCTTCAACCGGAAGGCGGCCGACAGGTCGACCACGCAGCCCACCGATCCGACGAGCATCGGGGCGAGCTCCATCGAGGCCTCGTGGGGCAGGCCCAGGAACACCAGATCCAGGCCGGCTGTCGCGTGCTCGTCGAACGGGGTGAACTCGAGCGTCGGGTAGGCGATCTCCAGGGACGGATACACATCCGCGGCCCGGCGTCCGGCCATCGAGTCGCCCGTTGCCACGGCCAACTCGAGATCCGGGTGTCCGGCCACGAGGCGCAACAGTTCGGCTCCCGTGTATCCCGACGCACCGATGATCCCGACCCTGACCGACGACATCTGCATGAGCATACGGCAAGGCGCATGAACATGCAACAATCGTTCAACGGTCGCTCCGAGTTGCGGAGACGAAGTGCCGACGGGCGGGCCGATCGACTGGCCCGAACTTCGGGCAGACTGTGATGGATGTATCCGGGGACGATTCCGACCAAGGGACGGCTCCTCGTCGCCACGCCCCCGCTCGAGGATCCACACTTCGACCGCACGGTGGTGTTCGTCCTCGAGCACCACGACGACGGAGCGATCGGCGTCGTGATCAACCGGCCGTCGATCGAAAGCCTCGACGAACCGCTCGACCGTTGGATCGACCTGCAATCGGTGCCGTCGTCGGTGTTCTCGGGCGGCCCGGTCGAGGAGAACGCGTTGATCGCCCTGGCCGAGACCACGGTGCCGATGTCGGAGGGCGACGAGCACCTCTCCCCCATCCTCGGCACGATCGCCTCCGCCGACCTGACCGCCGATCCCGCGCTGGTGGCCGGAGAGGTGCGCGGGGTCCGGGTCTTTCGCGGGTACGCCGGGTGGGGCCCGGGCCAGCTCGAGGGCGAGATCGACGCCGGCGCCTGGCTGGTGCTCGACTCCGAGCCCGGTGACGTGTTCACGAGCGAACCCGACGAGTTGTGGCGCACGGTGATACGCCGTCAGGGTGGCCGGCTGGCGTGGCTCGCCGACGCTCCCGACGACCTCAGCTCGAACTGAGCGCGGCGATCGCGTCGTCGGCCCGCGACAGCGGCACGAGGAGGTGGTCGTGGTGGTACCCGGCGAGCACGTTGCAGGCGATGGCCTGGTCGGCCAGCCGGGCGCTGATCGCCGCGGTCAGGCCGATCGCCTCGAGGCTCGACTGCACCGCGAGGGTGAGCCACGCGAACTCGACGGTCACCGGCAGACCGGCCCGACGCGCCGACTCGCGAGGAACGACGAGCGTGGTCAGCTCGCCCTCCACGACCATGGCGTGCGCAGCCGCCAACAGACCTGGCGTCGGCACGGCGACCGCGACGTAGGTGAACACCCCGGGTCGGCGGTGCACCTCCAGATTGGCGAGCATCGCCGCGAGATCGGTCTCGCCGGGAGCACCGCTGGCGGGCAGCCGATGCGATTCGTTCCTGGTGGGGATCGGATCGGTCACCGTCTCAGCTTCGCAGGTCGGCTCCGAGCTTGGTCGTCGCGGCCTCGACGCCGCGCCGTACCTCTGCGACGTCACCGTCGGTCAGGTTGCGATCCGCAGCCTGGAGCCGGAGCCGGTAGGCCAGCGACCGGGTTCCCTCCGGGACTCGATCGCCCCGGTACACGTCGAACAGCGTCACGTCGACGAGCAGCTTGCCCGAGCCCTGACGGATCGCCTTGTCGACCCGCTCGGCTTCGACACCGTCCGGGACCACGAAGGCGAGGTCGAGATCGCTCGACGGATACCGGCTGATCGCTCTGGCCTGCGCTGGCTTCGGTTCCCGGTCGAGCAACTGGTCGAGATCGAGCTCCAGGATCGCCACCCGCTCGGTGACGTCGAAGTGGGCGAGCACGCCCGGATGCACTTCGCCGACCCCACCGAGCGGCTCACGGCCGGCCTGCAGGGTCGCCGACCGGGTGGGATGGAGCCCGGCGGGTGGCTTCGACTGGTCGACGCGCGCGCCGACCCCGAGCGCGTTGGCGAGCTCCCTCCACACCGCGACCGCGGCTGGGGCCTCGGCCCCGGCGAGAACGACACACAGCGACTCGTACTCACCGGGCAGCTCGCCCTCGCCCGGTGGGTACACGTGGCCGATCTCGAACAGCTGCACGGCCGTGCGCCGGTGCGACTCGTTGTAGGCGATGGCGCTCAGCAGCCCCGGCCGCAGCGATGTGCGCAGCACGCTCTCGTCGGCGACGAGCGGGTTCGTCACGTTCAGCGCATCGCCGGGCAGTCCAGCCAGTTCCAGCGTGCCCGGCGCGAGGAAGGGGTTCGGCATCGCTTCGCTCACCCCGAGGCCGAGCAGCACCTCACGAGCGAGGCGACGTCGTTGCTGACGCACGGTCAGGCCGCCGTGTACGACCGACTTCGGAACGGTCTTGCCGAGGCGCTCGTATCCGTAGTGGCGGGCGACCTCTTCGATCACGTCGATCTCCGCGGTGGAGTCGGGCCGCCACGTGGGCAGCGCCACCGTGCGGGTGTCTCCAGAGCCGGTGACCGTGTACCCGATCGGGTCGAGCAGCAGCGGCAGGTCGTCGGCGGTGAGCGCCGAGCCGAGGATCCGGTTGACCTCGCTCGTGCGGACCACGGCCGAGCGGTACTCGTCTGGCAGCGCGTCGGTCCGGGCATCCGCGGCCCCGGCGTGAACGATGAGGTGCGGACAGGTCTCCGACAGCAGCTCGACGAAGCGGGCGATCGCGATGGGCATCCCGTAGGGGTCGACACCACGCTCGAAGCGGGCGGACGCCTCGGTGCGCAATCCGTGCCGAGTCACCGATCGGGCGACGCCGATCGGTTCGAACCACGCCATCTCCAGCGCCACGACCGTGGTCGAGTCGTCGATCTCGGTGTCGAGGCCACCCATCACACCGGCGAGGCCACCGACGGGCCGATCGTCACCGTTACACACGAGCAGGTCGGCCGCCGACAGGGTGCGCTCCTGCTCGTCGAGCGTCGTGATCCGCTCACCCTCGGCCGCTGCCCGCACCCGGAACCCGCCGGCGACGGTCGTGTGGTCATAGGCGTGGTTCGGCTGGTTGAGCTCGAGCATCACGTAGTTGCTCACGTCGACGACGTTGTTGATCGGCCGCATGCCGGCCGCGGTGAGACGCCGCGCCATCCAGTCCGCCGATGGGCCGACCTCGACGCCCGAGATGCCGGTCGCCGTGAAGCGCCCGCAGCGATCAGGATCCAGGATGTCGACGGTGATCGGCAGCTCGTCACCCGTGATCGTCAAGGTGGGCGCCGGTGGCCGGAACTCGACGCCGAACTTGGCGGCGAGATCACGGGCGATGCCGACGTAGCCCCAGCAGTCGGGGCGATTGCGCGTGACGTCGGCGTCGATCAACACGTCGGGCCGCAGCCCGAGGGCGTCGCCGTACGGGACACCGAGCGCCGAGCCGGCCGGGAGGATCGAGATGCCGGCGTGGTCGTCGCCGAGGCCGAGCTCGCGCGCCGAGCAGAGCATCCCTTCGGAGTCGATCCCGAGGATGCCCCGGCGCTCGATCGTGCGGCCGTCGGGCATCGTCGTGCCGAGCGTGGCGAGCGGCACGATGTCGCCCGGTTGCATGTTGAACGCGCCACACCAGACGTGACGCTCCGCGCCGTCGCCGGCGTCGACGTAGACACGCTGTACCTTTGCTGCGTCGGGATGCTGTTCGAGCCGGATCACCCGGGCCGTCACGACGCCGGCGACCGACGCGCCGATGTCCTCGACGGCGTCGACTTCGAGCCCGAGCGACGTCAACGCGTCAGCGACACGCTGCACTGCATCAGGATCCGACGGGTCGCCGAAGTCTCCGTACTCGTTCAGCCAGGACAGGAGGATCTTCATCAGAACTGCTCCAGGAAGCGGATGTCGTTGGTGAACATTTCGCGGATGTCCTCGACGCCGTGGCGCTCCTTGGCCATCCGGTCGATCCCGAACCCGAAGGCGAACCCGCTCCATTCCTCCGGGTCGAGCCCGCCGGCGCGCAGCACGTTCGGATGCACCATCCCGCACCCACCGAGCTCGATCCACTGCCCGTTCGGGCGCTGGATGTCGAACTCCGCCGACGGCTCGGTGAACGGGAAGTAGCTCGGGCGCAGCCGCGACGTGAAACCAGGCCCGAAAAACGCCTTCGTGAACGCCTCGATCGTGCCGGCGAGGTCGGCCATGGTGATGTTCCGATCGACGACGAGCCCCTCGATCTGGTGGAACACCGGCATGTGCGTGGCGTCCGGCGTGTCCCGGCGGAAGACCCGGCCGGGCGCCACGATGTAGATCGGTGGCTCGGTGGAGAGCATCGTGCGGATCTGGACAGGCGAGGTGTGCGTGCGCAGCAGCGTCGTCCCGGTGCTCCCGTCGGCGGTGATGTGATCGACGAACAGGGTGTCGAACTCGCCGCGGGCCGGGTGGCCGATGCCCATGTTCAGAGCCTCGAAGTTGTGCCAGTCGGTCTCCACCTCGGGCCCTTCGGCGATCTGGAAGCCGAGCCCGATGAACGTGTCCTCGAGCCGCTCCCAGGCCTGGGTCACGAGGTGGGCGTGGCCACGGGTCGCAGCGCCGACGAACTCGGTGAGGTCGAGCCGTTCAGCCGCGATCTGTGCATCGAGGGCCACCGCGCCGAGGAGCGCGCGCTGGTCCGCCAGCGCCGCCTCGACCGCAGCCGTCGCTTCGTTGATCGCTTGGCCGGCAGCCTTCTTCTCGTCGATCGACTCGAGCGAGCCGAGCCGCGTCTTGAGCTGGGCGAGCGCGCTCTTCTTGCCTGCCAGTCGGGTGGTGAGCGTCGCGATGTCGTCGAGCGTCGCCGCGGCGGCGATCTCGGCGAGGGCCGCGTCACGGGCGGCGATGATGTCGGAGAGCACGTGGAGCCTTTCGGTGTCGTGAGTGAGTGCGTGCGTGGAGCGATCCGACCCCGGACGAACTCAGGTCATGGCGCAGGAGCGACTGCTCGCCGACGTGTGGAACGCCATCCCCGGTTCACCCGGGGCACGAAAATCGCTGCGACTGCGGCTGCACGGCCATGCATCCTACCCGCTGGCCAGGTGCGCGGACCTCTCCGATACGGTGCGGAGGCGTGGGCCGCCTCGATCATCGATCTGCGACGAACACGTCTCGAGCCGTGCGCCGATGAGTCGGCTCGATGACATCGGTGCGACCGACGGCTGGCGATGCTGGCTGTGCGACGAACCCGTCGACCCGGAGATGTCGGTGAACGATCCGCGCGGACCGAGCATCGACAGCCGCACGACCGAACGTCGAGCGAAGGCGAAGGGAACCGGAGCCGGCAAGGGGAAGGGCACCGGACGCGAGCGACTTGCCCACCGAGCGTGCAACACCGGCAAGGGCGCGAGCGCTCCGGTCGTCGCGTGGCCCGACGACCTGTTCGTGGCCGACGCCGCCGTGATCATCGCCACCGTCGAACGACTGTCACGCAAAGGCGGGCGTGAAGTGGTGGGCCGGTGTCCCGCCCGCGACGACGCCGAGCGGGCATCCGATTGGCTCGTCGATCGCATCAGCCGACTCGAGCCCGACCTCGACGTGACCGCCACCATCGAACCGGGTGGCGGGAGCTATCTGCTCGTGCTGGAGGCCGCCCGCTGACGGGCGGCCTCGAACACGAGAACCGTGGTCGCCATCGCGACGTTGAGCGACTCTGCCCGGCCACGGTGGGGGACGGTGACCCAGCGCCGGATCGGGCCGACGGCGTCGGTCCAGTCGCCTGGGAGGCCCGCTGCTTCGTTGCCCAGCACGATCGCGACCCGGCCGGTCAGATCGGTGGCGGTGTGTGCCGCGACCGTGCGACCGGGAGCGTCGTGGCTCGTGGTGCCGATCAGCTCGAACCCGGCTCCCGCCACATCCGTGGGATCGGCGACGATCACCGGCACGTGGAAGAGCGCTCCCGCGGACGCGCGGACGACCTTGGGGCTGTACGGGTCGACCGAACCCGAGGTGAGTACGACCAGATCCACCCCGGCGGCCTCCGCCGACCGGATGATCGTGCCGAGGTTGCCCGGATCGCTCACCCGGTCGAGTACCACGACGAAATCTGCGGCGTCCAGCGCCCCGGGATCGTTCGAGGCCATGTGGAACACGGCCATCGGCGCCTGCGGAGCATCGGTGGACCCGACCCGTTGGAACACGCCCTCGGCGAGCTCGACGATCTCGCCCGCCCCATCGACGGCGGCGTCGGTCGCGTCCGCCGGGACGTACTGAGCGATGCTCTTCCAGCCAGCGGCGACCGCCTCGCGCACGAGGACGGGGCCCTCGACGACGAACCGGCCGTCGTCGTAACGCGAACTGCGGCGCCCGATCAGGCGCCGCAGTTGCTGAACTCTTGGATTGTTGAACGCCAGCACAGTCATCCTGCGCCAGTCTGTCGGGTCAGAGAGCTGCCTTCGCGCTCTCGACGAGCTTGGTGAACGCTGCCGCGTCGGTGACGGCCAGATCGGCGAGGATCTTGCGGTCGACTTCGATGCCTGCGGCGCTCAGCCCGGCGATGAACCGGCTGTAGCTCATGTCGTTCTGACGGCAGGCGGCGTTGATCCGCTGGATCCACAGCCGGCGCATCTCGCCCTTGCGGGCACGACGGTCGCGGAAGGCGTAGTTGCCCGACCGCATCACCTGTTCGTTGGCGGCCCGGAACGAACGGCTCTTGTTGCCGTAGTAGCCCTTGGCCTTGACCAATACCTTCTTGTGGCGCTTCTTCGACGCCACGCCACGCTTCACACGTGCCATGTCGAATCCTCCTCGGGAGTCTCAGTCGGGTCGAACCCGGTTGATGGTTGTCTCAGCGCTCGGCGAGGAGGCGCTTGATCTTCTTCACGTCGGCCGGGTGCACGTCGCGGTCGCCGGCGAGGCGGCGCGTGCGGGTCGACGACTTCTTCTCGAACAGGTGCTGACGCATCGCCTGCTCGCGGCGCAACTGGCCGCTACCCGTGGTCTTGAACCGCTTCTTCGCGGTCTTCGACGTCTTCATTTTCGGCATCGATTGCTCCTTGAATTTCTTGGTCCGCCTCAGCGTCCGGGCCGGCATCGTCGAGTCCGGCTTCGGCAGCTGCCTTCTTCATGGCCTCTTGGGCCTTCTTGTCGGGTGAGAGCACCATCGACATCGCCCGTCCTTCCAGACGGGCCTGGGTGTCGACCTTGGCGATCGGGCCCACTGCTTCCAGCACGCCGTCGAGGATCTTGGACCCGAGTTCCGGGTGCGCCATCTCTCGACCACGGAACTGCAACGTGATCTTGACCTTGTGGCCTTCTTCGATGAAGCGGATGACATTGCGCGTCTTGGTGTCGAAGTCGCCCTTGCCGATCTTCGGCCGGTACTTCACTTCCTTCACCGACACGTTGGTCGACTTCTTGCGGGCTTCCTTCGCCTTCTGGCCCTCTTCGTACTTGAACTTGCCGTAATCCATGATCCGGCACACGGGAGGGTTGGCGTTGGGGGCCACTTCCACGAGATCGAGTTCGAGGCCTCGAGCCATTCTCAGCGCATCGGGGACCGCCTTGATCCCGAGTTGGTCACCGGTGGGCCCGATGAGTCGGACTTCGCGGGCTCGGATGCGGTCGTTGATGCGATGTTGATCGCCACGCTGTTCAGGTCGCGGTGCTATGGCTGTTCACTCCTGTGCAATGGGCCTCCCCATGTGTCTGATGTATTGGCGCTCGACGCGAACCGCACGCGGAGCGACCGACACAGCGCACCCTCGGCAGATCGCCATGGTGCGTGGTGGCTGGCCTCAGCCTTGTGACCCGAACGCACCAGGGGTGGCCGGGTGGGGGTTGCCCCCACTTCGCCTCAGTTGTTGGTCGGTAGGGTACCGCACGTGACGGATGAAACCTCTGACGACACCTTCGACACCTTCGACGACGACCTCGACGACGAAACGATGGACGCCGTCGAGGACGCCCAGCGGGCGATGGCCGAAGCGCGGGCCCGGCTCGCCGAGGTCCCGGCCGAGGTCGTGGTGACCAACCACGTCATGGGGCTCTACGAGTTGGCGGCGATCCATCTGTCGGCCACCCCGCCCGACCTGGTGCAGGCGGCGCTCGCGATCGACGCGGTCGCGTGCCTCGTCGACGGTCTCGGTGACCGGCTGGGTGAGGAAGCGCCGACGATGCGCGATGCGCTCAACAACATCCGCATCGCTTTCGTCCAGATCAAGGGCGCCGCCGAGGCCGACTGAAGCGACCGACGGGCGCGTTCCTCACCCGTCCGTCGCTCACCTCGACGCCTTCGGCGCGCAGCAACTCCGCCTGCTCGCGCACGTCGTGGGCGCGCAGCTCACCGGCGGCGTTGACCACCCGCCACCACGGCACGTCGAGGTCGGTCGTCGCGAGGAGGTGTCCGACGAACCGCGCGTTGCGGGGGTAGCCGGCCGTCGCCGCGACGTCGCCGTAGGTCGTGACCTCACCCTCGCCGAGTGCCAGCAGCACCGCCACGATCCGCCGCTCCCGGTCATCCACCGCTCCCACCCCGTTCGTCTGGCCCCGTCTCCAACGAACGGGGTACGGCGATCGGGCTCACCGGGGGCGGATGTCGGCGGCCTCGATGCGACCGAGCTTGGGCAGCATGGTGAAGTCGACGGCCGTGCCGACCCTGATGTCGCGGGTGCCGTCGGCGATCTCGATGCAGTGGAACGCGTACGTCGTGCCGTCGTCGGCGATGATCTCGCCGAGACCCATCTCGGCGTCGAACGTCGAGACGACGCCGGCGTGCCGACCCCGGGCGCCATCGCGATGCTCGGTCATGGCACGATCTTCGAGATGGCCATCTCGACGAGGTCGGTGGCGCCTGCGTCGCGCAGGGCAGGGATGATCAGGTTGATCGAGCGCTTCTCCACGACGGTCTCGACGGCGTAGCCGCCACCGGCGAGTTGTGAGATGGTCGGCGACTTCATCGACGGGAGCACGGCGAGCACGTCATCGCGACGCTCGTCACTCACGTTGAGCTTCAGCAGCACCCGCCCCCGGGCGTCGAGCACGCCGTTCAGCAGCGTCATGATCTGGTCCATCGCCTTGCGTTTGTCGGGGTCGGCGGCCGATGCCGTGTTGGCGACCACCTCGGTGTAGCTGGTGAGGATCGTGTCGATCACCTTGAGGCCGGCGGCGCGCAACGCCCGACCGGTTTCGGTGATCTCGACCACGCAATCGGCGATGTCGGGGATCTTCGCCTCCGTCGCGCCGTACGACAGGCGGACTTCGGCCTGCACGCCGTGTTCGGCGAAGAACCGCTTGGTCAGTTCCGGATACTCGGACTGGACGCGAACGCCGTCGGGGAGGTCGGCGACGGAGGTCGCAGTGGAGTCGCCGGCGACGGCGACGACGAGCTTGATGGGCCGGCTGGTCGCCTTGGAGTACTTGAGCTCACCGAGGCTGACGACGTCGCTGCCGGTCTCCTCCACCCAGTCGCGGCCGGTGATGCCGAGGTCGAACAAGCCTTCCTGGACATAGGTGGCGATCTCCTGGGGTCGCAGGATGCGCACCGATGCGATGCGGGGATCGTCGATCGTGCCCTGGTAGTCGACGGACGAGGATCGGGTCACGGGGAGGTCGGCGGCCTCGAAGAGCTCGAGCGTCGCCTTCTCCAGCGACCCCTTGGGGAGCACCAGTCTGAGCACGGCCGCTCAGGCTATGCCCCCGAAATCATCGTTTGCGTCGGGATTTGGGAACACCTGTCGGTGCTGAATCCCGACGCAAACGTGGAATGACGGGCGGTCAGTGGGAGGTGTCGGCGTCGTGGAGGAGGCGGAGGGCGTGCGGAACGACGTCGAGGACGGCATCGAGTTGCTCGACGCAGCCCTTCGTGCTGCCCGGCGTGTTGGCGATGATCGCCTGCCCGCGAATGCCCACGATGCCGCGGGAGAGCCGGCCGAGTGGGCTGACGAGACGCATCGCTTCGGCCAGGCCGGGCGCCTCGCGCTCGATGACGGCTCGGGTCCCTTCCGGGGTCTGGTCGCGGGGAGCGAACCCGGTGCCGCCGGTCGACACGATCAGGCCGGCGAAGCCGTCGGCCAGTTCGGTGAGCACGCCGGCGACCAGGTCGGCGCCGTCGGCGGTCACGCGATGATCGACGACGTCGAAGCCGGCCGCCGTCAGATGGTCGACGAGCGCCCGCCCGCTCTTGTCGTCGCGAACGCCGTGGGCGACCCCGTCGCTGACCGTGAGCACTTTGGCCTGCTGGCGTGGCTCGGCGTCGGGTGTTCCGTGGTCGTGGCTCATGGCGAACGACGGTACCGAAGCAGCACCATGCCATCGGTGTCGGCATCGTCGGGAAGTACCCGCCAGCCGTGGGCGAACGGCCGCCAGGTTCCGACCGGTGGCTCACGACCGTCGATCTCGAACCCAGCCGGCACTGGGTGGTCGATCGACTCCGCGGCCGTGATGGTGCACACGCTGTACACGAGGCGGCCACCGGGACGCACCAGCGTCGCGGCCGAGGCGAGCAATCGGCCCTGCAGTTCGGCGAGCGCCGTCACGTCGGCCGGCGTGACTCGCCAGCGGGCATCGGCGCGGCGTCGGAGGGCTCCGAGCCCGGAGCACGGAGCGTCGAGCAGCACGACGTCGAACGCGTCGCGACGCAACGGCGGCGCGGTGCCGTCGGCAGCGATCACCGGAACATCGAGCGTCAGCACGGCGGCGTTGTCACGGACCATCCGGGCCCGTCCGACGCGGCGGTCGCCGGCGACGACCGATCCACCGGCCGCCGCGATCGCCGTTGCCTTCCCGCCCGGGGCCGCACACATGTCGAAGATGCGCTCACCGCGGGTGGCCTCGACACTGGCCGAGACCCACTGCGACGACTCGTCCTGGGTGTATCCATCAGCCCGTTGCGACACCGGCGGGGGTTCGTTCATCCGTCGCAGCGCCGACTCCCAGCCGTCGCCGATCTCGCGCCGGAACGTCTCGACGATCCAGTCGGGGTAGCTCAACCGCGCACCGTCGGAGGGCCATTGCAGCTCGGCGATCGACAGGCGGGACACTTTGCGGAGCACGGCGTTGACGAGCCCACGTGTCCGCTTCGGCGCCAACCCGACCGTCTCGCCGACGGCGGCATGCGCCGGCACGCCGGCGTAGGCCAGCTGGTACGCACCCAACCGCAGCACACTGCGCGTCACCTGGTCGGGCGGCGAGGTGAGGAACCGATCGACGATCGAGTCGCAGGCCCGCCGCATCCGCGTGGTGCCGTACACGAGCTCGGTGACGAACTTCCGATCGAGCTCACCCAGCCCCGACTGCTGCAACGCCGGCCCCAGCGCCAGGTTGGCGTACGCGCCGTCGCCCTCGATGCGGCGCAGTACGTCGAGTGCGACGCGACGGGCGTTCACCGGTCGCCGAACAGTTCGGTCGCTGATGGCCGCGCGCCGTTGCGCCACGCGTCGAACGGCATGGGCGCCTTGCCCTCCGGCTGCACGGTCGTCGGCACGATCCGCCCGTCGACGAGGTCGGCCGCAAGGATCTTCAGCCGCTTCGAACGGAACGTCGTCCACGCTCCACCGACGCGGATCAGGCGGTGGATGTCGACGACCGGCCGGTCCCAGTCGATCTCGAAGTCGCTGCTCCCGAGCTTCGCCGCGTGGGTGACCTCGCCGTGTTGGGGGCGGCCCTCGCCGATCCACTCGCCGAGCGGCTGGGCCAGCGTGTCGACCAGCAGCTCCGTGCCGACGGCGACGAGGGTGCCACGCAGCTCGGCGGCCGTCGTGGTGTCGTCGATCGGCACCGTTCGCACCGCATACACGTCGCCGGTGTCGAGGCCTTCTTCGACCCGCATCACGCACACTCCCGTGAGCTCGTCGCCGGCGAGGATCGCCCGCTCCACGGGAGCCGCGCCACGCCAGCGTGGCAGCAACGAAAAGTGCAGGTTGACGAGTGGGAGCTCGGCGAGCACGTGCGGCTTGATGATCTGACCGAACGCCACCACCACCCCCAACGTGACGCCGTCGGGAACCGTGGTGAGCACGTCGTCGACCTCGTGGCTGACCGGCAGGCCGAGCTCGAGGGCTGCCGCCTTGACAGGGCTCGGCGTCGTCGCTCCCCCTCGCCCGCGGCGCTTGTCGGCCCGGGTGACCACGAGCGCGACCTCGTGGCCGGCCGCGACGAGCGCTCGCAATGGCGGCACCGCCATGTCGGGGGTGCCGAGGTAGACGAGCTTCACAGCTCGGCTCAGCTCAGCCGGAGGCGTCGGCGCAACGGTTGGCGCGTCGCTTGCGCCGCAGCTTCGTCCTCGATGCGGCGGTACTCACGCAGCGCTTCCTTGCGCTGATCGGGTGACATCCGATCGAACATCAGCACACCTTGGAGGTGGTCGATCTCGTGCTGGAACATGCGCGCTTCGAGCTCGTCGGCCTCGATCTCGATCACGTCACCGGACAGGTCGACACCACGGACCAGCACCGTCTTCGGGCGCAACATCTCGACGTAGAGGCCCGGGATCGACAGACAGCCCTCGTCGTACACCCACTCGCCGTCGGACTCGACGATCTCCGGGTTGATGATGGCCAGCGGGTCGTCGCCGAGGTCCCACACCACGACCTGCTTCTGTACGCCGATCTGCGGTGCGGCGAGGGCGAGGCCGTTGCCGGAGTCGACCAGCGTGTCGAACATGTCGTCGACGAGACGGATGATCTTGCCGTCGACGTCGGTGACGGGCGCGGCCTGGCTCTTGAGCACCGGGTCACCGAAGGTGCGGATCTTGTACGACATCACCTGCCAGGCTACGGGGCGTGATCCCCCACGGCGACGAAGACGCCACACCCCTGGCTTCGCAGTACTTCGACCACGAACCGATCGTTGCGTCCGATCCGGTCACGATCGATGTCAGCCTGCCCGACACCGCGTTCAGCCTGCAGACCGATCGCGGTGTGTTCTCTCGCGGCCAACTCGACGCCGGCACATCGCTGTTGCTGCGCTCCGATCCGGCGCTGGTGTCGGTGGGGGACGTGCTCGACCTCGGCTGCGGCGCCGGGCCGATCGCGCTGACGATGGCCCGCCGCTCGCCCGACGCGACGGTGTGGGCCGTCGACGTGAACGAGCGCGCGCTCGCACTCTGCCGGGCGAACGCGACCGCGAACCGGATCACGAACCTCCGCGCCGTCACACCCGGTGCGGTACCCGACGAGGTCAGCTTCGGCTCGATCTGGTCGAACCCGCCGATCCGTATCGGTAAGGCGGCGCTCCACGGTCTGCTGCTCCGATGGTTGCCACGGCTCACGCCCGATGGCGTCGCCACGCTGGTGGTCCAAAAGCACCTCGGCGCCGACTCGCTCCAGCGTTGGCTGACCGAACAGGGCTTCTCGGCCGAACGAATCGCGTCGAAGGCCGGCTACCGGCTGCTGTCCGTGCGCCGCTGAGCGGGTGATGAGCCAGCCGTCGACACCCGTTTGGCTGCTCGACCTCGACGACAAACGCGGCAGCACCGCGATCGGACCACGGGCCGTGCCGGAGCGGATCGTCACATGGTGTGGCCCGAGAGCTTGCTGGCCTGCTCCACCCACGACGCGAATTGCTCCTCGTCGAGGCCGTCGCCTTCGAAGATGTGGAAGTAGCGAACCTCGTCCACCTTCGACTCGACCGGCGGGACCGGCGCCAACCGGGTTCCCTGGAAGAACGCGACCTTGACGTACTTGGTGAGGCACCCGAAGTTGAGGAACCAGCCCGGCTGGTCGGCGGCGCCGTAGAACGGTGAGTTCCACTTCACGGCCTTGCGAACGTCCACGACCGTTCGCGTGATGATCGCGTCGAGCTGACGTCCCACGTCGCTCTTCCACTCCGGCATCGCCGCGATGTAGTCCTGAACCGGCCCGTCGCCGTCGCCTTTCGGGATCTGCGGATTACCGCCGGACAGCAGCCTGGGTGTTTCACGCTTCTTCGGCATCTCGTCTCCTCCGGTCGGTCGCAAACCTAGACCCTCCCGACCGGACGCTCGG
>CAZYWK010000064.1:17690-22827 GCA_964651825.1 uncultured Ilumatobacteraceae bacterium | reverse complement strand
TCCTTCAGGTCGATCTCGTGGTACGAGCCGTCCTTCATCCAGATCTGGAAGACGCCCTTGATGTTCATCTTCACCATGTCCTGCTTCTTGAGGCCGTACTTGGCCTCGAACAGCTCGGTGAAGATGGCGTCGTCGAACGTCTTGGAGCACAGCAGGCCGATGTTGAACAGGAACGGCTTGGACACCTTGCCGGCCTTGCGGTCCCACATCGTCGGCGGCGACGACGTCTGGCAGCCCATGCCGACGAGGGCGAGGCGTTCGTAGCCCTTCTCCTTGGCCTCCGGAAGTGCCAGGGGGTTGGCGCAGTACGTGTAGCGGCTGCCCGCGGTGGCGAGGATCTCCTCGGTGGTCGACACGACGGCGGGCTTGGCCTTCCACGCGTCGTCGTCCTCGACACCGGACACGAGCGCGGCATCGATGTAGTCGTGCTCGCGCAGCCAGATCAGCATCGCGGAGACGAGGCCACCGTCCTGGCCCATCTTGTGGACCATGTCGTCGCTGGCCCGGGTGAGGTAGAGCTGGCGCCACACGCCGGCCATCTCGTCGGGCTCGCGGACCCGGCCGAACAGGTGCATGTCGGCGGCCGGTTCCCACGCCCGAAACCGCGGGCAGGCGCGGGTGCAGGTGGTGCAGCCCTTCTCGCCGTGGATGCAGTTGTCGAGGCCGAGCTCCTCTTCGAGATGGAACGGGAGGTACTTGCCCTCCTCGTGCTCGTAGCCGATCACGTCGTGCGGACACGTCACGACGCACCCGGCACAACCCGTACAGAGCCCGGTCGTGATGACCTCGGCGTACAGCTCTTTCCACTGTGCGGTCCATCTGCCGGCCTGCGCGGGCGGAACGAGGGGGGTGTCCGCTTCGACTGTCGTCATGCCAGGACTGTACGCGCAGCGACCCTGCGCCGACCATCTGAGTCTTGTTGCGGTCGCCCGCCCGTTGGCTTCGCCGGGCGCTCGAGGGGGATGGCACCTGGGCTTTCGGGCGGGGCGACCGCTGGACCAGACGTTACGGACGCCGTGTTGCGCCGAGTTGGTCGACGGGTGAACGGAGCGTGAACCATCGTCGAGGCAGCGTGTGACGTCTGCCATACCGTTTGGAGACCAGACTGCCGCTCGCAACTTGACCCGTGGGTCAAGTTGCGACGCACAATGGGGGTATGGATCTGAGCTACACCGCCGAGGCCGAGGAATTCCGCACCGAGATCAAGTCGTGGCTGGTCGAGAACCTGCCCGACGGCTGGTTCGACGCGGGCTTCGAGATGACCGACGAACAGCGCAAGCAGTTCAACACGGAGTGGCCGCAGAAGCTGTTCGAGGGCGGATGGATCTGCGCCACCTGGCCGGCCGAGTACGGCGGCAAGGGCCTCACCACGATGCAGGGCGTCGTGCTCGCCGAGGAGTTCGCCAACGCCAAGGCACCGATGCGCGGCGACTTCTTCGGCGACACCCTCGTCGGCCCGACGCTGTTGCAGTGGGGGAGCGAGGAGCAGAAGAAGGAGTTCCTGCCCGGCATCCTCCGTGGCACCACGCGCTGGTGCCAGGGGTTCTCCGAGCCGAACTCGGGCTCCGACCTCGCCAGCCTCAAGACCACCGCGGTGCTCGACGGTGACGAGTGGGTCATCAACGGCCAGAAGGTGTGGACCACGCAGGGTCATCACGCCGACTACTGCTTCCTGCTCACCCGCACCGACCCCGCCGCGCCGAAGCACGCTGGCATCTCCTACATCCTCGTGCCGATGCGCCAGGACGGCATCGAGGTGCGCGGCATCACGCAGCCCGACGGCACAGCCGAGTTCTGCGAGGTGTTCTTCGACAACGCCCGCGCTCCGAAGGACAACGTCGTCGGTGGTGTCAACAACGGCTGGAAGGTCACCAACACCACGCTCGCGTTCGAGCGGGGCCAGTCGGCTACCACCGGCTACCGGCGCTTCGCCGAGGAGTACCGGATCATGGTCGAGTCCGCCCGGGCCAACGGTGCGATCGACGATCCACTGATCCGCCAGCGCCTGATGGAGTACTACACGAAGATCCAGATCCTGCGCATCAACGGCCTGCGCAACCTGTCGGCCACGCTCAGCGGCTCGAAGGACATGAGCTCGGCGATCCTCGGTGCGACGAACAAGATGTTCTGGTCGGAGATGCACCAGGCGGCGATGGAACTGGCGCTCGACATCTTCGGCGCCGAGTCGATGCTCGTCGACACGAGCCCGCCCGCGGGCGCGGCGTGGCCGGCGACAGCAGCTCGCGACAAGCGGCGCGACGGCTATCCGGTCAGCCCGATGATGTCGGCGTTCTTCTTCTCCCGTTCCGAGACGATCTGGGGCGGCACGAGCCAGATCCAGCGCAACATCGTCGGCGAGCGCGTCCTCGGCCTCCCCAAGGAGCCCCGCCCCGCCACCGATTGACCGTTCTCGTGATTGTTCTGCGTACCCGCGTACGCAGAACAATCACGAGAACACCGATGGCGACCCGTCAGGCGACGCAGACCTCGGCACGTCGGAGCTGCCACAGGGTGCACAGCTCGTCGATCGCGGCGTCGAAATCGGTGGCGAGCTCGAGGTCGGTGACGCGGTCGATCTGCCACCCGACCCGGCGGGCGCCGCGATCGCGGCCCTTGTCGCGCTGGGCGTCGAACCGCCCACCGTGCCAGGTGACGTGATCGACCTCGACCGCCCACCGGGCTTCTGGATCGCACGCGTCGGGATGGATGACGGTTCCGTTGTACAGCCGAATGGCGTGCTGTTGCACGAGTGGGGCGACGCCTCGCTTGCGCAGCGCCTTGATCACGCGCAGCTCGAGTCCGGAGCCGGCAGGTCGTTGCCAGTCGGATCGCTGGCTCATCACCCGGTTGACCCTGGCGGAACCGGTGCGGCCGCGAGCGCTGAGCGTTCGCGTCATAGTCCACAGCGTGGGCAGCGTTGCGTGATGATCGAGCACCCACTCGGTCAGGCGCTCGAACCGCTCGTCGCGGAGATCGCGACCGCAGTCGAACCACGTCCGCGGTGGACTGGTGAGACGGATGCCGTCGTGGCGCTCGACGATGTGTGACGTCGGGAGCAGGTTCGTGCGCCGGAGGTCGACACCGCGAACCACCGGCGTTCGGTCGTGACCGACGAGCACGACCGGAGTCGTGGTGCGGAACACGTGGCGCATGTCCCAGAGGTTCGCGGCTGACGGTCCGCCGATCGCGGCTTCCGGGTCGGCGATGCAGGCCGCGGCGCACCGGGATTCGAACGTGTCGGGAACGGTCGCCAGCCGGAACACCCCTTGGTGGACGCGTCTCAGCGCTCCCGAGCGGACGAGTCGCCTGATGGAGTTCTCGCCGATCCCGTCGACGATCAGCTGATCGGCATGGACGATGCCATGGCGCTGCGCGACGACGGCGGCGAGTGAACGTGAGAGCTGTGGCACGGGGCCTCCTTGCGGTCGGATCGGGGAGGGACGTCGAGTCCGAGCCGGCCAGAGGCCTCGAAGGCAGGCTACGGGTGGCTTCCCACCGTCCCACCTCGCAGGTCGTTCGCGGCCGTTCTCGTGATTGTTCTGCGTACGCGGGTACGCAGAACAATCACGAGAACCGACGAGGCGGGTGGGGGTCGGGGAATTCACATCGCCGCAATACGACCGCGGCGTTTCGGGGCGTGAGCAGGCGGTACGGTCAGGGCTCGTGGACGAGCTGCTCGAGGACGACGGGACTCCTCGCCCTGTCGCCCGCGATCTGATGCAGCTCCTCGACCGGCTCGGCGTCGACGAGCTGCGCGAGCGCCAGCGGATGTCCGACCTCGAGATCCTCACCATGGGGATCTCGTTCACCGTCTACACGGAGGGCGAGAACATCGACCGGGCATGGCCGTTCGACATCATCCCGCGGCTCATCACCGGTGAGGAGTGGGGCCGGGTCGAGCAGGGGCTGGTTCAGCGGCTGCGTGCCCTCAACATGTTCATCGACGACGTCTACAACGAGCAGCGGATCATCGCCGCCGGGGTGTTCCCGGGCGAGCTGCTCGAGGACGCGACGAACTTCCGCGAGGAGTGCCGTGGCGTGCATCCGAAGTTCGGGGTGTGGGCGCACATCTCCGGCTCGGATCTCGTGCGCGCCGGCGACGGCCAGTTCTACGTGCTCGAGGACAACCTGCGCGTGCCGTCGGGTGTGAGCTACGTGCTCGAGAACCGGGTCGTCGCGAAGCGGGCGTTCCCCGAGCTGTTCGAACGGCACCTGATCCGACCGGTCGACGCGTACACCGACGAGCTGAACAAGCTGTTGATGTCGCTCGCCCCGCCCGGCCGGCGCGACCCGCAGATCGTCGTGCTCACCCCTGGCATCTACAACTCGGCGTACTTCGAGCACTCGTTCCTCGCCCAGCGGATGGGGGCCGAGCTCGTGGAGGGCGCCGATCTCGTCGTGAACGACGACGACTGCGTCTACATGAAGACGGTCCAGGGCCTCGAGCGCGTCGACGTCATCTACCGCCGCATCGACGACCTCTTCCTCGACCCGGAGGTGTTCAACCCCGATTCGACGCTCGGCGTGCCGGGCCTGATGCGGGCGTGGAAGGCCGGCAACGTCGGCATCGCCAATGCGCCGGGCGCCGGTGTCGCCGACGACAAGTGCGTGTACGCCTGGGTGCCCGACATGGTTCGGTACTACCTGAACGAGGAGCCGCTGATCCCCAACGTCCCGACGTTCCGCTGCATGTACGAAGACGAGCGTGACTACGTGCTCGAGCACCTTCACGAACTCGTGCTGAAGCCGGCCAACGAGAGCGGCGGCTACGGCATCGTGATCGGTGACCGGGTCGAACAGGACGTGCTCGACGCCGCGGCCGAGGCGATCCGCAGCGACCCGCGGAACTGGGTCGCCCAGCCGATCCTCGACCTGTCGACGGCTCCGACGCTCGTGTCCGACGGCATCGCGCCGCGCCACCTCGACCTGCGGCCGTTCATCCTCACCGGCGAGCGCAGCTACGTGACCGCCGGCGGCTTGACGAGAGTCGCGCTCCGGGAGGGCTCGCTCGTCGTCAACTCGTCGCAGGGTGGGGGCAGCAAGGACACCTGGATCGTCGACACGCACGAGGAGTTCTCCGCACAGTTCACCACCCCTCAGTCGTTCTCGCCGCTCGTCGAACCGGCGCCGACCCCGT
>CAZYWK010000064.1:0-17590 GCA_964651825.1 uncultured Ilumatobacteraceae bacterium | reverse complement strand
CAGTTCACCACCCCTCAGTCGTTCTCGCCGCTCGTCGAACCGGCGCCGACCCCGTTTCCGTCCCCGTCCCCGTCCCAGTCGCAGTCGCAGTCGCAACAGCAGGGCGACGGCTGATGGCGTTGCTGTCGCGTGTCGCCGACCGCCTCTACTGGGGGGCGCGCTACATGGAGCGGGCCGAGGACGCGTCGCGCGGTCTGCAAGCGTTCGGTGACGTGCTCGCCGACTACCCCGGCACGGGCATGGAGTGGAGCTCGCTCGTCGCCGTCGCCGGCGCGGGCGGTCCCGACGGCCTCGCCGGCCTCCCGACCGACGAGCAGTCGGTGGTGCACTTCCTGGTCGCCGACCGCGAGCACGACAACAGCATCGCCGTCGCGGTCGATCATTGCCGCGAGAACCTGCGCACGTGTCGCGAGGTGTTGCCACGGGAGGCCTGGACGACCGTCAACGACCTGTCGCTGTTCGTCCGCGGTGCGGCCGCCACGTCGATCGATCGCCGCCGGCGGTCGCGGCTGCTCACCCGCGTGGTGAGCGACAGCCGCCGTCTCGACGGGATCCTCCAGTCCGTGATGACCCGCGACGAGGCGTTCGAGATGTGGCGGCTCGGTCGCTACATCGAGCGGGCCGACATGACCACCCGGGTGCTCGGCGTGCGCGCCCAGTCGCTCCTCGCGCTGCCCGCCGGGGCGACCGAGGAGTTCGCGGAGGTCCAGTGGATGGGCGTGCTGCGGTCGTTGTCGGCGCTGCAGATGTACCAGCGCGCGACCCGCGGGCCGATCGACGGCAGCGCTGTCGTCCGATTCCTCCTCTTCGACCACCGCTTCCCCCGCTCGGTCGCCGGGTGCCTCGCCGAGATCCGCGCGTCGATCCTGCGGATGCCGTCGCACACCACGGTGCTGGGTACCGTCGAGTCCGTGGACCGAGCGTTGCGCCGGAGCCGCCCAGCGGCCGACGACGGCGTCGCGCTCGACGCGGCGATGGACGACGTACAGACCGCGCTCGGCAGGTTGAACGACGTGATGCACGAGCAGTACGTCGTCCACGGATGAGGGCCCTCGACGGGTGGGCATCGTGAACCCGGCCCAACCACACAGCCTGGTCACCGCGCAACGACTCGTCGACCAGTTCGCCCGGCGCATCGACCTCGGCGCCCGCCAGATCGAGGCCGATCGGCTGCTCGCGGCCGAGGGCGCCGGTCACATCGTGCACGACCTGCCGGTGCGCGCCGACGGGCGGACCGTCTCGCTCGCCTCGCGGCCGTGGCGGCTCGACCCGATCCCGGTCGTGATCGACGCCGCCGAGTTCCACCAGCTGTCGGACCGGCTCGAGTCGCGCCTGCGCATGATCGAAGCGATCCTCGACGACGTGTACGGCAGCCGCACGCTGCTCACCGACCGGATCCTCGATCCCGCCGACGTGTGGGCGTCGAATCGCTACCGGCTGGCGGCGATCGGCCAGCTCGCCGCGCCGCGCTGGCTCACCACGTACGCGGTCGACGTGATGAAGGACACGGCCGGGAACTGGCACGTCGTGCAGGACCTCACCGACGCTCCGCCGAGTGCCGGGTACACGTTCCTCGGTCGTCACGTGCTGGCGCGGGTCCATCGCGACGTGGTGTCGGCGTTGCCGCGTGGGGCGGGCCTGCGCTCGATCGACCCGTTCGCCGACCAGCTCCGCGACGCGCTCGCCGACCTCGCCATGAACGACAGCCCGCGCATCGTGGCGATGTCGGGCGGGGTCGAGCATCCCGAGTTCGTCAGCCACGCCTACCTCGCCAGCCGTCTCGGGCTCAACCTCGCCGAAGGCGCTGACCTGGTGGTGCGCAAGCGCAGGCTGTGGCTGCGTTCGCTCGCCGGGCTCGAACCGGTCGACGTGGTGCACCGTCGCCTCGAGGGGTTCCGCGTCGACCCGATGGAGGTCAACGCGCACGGTGTGATGGGCGTGCCGGGCCTCCTCGGCGCCGTCCGGGCCGGTGGTGTGCGGCTCGCCAACAGTCACGGCACCGGTGTGATCGAGGACCCCGTGCTCGCCGAGCACTGGGACGAGTGCGGCGACTGGATCGCCGATCGCCACCGGCGACCCGGCGCACCGGCGCCGCTCGCCCGGCTCGGAGCGACCGATCGTCGGAGCATCGAGTGGGCGACGACACCGTGCCTCGTCGACGGCGAGGTCGTGCCGCGAGTGATCGTCGTGCGCATCCAGCTGGTCGCGACCGACCGGCGGGTCGAGGTGATGCAGGGAGCGAGCGCGCGGGTGCTCGTGCCGGGTGACGATCCGCTGCTGCCGACGTCGGCCACGGCCAAGGACGTGTGGGTCGTCGGCGGAACGGTCGCGCCGCCGACGTTGAGCCGCCGTCGGCCGCTCCCGCAGGTCGACCTGATCGCGTCCGTGCCGACCCGGGCAGCCGAAGCGCTGTTCTGGGCCGGCCGCGCGCTCGAGCGGGCCGAGCTGCTCAACCGAGCGCTCGAAGTGGTGCTCGAACGGACGACGAGCGTCGTCGATCCCGAGACCGCCGAGCCCTGGGTCGAGCCGTCCTCGGCGATGCTGATGGAGATCGCCGGGTTGAACCCGGCGCGGGGGCGGATCGACAGCGCCCCGAACGCGAACGAGGTGGTCGAGCAGACGCTGGGGGCGCTGGCACGCCAGCTCGGCTCCGTGCTGGCGGAGGTGTCGTCGGTACGGGAGTTCTTCTCGACGAGCGCCGGCCGCGCGTTCGCCCGGCTCGCGGGCGCCCGCTCGACGTTGCAGGACCTGCACGCGAAGGGGATCGCCATCCGCGCCGCGCAGATCGATCGAGGCCTGCTCGACAGCATCTCCAACGATCTCGCCGCGGTCGTCGGGCTGTGGAACGAGAGCGTCGTGCGCGGCCCGGCGTGGCACCTCGGCGAGGTCGGGCGGCGGCTCGAGCGTGTGTTCGGCGTGATCGACTGTGTGCGCGGCGCGCTCGCCCTGTCGACGATCGACCCGGAGAACATGCATCAGGAGTACGACGCCCAGCGGCTGATCGAGATCGTGTTGGCGACCAACGAGAGCCTCGTCGCCTACCGCCGTCGCTACCGGAGTGATGTCGAGTTCACGTTGGCGATGGACCTCGTCGTGTCCGACGCTCTGAACCCACGATCCGCGGTGGCTGCGCTGCAGGGTGTTCGCGCGCAGGTCGGGGCGCTCGACTGGGGCGACGGGGTGGAGTTGACCGAACGGTTGATCGACCTGATCGCGGCGGAGGAGTACGAGTCGGTGGCGTCGACGATGACGATGCTCGGGACGTTGTGGGACGGGTGCGACCGGTTGGCCAGAGGGATCGTCTCGGAGTTCCTCGCGTCACCGCTCGACCCCCGTGTGATGGGCCGATCGGGATGAGCGACGTGCCCGCCCCGACACGGAGCGACACCCCGGCGGGGGTGGCGTACACGGTGACGCACCGCACCCAGTACTCCTACGGCGACACGATGGCCGACGGCTACAGCGTCGCCTACCTGTTGACGCGGCCGACGCCGTCGCAGCGCGTGCTCTCCTCGGTGATCACGACCGAGCCGCAGGTCGACGAGTACGACGAATGGCCCGACGTGTTCGGCAACCGCATGGTGCAGCTCGGTGTCCACCAGCCGCACACGTCGTTCGTCGTCGAAGCCCAGTCCGACGTCGTGGTGTACCGCCAGGGGCTTCCGCGCACGAACCAACCGTGGGAGCGGGTGGCGGCGCAGGTCGCTTCGCTGCGTGGACCGCTCGTGCTCGAGACGTCGTCGTTCGTCGCCGCGTCGCGCTATGTCACGGTGGGCGATCACTTCGGGGCACTCACCGGTCTGGCCGCCGAGTCGTTCACACCTGGCCGGCCGATCCTCGACAGCATCGACGCGCTGTGCACCGACATCTTCCGCTCGTTCTGGTTCGACCCCACGTTCACCGACGTCAGCACGCCGCTCGGCACGGTGCTCGACGCCCGCCGCGGCGTGTGCCAGGACTTCGCTCACCTCGCGATCGGCTGCCTGCGCTCGCTCGGGCTCGCCGCACGCTACGTGAGTGGGTACCTCGAGACCGACCCGCCACCCGGCGAGGAGCGCACGATCGGCGCCGACGCGTCGCATGCGTGGTGTTCGGTGTGGATCCCCGACCACGGTTGGCTCGACTTCGATCCGACGAACGGGGTGGTCGCGCCCGACCGGCACATCACCGTGGCCTGGGGCCGTGACTACGCGGACGTCGCTCCGCTGCGCGGCGTGACGATCGGGCCGGCGACGCCGCAGACGCTCACCGTGTCGGTCGACGTCCACCGCACGTAACGATTGGCTCCGCCTCACTCGGTGTCCTCCTGACGATCGAGGTCGGCCGTGCCGCCCGGCGCCGACGATCTCGCCGTGTGACATCGGTCGGTGGGGGAATTCCTCGCGTGGGCTCCGGCGTTGGGGCCGCCAGGATGGACAGGATGTCGCCGACGATCGAGCTGGAGGAGGACCGTGCGCGTCTCGTGACGCGCCCGTTCGTCATCGTCACGCTCGTCGCGCTGATCTTCTTCGTCTACGTCGGGATGATGGTGCCGATCATCCCGCTCTACATCGAGGGCCCACTCGGCGCCGGGGAGTTCGGGATCGGTCTGACGGTGGCGGTGTTCGCCGTCGCCGCGATCCTCGTTCGGCCGCTCGTCGGCCGCATCGCCGACCGGTTCGGTCGCCGCGTGCTGATGGTCGGCGGCGCCCTGCTCGCCGCGTTCGGTGGGGCGCTGTCGGCGCACATCGATTCGTTGTGGCAGCTGCTCGCCCTGCGCGGCCTGATGGGGATCGGCGAGGCTGCGCTGTTCGTCGGCGGCGCCACGCTGATCGCCGACCTGTCGCCGCGCGACCGTCGCGCTGAGGCCGCGAGCTACTTCTCGGTCGCCGTGTTCGGCGGCCTCGGTGTCGGGCCGATGCTCGGTGAGTGGCTGCTCGGCGAGGACCAGTTCTCCCGCGCGTTCACCTACGCCTCGCTGTTCGCGTTGAGTGGAGCGTTCCTCGCACTGTTCGTGCCGTCACGTGTCGAATCGCCCGACGACGACATCGACCCGGTCGACGACCTGCCGTCCGTCGACGGCAAGCGACCGCTGATCCATCCGACCGCGCTGTACCCGGGCCTCGTCCTCGCCTGTGGCGTCGCCGCGTTCGCCGCGTTCGGCGCGTTCCTGCCCGAGTACGCCCGCGACGTCGGGCTGTCCGAGTCGGGCGGTTTGTTCGGCATCTACGCGCTCACCTCGTTGGTCGTCCGCGTCGTCGGGGCGCGCATCCCCGAACGCCTCGGTCCACGCCGCGCCGTCACGATCGCGCTCGGCAACATCATGGTCGCCTTGCTGATCCTCACGTTCGTGCCGACCGTGCCGGCGTTGTGGGTCGCTTCGGCCGTCATGGGCCTCGGCGTCGCGTTCAACTATCCGTCGTTGATGGCGCTCACGATCAACCGGGCCAGCGACCGCGACCGGGCGATGGCCGTCAGTTCGTTCACGATGTTCTTCGAGGTCGGCAGCGCGATCGGCGGGCTCGTGATCGGCGCGTTCGCCCAGATCGTCGGCAAGCAGTACGGGTTCCTCGGCGGGGTGGCGTTCTGCCTGCTCGGCGTGTGGCTGCTGCGCACGAAGGTCGTCCCCGCAGGCGCTCCCGATGCGGGCCCGATCGTCGCGACCGTCCGCCACGTCGAATACGTCCCCGTCGCCGGCGACTGACCCCCGAGAGGGAATCACCCGGGCATGACGACGCAGTCGTCACCGACGGCGATCGTGCCCGGGCCGGTGACGAGCGCGTACACCCGGCTGACGGGTCCGTTGCGGTGATGCATCAGGTTGAAGTTCCCGCCGCGGAACCATCGGGCGTTCTGCGCACACGGCAGCGCGAAGGCCACTACTTCGCAGCGCACCGTGCCGACGTCGAGCAGCACGCCGGGGCGCACGCGCGCCCAATCGATCTCGGCGACGGTGACGTTCTCTCCCGCGCTGCCGGGGCCGATCGGGTGGCCGGCACCGGCGAAGTCGTCGATGACTTCGGCCGACCAGAGGCACAACGCCTGCCACGGTCGACCATGGTGACGGCGCGTCGCTTGCACATCGCCGGCAACGCCGCCGTAGCCGGCGTCGATCCGGTCGACGGAGGTCTTGGGCACACCGCCGTGGGACGTCGCCAGGTGGACGACACGTCCGCGCGCGGTGCCGTACGCGCCAGCGGAACGGAGCGCGTCGGCGGCGGCCCGCAGCTCCGCCCAGTAGCCGGTGAGCGCATCGTCGAGTGGGCCACCGATCGCCGCGAGCGCCCGCGTGCGGAATGGTGCCGCCAGGGCGGCGGTCGCTGGCGGGACATCAGCGACAAGGACGTCGAACAGGTCGTCGGCGTGGCGCAGCGTGGCCCGTGCGTCCGTCTCGGTGAACCGGTACGGACCGATCTCGATCATCGCGAATGCGTACTACAACCGGGTCCACCCAGCTGGCGGGGCGCCGTGCCGGACGCCCCGCCAGCTGGCCGACGTAGATGGCCGATTTCCGCTGACGTCGAGGGTTCGAGTCGGGCATGATGGTGGAGTGCTCGATCAGGACCAGTGCTACGTCGCCGTGCAGAGCCGCGACCACCGCTTCGACGGATGGTTCGTCACGGCCGTGCGCACGACCGGCATCTACTGCCGTCCGAGCTGCCCGGCGATCACGCCGAAGCGGAGCAACGTCGACTTCTTCCCGACCGCGGCGGCTGCCCAGCAGCGTGGGTTTCGGGCGTGCAAGCGGTGCCGGCCCGATGCCTCGCCCGGTTCGCCCGAGTGGAACGCCCGCCAGGATGTGGTCGGGCGGGCGATGCGGCTGATCGCCGACGGATCGATCGAACGTGACGGTGTCGGCGGTCTCGCCCGGCGGCTCGGCTACAGCGAACGACACCTCAACCGGCTGATGACCGAGGAGCTCGGCGCCGGCCCGCTCGCCATCGCCAGGGCGCGCCGGGCCCACACAGCGCGGCTGCTCATCGAGACGACCGAGCTCACGTTCACCGACATCGCGTTCGCGGCCGGCTTCGGGAGCTCGCGCCAGTTCAACGACACGATCCGTGAAGTGTTCGCCGCCTCCCCGAGTGAACTTCGTGCCGGCCGGGCCGCTCCCCGCGACCGCGCCGGTCACTCCGGTTCGGCGAGCGGCACCGTGTCGTTGCGCTTGCCCACCCGCACCCCGTTCGCCGGGCCCGACGTGGTCGAGTTCATCGGCCAACGGGCGATCCCCGGCGTCGAGACGTGGGACGGAGCCGAGTATCGGCGGACCATGCGCCTGCCGGCCGGTCAGGGCGTCGTCGCAGTCCGCGTCAACGAGGATCACGTCGTGGCCGATCTGCGGCTCGAATCGTGGAGCGACCTCGGCACCGCCGTCCAACGCGTGCGGCGGCTGCTCGACCTCGACGCGGATCCGCAAGCCGTCGATGCGGCGCTGTCGGCCGAACCGGTCATGGCGGCGCTCGTCGCGGCGAATCCAGGGCGGCGGTCACCCGCCAGCGTCGACGCGTTCGAGACGAGCGTGCGCGCCGTGATCGGCCAGCAGATCTCGGTGGCCGGAGCGAGGACGGTCGCCGCTCGGCTCGTCACGTCGGCTGGCGAACCGCTCGCGGTGCCCGACGGCGGGTTGACGCACCTGTTCCCGTCGCCCGAGCAGGTCGCCGAAGCGCCTGACGAGGCGTTCGGCATGCCGGCGAGCCGCCGCGAGACGCTGCGCCGGCTCGGCCGGGCGGTCGCCGACGGGCAGATCCTGCTCGACGTCGGGACCGATCCCGACATCGCCCGAGCCGCGCTGACGGGCGTCAAGGGAATCGGGCCATGGACCGCCGACTACGTCGCGATGCGCGGCCTCGGGCACCCCGACATCTTCCTGCCGACCGACCTCGGCGTCCGTCACGCCCTCGCCGGGCTCGCCACCTCGATCGGCGGTCTGCCCCATCCGGACGACTGGTCGCCGTGGCGGTCCTACGCCGTCCACCACCTCTGGGCCCACCTGGGCATGCACAAGGAGCACACGACATGACGACCCCGACCACCCCGCATCCGACCAGCCCCCATCCGACCGCGCTGGATCCGACCGCTCTGGATCCATCCACGGCGTCCGACGATCCCACGATCTCGGCCGTCGTTGACACGCCGATCGGGCCGATGACGCTCGTCGCGTCCGCGGACGGCCTGCGAGCCGTGCTGTGGAACGACGACGACCCGCTGCGCGTTCGCGTCGGCCCCTCAGCCGACGCGAACGACCCGGGTCACGATGCGGCGGCAGCGGTGCTCGAACAGGCGACGGCCGAGCTCGAGGAGTACTTCGCCGGCACGCGCACGGCGTTCGACGTGGCGCTCGACCCGGTCGGGACCGACTTCCAGCAGCAGGCGTGGATGGCGCTGCGGACGATCCCGTACGGCGAGACGATCAGCTACGGCGAGCAGGCCGACCGCCTCGGCGACCGGCGCAAGGCCCGTGCCGTGGGCGCGGCCAACGGTCGGAACCCGCTCTCGATCATCGTTCCCTGCCACCGGGTGGTCGGCTCGACCGGGGCGCTCACCGGTTTCGCCGGCGGCCTCGAGACCAAGGCCTGGCTCCTCGATCACGAGCGTCAACACAGCCCGGTTGTCCACCAGCCCGGCCTGTGGGAATCCGTCCCCCGCCCCGCCTGACAGCCGAGTCCGGGCCCTCGGCGATGCTCAGGCGCGGTTGCGGTCGGCGGCCGACTGGGCGCGGCGGGCGCGCTCGGCGTCCTTCTTGGCCTGCTTGGCGGCGGCCCGCTTGGCCTTCAGTTCGGCCTGCTCGGCGTCGGACCGCTTGCGGTGATCGACGACCGGTGCGATCTCGGTCGGCTCGGCCTTCGGCAGCGCGATGACGTCGTCGGTCTTCAGCAGGTCGCGGATGATCGCCGACGCGGGTGCTTCGCCGGCGACCGTGCTCGCCAGCATGATGCGCACCTGGGCGACGCCGTTGCGCTCGACGAGGCCCGGCAGGACGTCTTTGAGCTGGTCGGTCGACGGGTTGTCGGCGTGGTCGCCGAGCTCCTTGATGCAGTCGGCGAGGCAGGCGTCGGTGAGCACCGCGGCGATCGCCTCCATCCCACCATCGATCCGGCCGGACCTGACCGCGCCGCGGATGCCGTCGGGATCGAGTGAATCGACGAACGAATCGAGGCCCTCACGGTGGTCGTCGTCGAGCGCCTCGATGGCCGCGGCGAGCTCGTCGTCGGTGGCGGCCTTGAACGAGCGGTCGAGCAGACCGAGCGCCTGCATCCGGTTCTTCATCTGATTCACGGCCCGCGACGCTACCGGCTGGCGGGGGTAAGCGGCCTGGCCCCACCGCCCGTCGCTACCGATGGGCTAGGTTGAAAGCGCTTTCAGGGGACCAGCAGGAGGGGATTCATGGCAACGGTCACGCTCGACGCGGTGAACAAGGTCTACGACAACGGCTTCCACGCCATCCACGACTTGAGCCTCGACATCGCCGACAAGGAGTTCCTCGTGCTCGTCGGCCCGTCGGGCTGCGGCAAGTCGACGGCGCTGCGGATGATCGCGGGGCTGGAGACGATCACGAGCGGTGCGCTGCGCATCGGCGACCGCGTCGTCAACGACGTCGAGCCGAAGGACCGCGACATCGCGATGGTCTTCCAGAACTACGCGCTGTATCCCCACATGACCGTGTACGACAACATCGGCTTCGCGCTCAAGCTCGCCAAGGTGCCGAAGGAGGAGATCGACACCCGCGTCCGCAAGGCGGCCGCGATCCTCGAGCTCGAGACCTACCTCGACCGCAAGCCGGGCCAGCTGTCGGGCGGCCAGCGTCAACGTGTGGCGATGGGGCGGGCGATCGTCCGGCAGCCGGCTGCGTTCCTGATGGACGAGCCCCTGTCGAACCTCGATGCCAAGTTGCGCGTCCAGATGCGCGCCGAGATCGCCGCCCTCCAGCGCGACCTCGGGGTCACCACCGTGTACGTCACGCACGACCAGGTCGAGGCGATGACGATGGGCGACCGGGTGGCGGTGCTCAAGGACGGCTACCTCCAGCAGGTCGACACGCCACAGAACCTCTACGACCGGCCCGACAACGTGTTCGTGGCCGCATTCATCGGGTCACCGTCGATGAACCTGTACGAGGGCACGATCCGCATCGACGGCGACGCGGGCTCGATCGCCCTCGGCACTCAGACGATCGCGTTGCACCCCTCGTTCGTCGCCAGTCGTCCCGGGCTCAAGGCCTACGGCGGCAAGACGGTCATCGTCGGCATCCGCCCGGAAGACTTCGAGGACGCCGAGTTCGCGACGGAGATCCCCGCGAACCAGCACGTGTCGGCCGTCGTCGCGCTCACCGAATCGCTCGGCTCGGAGATCATGGTCCACTTCGGCCTCGACGCCACACCGGTCGATTCCGGCGACCCCGACGCGGTCGACGACGCCGGCATCGCGAACGCCGTGGGACGGTTCCATCCCCGTTCGTCGGCCCGCATCGGCGACACGGTCACGATCGCCGTGACGTCGGAGAACCTCCACTTCTTCGACCCGCACTCCCGCCTCGCCATCTGGGACTGACCGCTCGACCACCAACCCCGTGCGTTTGGGGACGGGGCCAGAACGAACGACCCGTGCGTTTGGGGACGGGGCCAGAACGAACGGGTCAGCCCTTGACGGAGCCGGCGAGGATGCCGCGCACGAAGTAGCGCTGGAGGGCGAAGAACACGAGCAGCGGGATGAACGCCTGCACGAACGCCGCAGCGGGCAACAGGTGCTCGTTCTTGCCGAAGTCGCCGGCGAGGTTGGCGATCAGCACCGTGGTCGGCTGCGCCCGCACGTTGGCGCCGATCATCGTGTTCGCCACCAGGTAGTCGTTCCACGTCCACAGGAACTGGAAGATGGCGAACGACGCCAGCGCCGGCACCGACAGCGGCAGCACGAGGCGCCAGAAGATCGTGAAGTGATTGGCGCCATCGATGCGCGCCGCCTCGAACAGATCCTTCGGCAACCCGCTGATGTAGTTGTGCAGCAGGAAGATGGCGAACGGCATGGCGAAGCCGATGTGGGTGATCCACGTCGCCGTGGTGGTGCCGGCGAGGTCGAGGTCGGGGATCAGTGTGATCGTCTTGTCGATGCCGGGGATCGTGAACTTGGCGCCGTTCACGTAGAGCTGGAGCAACGGGATCAGCGCGACCTGCAACGGGATCGCGAGCAGCGCCACCGTTCCGATGAACAGCGGCTTGCGCCCCTTGAAGTCGATCCACGCGAAGCCGTAGGCGGCGAACGCGGCGAACGCGATCGGGATGATCGTGGCCGGCAGCGCGATCGCCGCGGAGTTGAGCAGGGAGTTGCCGAGCCCGTTGCGGGCGCCGAAGATCGTGTCGTAGTTCTCCTTGGTGAGGTCGTCGAGCCCGACGTTCCACCAACCGCTGCCGCGCTGGGCATCGCGTGAACGCCACGAGTTGACGAACAGCCCGAGCGTCGGGATGCTCCAGACGACCACGATGAGCCACAACACGATGGTGGGGATCGCCCGGACGAATCCGTAGACACGGTCGATAGGGCTCGGGCGGCGTCCGCCGCTGCCCATGACCTCGCCGCTGCTCGGCTGGTTCTGGAGATCGCTGCCGGTGAGTGGGGTGGTGACGGCCATCGCTCAGGCCTCCCGACGCATCTTGCGGATGTTGTAGTACATGACTGGCAGCACCGAGAAGAAGATGATCATGGCGAGTGCGGCGCCGAGCCCCCGGTTGGTGAACTTGAAGGCCTCGTCGTACATGTTGTTGGCGAGCACCTGGGTGCCGAAGTTGCCGTTCGTGACGACCTTGACGATGTCGAACACCTTCATCACGAGCACGACGAGCGTGGTGACCACGACACCGATCGTGGTGCCGATCTGGGGCAATGTGACCCGCCAGAACACCTGACTGTCGGTGGCCCCGTCGATCTTGGCCGCTTCGATCAGTTCGGTCGGCACGGCCTTGATCGCGGCCGACAGGATGACCATCGAGAATCCGACCTGGATCCAGATCAGGATGATCATCAACCAGAAGTTGTTGTACGGCGACTCCTGGACGAACAGCACCGTGGCCGGCACGGCCTCGCCTTCACTGTTGATCTTGAAGCCGCCCATGCCGTCACCGACGATGCCGGCAAAGCGGACGAACAGCCAGCCGAGCAGAATGGTCATCACGCCCGGCATCACCGCCGCGGACCATCGGCGGGCGACGAGCGCCTTCGCGAGGAAGGCCATCGCCAGAACGAGCAGCAGGAAGATGATCGCGGTCGCGATGAACGTCGGCAACCCGGACCCGGTCGAGAGCGATCCGATCGCGATCCAGATCCGATTGAGGATTCCCGTCTGCTCGCTGTTCACGTCGCGAGCCGCGTAGACGAACCGCCAGATGACCGACGCGCCGACGAGCGAGATCGCCATCGGCATGAAGATCAGCGACTTGGCGGCGCGCTCGCCACCGCGGTTGTCGGCAAGCACGGCGACCGCCAGGCCGAGTGCGGTCGACAGGAACGTCACCGTGACGACCCACCACAGGTTGTTGATCAGCGTGCCGCGCAGCGCGGTGAACACACCGAAACAGACGAGGAGCACCCCCACGACGAGCGGGGCGCCGGTGGCATTGCCGAGCTCGAGGGCTCGACCCGTCCGCTTCTTCATCGCCACGGCCACGACGGCGGCGATGGCGAGGAGGATCACGCCGACGATGAACGGGAAGCTGGTGAACATGTTCGTCCAGTTCGACGCGTCGAAGCTCGTCTTGTTCGTGAACACCGCTTTGTAGTTGTCGGCGCCGACGAAGTCGACCGACGACTTGTCGTACAGCGACAGGTAGAACGTGCGGATCGTCGGGATGACGAGCATCACCAGGATGAACAGCACCGCGGGGCCGATGAAGATCACGGCGCGGGAGTTGTCGTCGATCCGCACCCTCGACGCGTACCCGGGATTGGACGATCGGCCGAGCCGGAGCCCGATCAACACGGCGGGGACGACGCACGCGATCAGCGTGGTGAAGAGGTTTCCGGCACCCAGGTCGGCGCCGCCCCAGGCGCCGACGATCCAGCCGATCGCTGCGCCGGTCAGGGCGCCGTCGACCGGCGGGCGTTTGCGCAGCAGGCTCAGGCCCGCTCCGACGGCCACGCCGACCGCGGTGTACACGATCGTGGCCACGACGTCGAGCTCGGGCTGGTAGATGCCGCGGATGATGCACGCGGTGCCGACGCCGATCGCCACCGATCCGCCGAGCCCGATCGCCCGGCGGCGGGCCGGATCGTCGGTGAGCGCGAGCGCCCCGGCGATCACACCGAACGCGAGGAATCCGACGAGCGGCCCGATCACCCAGGTGAGGAACCCGCGACCCGAGCCGACTGTGAGGTGGTTGCCGTGCAGGACGACGCCGTACAGGGCGCCGAGCGCGCCGAACGCGAGCACGCTGAAGCGGGTCCAGCGGTACCGCACCTGGTCGAACAGCAGGTTGGCGCCGACCCAGATCGCCGCGGTGAGGCCGACGGCGACCGCAATGGTGAGCACCGTCGTGAAGATCTTCGGCTCGACGAAGCACCAGTAGACGAGGCCCGCGGCGAGCAATATCGACAGCGCGATCTGTATCCGACGGCGCGTCGTGCCGGGTGGCCGTCCCATCGGGTCGTCGATCGCCGGGCCTGCCCCTTCGTCGACCCCCGCCAGCTGTTCGAGTGTCTCCATGTTCCCCCTTGCCGCCGTCTCCACGAAAAGCGACGGGGCACTGACACCGTAGTGCCAGTGCCCCGTTCGATGTGACGTGAGCCGACGAGTCAGCTCACGACCGGTTCAATCCGACCGGGTCAACTCGGCCAGGAGGCGTCGATGTTCGCGGCGGCTTCCTCGACGGTGATGTCGCCGTTCACGAGCGACACCCCCTCGGTCCAGAACGTCCCGGCGCCGACGACGGCGGGCATCAGGTCGGAGGCGTCGAAGCGGGCCAGGTCGGAGGTGGTCAGGATCTCCAGGAACTGTTGTTCGAGCGGCTGGTAGACGCTCGGATCCTGGTTCTGAGCGGCCGACAGGAAGCCGGACAGTGCACCACCGAGCTCAGCGGTCTGGGCCGCCTGGCGCTTGGAGGCGTAGTCGCCGGTTGCCATGTAGGCGAGCACGGCCATCGCCGCCGGGTCGTCGCTGAACGCGGCTGCGAACGTGCCGGCGGTGAGCACCGGCTTGTCGCCGTTGATGTCCGGGAAGTAGAAGGTCTCGACCGAGCCCGGCTCGCCGTCGGCGAACGTCGTGCCCTCCGGGAACAGCCCGGCGAAGAAGTTCGCCTGACGGTGCATCCAGCAGTCGCCGTCGAGCAGCGGCTGGCCGTTGTCCTGGAACGCGGTGGCGGCGATCGAGCCACCCGAGGCGTAGACGTTGTCCTCGCTCCAGAGATCGATGACGGTCTGCATCGCCTCGGTGATCTGCGGGTCGCTGAACGGGATCTCGTGCTTCACCCACTGGTCGTAGACGTCGCCGCCGGACTGACGGAGCACCATCTCTTCGACCCAGTCGGTGAACGGCCACCCGGTGGCGCCACCCGATTCGATGCCGACACACAGCGGCTTGCCGTTGCCGTCGGCCTTGATCTGGTCGATCAGGGCGGTGAACTCGTCGAACGTGGTCGGCACTTCGTAGCCGGCCTCCTCGAACGCGCTCGGCACGTACCAGACGAGCGACTTGAGGTCGGTCTTCACCGGGACGCCGTACTGCACGCCGTCGTACTGACCGTCGAGCTGGAAGCCCTCGGCCCAGTTCTCGTCGACGGCGGCGTCGGCCGCGGCGTCGAGGGGAACGATCGAACCGTCAGCGGCGAAGTCCTGGAGCAGGCCCGGCTGCGGGAAGATGCCGATGCTCGGCGGGTTGCCGCCCTCGACCTGGGTCTTGATGTTCGTCTCCCAGTCGGCGTCACCGGAGTACTCGATGGTGATGCCGACGGTGTCGCCGAACGCCTGGAGCGTGTCGGAGACCGCGGCGATCGACGGGTCGTCACGCTCGGGCCCGGTGATCGTGACGGTCGCGCCGCCGAAGTCGCCGGTCGCCTCGCCAGTGGTTCCCGCCGGCGCGGTCGTGCCGTCAGCCTCGGTACCGGTGTCGCTGTCGGATCCGCTGTCGTCGTCGCTACCGCAGGCTGCGGCAACGAGTGACAGCGCGATCGGGACGGCGGCCAGCTTCAGCCATTGCCTTCTCATTTGGGTCCTCCCCCTCATGGTTGGAAGCCGACTGACTCGGTCGGCTGCTGTAAACGCTTACATATCCGGCGGTGCACGTCAAGTGTTCGTGTCGACGGGCCCGGTGGTGGTCCGCACCAGCAGGTCGATCGGCGAGTCGACGGCGCGGGTCACGCCGGCGGTGGTGGAGTCGCCGAGCATCGTGTCGACGAGGGCACGGGCGGCCGCTGCGCCCTGCGCGGCGACGTGCTGGCGGATCGTGGTCAGCCCGACGACCTTGGCGAACTCGTGGTCGTCGACCCCGATGAGCGACACCTCGTTCCCGGCGGTGAGCCCTCGCTGGCCGAGCTCCATCAATGCCCCGAAGGCCATCTCGTCGGACATGGCGAACACCGCGGTCGGGCGCGGGTCGGCGTCGAGCAGCGTGGCCATCGCTTCCTGGCCGCCCTCGATCCCGAAGTCGCCGCTCGCGATCAGGTCGGTGTCGAGCGCGAGCGCGTGGAGGCGCAGGCCGTTGACGAATCCTTCGTGCCGCAGGCGGGGCACGTCGAAGTTCATCGGGTCGTTGCTCACGCCGGAGATCAGCCCGATCCGCCGGTGGCCGAGGCCGGCGAGGTGAGCAGCGGCGATGACGCCGATCGAGTAGTCGTCGACCCGCACCGACGGGCTGCGGTCGGCGATCGTGCCGACGGTGGACAGCGCGACGCCGCGGGAGCGCAGCGAGCGCACCTGCTCGTCGGTGGCGCACAGGTTGACGAGGATGACGCCGTCGGTGCGCCGCTCGAGGTGATGCGACTCGTCGAGCAGGCGGGCGCATTCGGCGATGCTGCCGACGCCGACGACCATGAAGTCGTAGCCCGCTTCGGCGCAGATCGCCTCCGCCCCGGCCACCACGTTGGAGAAGTACCAACTGCTGAGATGGGGCACGAGGACGATCACGGTGCGGGTGCGCCCGGCGGCGAGCCGGGAGGCCGCTGGGTCGGGCTGGTAGTTGAGGGCGGCAGCGACCTCGCTGACGCGGTCGCGGGTGGACGGAGCGACGTTCGGCAGCCCGCGCAGGGCCCGGCTCACGGTGGCCACGGAGACGCCAGCGGCGGCCGCTACGTCCTCGATCGTGGCGCGCCTGGGGCGCAGAGCCGTGTTGTCCATCGTGGTCGCCCTTCCCCTCCCGATGGTCAGTGTAAGCGCTTACAGTCCGGCGGTCCAGTGGAGCCGCTGCGCGATGACCCAGATCCCAAGCCGTCTCCGGTGGTTTCGCTCATCGTCCGGCTGTGGCGGGGCTACGGTCGGCGCTATGGACGACCGCACCGCGTTCGCTCGCCGCGCCATCGCCCTCATCGACCTGACCGATCTCGACGACGCGCACCGGCCCGACGGCATCGACGACCTGTGTGCCCGAGCCGCCGAGCACGGCACCGCCGCGGTGTGCGTGTGGCCGGAGTTCGTCGGCCGATGCGCGTCGGCGCTCAACGGCACGGGCGTCCGCGTCGCCACGGTCGTGAACTTCCCGTCCGGCGCGGATCCGGTCGACGAGGTCGTGGCGCTCACCGACGGCGCGCTCGGCGCCGGTGCCGACGAGATCGACGTCGTCATCCCATGGAGCGCGGTGCTCGACGGCGACCCCCACCGGGCGGCCGCCCTGCTCGACGCCACGCGCGCGGCGGCCGCCGGATCGACGCTCAAGGTGATCCTCGAATCAGGTGAGATCGGCGACCAGCGGCTCGTGAGCGAGCTCGCCACCATTGCCATCGCCGCGGGCGCCGACTTCATCAAGACCTCGACCGGCAAGACGCCCACGGGCGCGACGATCCCAGCCGTCGCCACGATGCTCGCGGCCATCGCCGCGGCCGATCGCCCCGTCGGGATCAAGCCGTCCGGCGGGATCCGCACGTTCGACGACGCCGTGGGCTACCTGACGCTGGCCGACCGCACCATGGGCAGCGGCTGGGCAACCCCGTCGACGTTCCGCTTTGGCGCGTCCGGCCTGCTCGACGTGCTGCTGGGTGTGATCCGGCCCACATGATCGCGGTCGTTGGCCGCTAACGTTGTCATCCGCGCCCTCGTAGCTCAGGGGATAGAGCATTGGTTTCCGGAACCATGTGCGGGAGTTCGAATCTCTCCGAGGGCACAACCCAGACGACACCGATCTCGTTCGAAGCCATTGCCTATTGGCTCAAGCGAAATCGTACTCCTCGATCGTGCGAGTCGACACCCCGTGAGTGACCGCCAGTACCCGTGAATGACCGTGGGAATTGGGAAGGGGTTGGGAAGAGACGCACCGTCTCGCCGTCGACTGTCGGAGCGTCCCCCGCTCACATGACGGAGGCGTCAAGGGACTGCGCGCTCACTTCTCCGTTCGTGGGATAGAACCGAACGGTGACCCGAGGACTGCCGCTCCGCGCCGAACAGCCGCCTGACGACGCCGCGGTGGTGATCCGCGCTGGGG
>CAZYWK010000063.1:22211-23282 GCA_964651825.1 uncultured Ilumatobacteraceae bacterium | reverse complement strand
TGACCTCTTCCATGCCATGGAAGCGCTCTACCAACTGAGCTATAGCCCCGTGAAGGACGTCGTACGATACCGCCCCGCGCCGTCGCGTCACAACGGAGCGAGGCGCTGTTTCAGGACTCGGTCGGCTCGATCGTGGCTGCCCAGTCGATCCGGGGGACGTCGAGGTACAGCCGCTCGATCTCGTAGAACTCACGGATCGAGTCGAGGAACACGTGGATCACGACGTCGCCGTAGTCCATCAGGATCCACTGCTGCTCACGGACGCCCTCGGTGCGCAGCGGCGAACGACCGAATTCGTCCTTCACGCGCGCTTCGACCTCGTCGACGATCGCTCGAACGAGGCGCGGGTTCGAGGCGCCGGCGATCACGAAGTAGCCGGTGATCGAGAGAACCTCGCCGACGTCGAGCACCACGATGTCGCTCGCCTTGGACGCATCGGCCACCTGCGCGGCAAGGGTCGCCAGCCCGAGGCCGGAGTCGTCGATCGGTTCAGTCATCTGCCGCGACGGTATCGCCCGTCACGGACGATGAGCTCGTGATCTCGATCGGCTCGTCGTCACCGGCTCGACGCTGGGTGTCGATGTAGTCGGTTCCGAGCGTCACCACGACGTCGATCCCATCGATGATCGTGTCGGCGAGGACCACTTCGGACTCACCGAACACGACCGGCGCGATCTCCTCCATGTCGGGGATGAAGCGCTCTTCGGCGACCTCGATCAGCGTCACCGCGCGAGCACCGCCGGAAGCCGGTTGCGTGTCGACCGAGACGACGTTGGCCTGGAAGAACAACATGTTGCCGATGACGTCGAGCATGAGCTCGGTCGTCGACTCGTACAGCCCGTCGCTGGCTGTGATCTGTTCGTCGGTGTACGGGGCGACGATTCGCAACGTGCGCCCGATGTTCGGCGTCGAGACGAGTGCCGGCGACACCTGGGCGAACACGAGGTTGGCGTCACGCCGATCGATGATCACGACGTCGGCGCCGGTCGGGTTCTCGACCTGGGTCGGGACACGTGTCGCGAGCGCCCGAGCCTGGACCTCGCCCGACAGCAGTTGATCGATCAACGCCTC
>CAZYWK010000063.1:20361-22111 GCA_964651825.1 uncultured Ilumatobacteraceae bacterium | reverse complement strand
AGCAGCGCGTTCGGTGTCGCCGGGAGCGCCGTGACCGGTCGCGTCTCCACGCCGACGGCTTCGCCTTCCTCGGAGTTCGACAGCGTGACGACGCCCACCACGAAGACCGACGCCGCGGCCACCATCAGCACGACGATGCCGATGAACCCGAACAGGGTGGTCCGGCGTCGCCGGCCGGCGCTGGCGGTCACGTCGGCTGCTCCGTGTACAACGATCGCCGGACGATGACGTCGAGCACCGATTCGGTCACGAGGTAGTCGAGCGGGCGGCCGTCGTTGAACCGGGCCCGCAGGTCGGTGCTCGACACCTCGAGCCGGGGCACCTCCACCCGGATCCAGTCGACGTCGTCGGGGAGCTCGACCGGCTCGCCGGGACGGTCGACGACGACGAGGCGCGACCGCTTGGCCACCTCGTCGTAGCGCGTCCACGTGTGCAGCCCGGCCGCCGCGTCGTCGCCCACGATCGTGAACAGCTCGGCGTCGGGATGCAGGTCGCCGAGCGCGGCCAGCGTGTCGGCGGTGTAGCTGTTGCCACCGTGGTCGATCTCGAGGCGGCCCGGCACCAGGCCCGGCACGTCGGCCACCGCCGCCTCGACCATGGCGAAGCGGTCCTCGGCCGGGGTGAGGCGGCGGGTGCCCTCCTTCTGCCACGGGACGTTGGCGACCATCAAGATGACCTCGTCGAGATCGAGCGCGTGCCGGACGTTCACCGCGGTGACGAGGTGGCCGACGTGCGGCGGATCGAAGGTGCCGCCGAACAGGCCGAGACGCGTCATCGATCGAGATTCAATCGGGGCTCAGCGGCGAGCGGGCTCACGCGAGTCGGGCACGAGGGACCATCTTACGAGACTCTCACCTGGAATACGCCGTATTGACCCCGTGGGGACTTGACACGTCTGTTACTGTCAATTGTCCCCCACATACCCCCGATTTGGCGATTTTCATCGGATTCGCTCCGAAAACCCCATCGTCTCCGGCGTCCGACGTTTCCGATCACCTCGTTCTGGTCACCCTGTGACACGAGTTCTCGATCTTGCCCGGTCGTTGCAGTGTGCCTCCAGGCACAGCACGAATCGGAATCCACCGCATAGCTGAACGGTTGCAGAAAACATCATGAATGACTCCATTGGTTTGTACCTGAACGACATCGGCAAGGTCCCCTTGCTCACTGCGGAAGACGAGCGCGAGCTGTCCCGCATCATCGAGGCAGGCCGTGAGGCCGCCGAACAGCTGGCCGCCGGCAAGAAGGCCGCCGCACTGAAGATGGCCGTGCGCGACGCCGCGAACGCCAAGGACCGGTTCATCCGCTCCAACCTCCGACTCGTCGTCTCCATCGCCCGCCGGTACCCCCTCCCCCAGGGCATGGACCTCCTCGACCTCATCCAGGAAGGCAACCTCGGCCTCGAGCACGCGGTCGACAAGTTCGACTGGCGTCGTGGCTTCAAGTTCTCCACCTACGCCACGTTCTGGATCCGTCAGGCCATCGGCCGGGCGCTCGACCAGAAGGCCAGCCTCATCCGCATCCCGGGTGATCGTTCGGCCAGCCTCCGCGCCGCCCTGCGCCAGGCGTCGGGTGACGGTGAGACGCTCGACCAGAACAACGCCGAGCTGCACCGCCTGACCACCCCGGTCAGCCTCGACAAGACCGTCGGCGACGACGGCGATGCCACCCTCGGCGACCTGATGGCCAACGGCGACGGCACCCCGGAAGACCACGTGATGGCACTCGTCGACAGCGACCTGCTCGACGA
>CAZYWK010000063.1:0-20261 GCA_964651825.1 uncultured Ilumatobacteraceae bacterium | reverse complement strand
ACGGCACCCCGGAAGACCACGTGATGGCACTCGTCGACAGCGACCTGCTCGACGAACTGCTCGGCACGCTCGACTCCCGGGCCCGATTCGCCGTCGAGTCCCGCTTCGGGCTCATCGACGGTGAGCGCAAGAGCTTCCGTGAAGTCGGCGAGCAGCTCGGTGTCACTGCCGAAGCCGCCCGTCGCTTGGTGAGCCGGGCCGTCGCCGGCCTTCGCGACGACGCCGAACGCATCCTGGCCGTTTGATCCAGATTGCCCGCTGCCTGCGTTGCCCGAACTCCTCGCTGACGGATCAAGTCAGCGTCGTCGTCGGGCGCCTTGCCAGCGAACAATCTGATCTCAAACGGAACCGATGAGGAATTGATACGGAGCGGTTGGAGAAATCCAACCGCTCCGGTCGTTTTCGGGACCGGTAGCCTCATGCCCATGCAGGAAGGTTCTGGCGTGTGGTCACCCGCGTCGTGGCACGAGCGACAGGCGAAGCAACAGCCGTCGTGGCCCGACACCGGCGCCCTCGAACAGTCGTTGAAGCAGATCGCATCGATGCCGCCGCTCGTCTTCGCCGGCGAGGCACGGTCACTGCAGGCCGAACTCGGGCGTGTCGCGGCCGGCAACGCGTTCCTTCTCCAGGCCGGCGACTGCGCCGAGAGCTTCGACGACTTCTCCGCCGACACGATCCGGGAGAAGCTGCGCGTCATCCTCCAGATGGCGATCATCCTCACCTACTCGGTGGGCGTCCCGATCGTGAAGGTCGGCCGGATCGCCGGCCAGTTCGCCAAGCCGAGGTCGTCGGACTTCGAGAAGGTCGGCGATCTCGAGCTCCCGTCGTTCCGCGGGCACATCGTGAACGACCCGACGGCGTCCGAGGCCGCCCGCGTCCCGAACCCCGACCGGCTCGTGCAGGCGTACCACCAGTCCGCTTCGACGCTCAACCTGCTCCGGGCGTTCACGAAGGGTGGCTTCGCCGACCTGTCCCGGGTGCACGCGTGGACCCAGGAGTTCGTGGCATCGAGCCCCGCCGGCCAGCGCTACGAGCAGCTCGCCGGCGAGATCGACCGGGCGCTCGGGTTCATGCGGGCCTGCGGCATCGAGACCGAATCCAATGCGAACCTGTCCGAGGTCGACGTGTTCACCTCCCACGAGGCCCTGATCCTCGGCTACGAGGAGGCGCTCACCCGGCAGGACTCCCTCACCGGCGCCTGGTTCGACTGCTCGGCGCACATGCTGTGGATCGGCGAACGCACCCGCGACCTCGACGGCGCCCACATCGAGTTCCTCCGCGGCGTCGGTAACCCGGTCGGTTGCAAGATCGGCTCGACGACGAGCGCCGAGTACCTGCTCGAGCTGTGCGAGCAGCTCAACCCGAACCGCATCCCCGGTCGCCTCACGCTGATCAGCCGCATGGGCGCCGATCACGTCGAGGAGGCGCTGCGGCCGTTGCTGCGCGCGGTCGCCGACGCCGGCCATCCGGTCGTGTGGGCCTGCGACCCGATGCATGGCAACACGTTCACCGCTCCGTCCGGCCGCAAGACGCGCCACTTCGACGACATCATCCGCGAGATCGGCGGGTTCGTCCGGGCCCATCGTGCCGAGGGCACCTGGCCGGGCGGCATCCACGTCGAGTTGACCGGCGCCGAGGTCACCGAATGCCTCGGCGGAGGTGACGCGCTCAGCGACAACGACCTCGACCACCGGTACGAGACCGTGTGCGACCCACGGTTGAACGCCCGCCAGAGCGTCGACCTGGCGTTCCGGGTCGCCGAGCTCCTCCGCGCGTTCACCTGAGACGGGCGGCGGCGTTCGATGGCTGCCCTCGACCTCACCGCTCACTGGCCGGTCGATCATGTCGCGGCCGCCGTCATAGCCGAGGGCCGGGTGGTCGAGACCGCTGGCGACACCGCTCGCGTGTTCCGTCTCGCCTCGATCACCAAGCCGCTCGTTGCGTGGGCCGTCCTGATCGCCGTCGAGGAGGGCACGCTGCAGTTGGACGACCCGGTGGGCCAACCGGGCTGCACGCTCAGGCATCTCCTGAGCCACGCCGGGGGGTACGCGTTCGACGGTCCCGAGCCGATCGCCCCGGTGGAGCGCACACGGATCTACTCCAACACCGGCATCGAGCTCGCCGCCGCGGCGCTCACCGACTCGTGCGGCATCGCGATGGGCGAGTACCTGGGCGAGGCGGTGCTCACTCCGCTCGCGATGACGGGCACGACGCTGACCGGGTCGCCGGCTCACGGCGCGCGTGGCACCGTCGACGACCTGGCCCGGTTCGTGGCCGAGCTGCGCGCTCCGACGTTGGTCTCCCCCGCCACCCGCGACGAGGCGTTCACGAGCACGTACCCGGACCTCAGCGGTATCGTTCCGGGGGTGGGCCGCTTCACACCGTGCCCGTGGGGACTGGGTTTCGAGCTCCGCGGCGCCAAGTCGCCGCACTGGACAGGGACGACCAACTCGACGCGCACCGTCGGCCACTTCGGCGGCGCCGGCACGATGTTCTGGTTCGACCAGGAACACGATGTCGGCCTCGTCGCGTTGACCGACCGGCCCTTCGACACGTGGGCGCTCGACGCGTGGCCCGCCCTCTCCGACGCCGTCCTCGCCGAGCATGCCGGAGTGTCGGCGTGAGCCCGTTCTGCCACGGCGACCGGGTCCGCTACTCGACGATGGGCGACGACGGGTTCCCGCTCGTCCGCTACGGGTTCATCGGCGGCGTCAACGACGTCGACGGACCGATCGTGGTGATGTTCGACGGCGAGCTCGGGGGCCAGGTCGTCGACCCGTCCGAGATCGAGCCGGTCCACCTGTCGAACGTCACGCTCGTGCTCGCCGGCTCCGACCTGCTCGACGATCCGTCGCTGCGCCAGGGCCTCGTCAACCTGTGGGCAGCCGAGGCCGAGACCGCCGGGCTGGAGATCGCCGGGCTGCACTGCATCGGCACCGGCGTCCGTGACTCGACGGAGGGCTACGCGCTCGCCGAGCTGTCGAGCGGCGGCGACCCCTACGTGCTGCGCGCGATGCTCTGCCCCCACGACCGCGACGCGGTCATGGTCCGCGCCGACCGCCCCTTCCGCATGAGCTGAGACAGCCACTGCTCGGGGCGGGATGGGACCGTGTCGTGGCTACGTTGTCTCGATGAACGATCGTCAGCACCAACCCGCCCCTGATGCACTCGCCGCAGCGATCGCCGCCGTCGGCGTTCCGGATCGGATCGAGACACCGCTCGGCGCGTTCGACATGGTCGACGGTGTTCCGACCGCTGATGCCGTCGACCGGCTGTACGAGAGCTTGGACTTCGTTCGTGGCGTGGACGTGTTCTTGAACTCGGTTCCCGGAGCGTCGCTGGTCGCGATGCGCAACGGGTTCCGCAGCATCGGACTGACGGCGTCGAATCAGATCGGCTACACCGAACCGCGCGCGAACTCGGGAAGTCTGTTCCTGACTCCCAACACCGAAACGACCTACGGGACGATGTTCTTCGACCTGCGCGAGACGGGTCCGTTCGTGATCGAGCCGCCCTTGCAGTCGCTCTGTGTCGTGGACGACTTCTGGTTCCGCTACGTGACCGACATGGGCATTGCCGGACCCGACCGTGGCGAGGGCGGCAAGTACCTGTTCCTGCCGCCCGGCTTCGACGGCGAGGTGCCGGACGGCTACTTCGTGTGCCGGCCGGCCACCTACACGAACTGGGTGATCCTGCGCGCGCTCGGCGGTGTGCCAGCGATGAAGGAGACCCGCGTCTACTCACTCGCCGATGCCGACCAGCCGCCGGCGACCGAGTTCGTGAACGTTGCCGACCTCCACTTCAACACGGTGCACGCCAACGACTTCTCGTTCTTCGAGGAGGTCAACACGCTCGTCCAGGAGGAGCCGACGACCGCGCTCGATCCCGAACGAGCGGGACAGCTCGCGGGCATCGGCATCGTCCACGGTCAGCCGTTCCGGCCCGACGATCGCCGTCGCGCGACCCTCGAGCAGGCCGCGCTCGCGGGCGCCGCGATCAGCCGGGCGCTCGTGTACTCGCCACGCGACGACGAGGCGCCGATCGCCGAGGGATCCAGGTGGCTGAACGGGTTCGTGGGCGGCAGCTACGAGTTCCTCAGTGACGGCCGCCGCCTGCTCGACGCCCGCACCGCATTCCACTACCTCGCCACCGTCATCACCCCCGCCATGGCCCACGCCCAGGTCGGAGCGGGCTCCGCGTACGCGTACACCGCTCACGACACCAACGGCGAGATCCTCGACGGCGCCAACACCTACACGCTCACGCTTCCGGCCGATCCACCCGCCAAGAACTTCTGGTCGATCGACATCTACGACACCCAGACCCGGTCGCTCCTGCAGACCGACAACCCTTACCCGAGCGTCATGTCGACCACCGGCACCGTCGACCCGAATCCGGACGGCTCGATCACGGTCTGGTTCGGGCCGGCCGCTCCCGATGGCCGCGAAGCGAACTGGATCCAAACCGTGCCCGGCAAGAGCTGGTTCCCGATGCTTCGCCTCTACGGGCCGCTCCAGCCGTGGTTCGACAAGACCTGGCTCCCCGGCGAAGTGGTCCCGACGAGCTCGACCGCTTGAGGACGCGCGGTCGGGGTCAGCAGCTGCCCTCGAGTGATTCGATCCACTGGGTGATCAGGTCGACGCCTTCGGTGTGGGTGGTCGAGCGGCCGAGCTCGGGCATCATCGCGCCAGGGTCGGTGGTCTCCATCCGATAGACGAGGATCGACTCGTCCGGTTTGCCGGGAAAGATGTCGACCAGCCGGCCGCCGGTACCGCCGCCGGCCGCGACCGGTGGTTTGCAGATGCCGTACGAGGGGCCGATCTCGGTCGTCTGGTCGAGGAACAGGCCGGACGTGTCAGCGGCGCCGACGGGGTTGTGGCAGTGGGCGCAGTTGATGTCGAGGTACGCCCGCGCCCGGCTCTCGAGCGACGCGGTGTCGTCGTCCCACACCGCCACGGTCGGGATCTCGTCGGCCGCCGGCGCGCCGGTCACCAGTCCGAGTGCCTGCCACTGATCGAGTTGCGACGCGAGCCCGTCGCCGAGATCGACCTCGGTGTTGAGATGCCTCGCCTGCAACCCGATCGGCTCGATCGCCCCGGTCGAGTGGTTGGTCGCATGGCAGCTCGCGCACTGGTTGACGTCGGGCACGACGTAGGTGAGGGGGACCTCGGAGTCGTCGTCGACGAGCGAGAGTTGCACGATCGCGCCCGTTCGTTGCAGCGTCGCCTCGCTCTCCTCCGCGTTCCAGACGTACGGCAGCCCGTGCCAGCCGTCGTCACGGCGCACGAGCACCCGGGTCTCGACGAGTCGAACGTCGTCGAGGGCGAGCGAGTCGACCGCGTCGGTCGTGGTGCCGGGCGTCGGGTCGGTCTTGACGACCTTGCCATCGGCAGGCTCAACCCCGGCCGGCTCCGGATAGTAGAAGGTCTTCGTCACCACGGTTCCGACCGGGAAGTCGAACGCCCCCATCGGGTCGTAGGCCGCGGGACCCGCGCCCTCCGGGATCCAGACCGTGCGCAACTTGTGGGCGTAGTCGGAGAACAGCGGCGAGTTCAGCGTGTACGGCGTGACGCCGTCGACGAGCACGAGCGTGCCCTCGCGGGTCTCGAGTTGGTGCCAGGCGCTGAGCGAATCGGGGTTGTCGGCCGGGGGGACGAACGCCGAACCGATGGTCGAACCGGTGGTCGTACCCGAGGCCGAGTCGGTGGTGCTGGCCGCCGCGGAGGCCGCCGGGCTGTTGGCGGCCCCGTTGTCGGATCCGTCACCCTTTCCCGAGCAGCTCGCGAGGAGGTACAACGCGGCGAACAGCGCCGCGAACATCGCCCACGACGCCCGGGTGAGCGCGCGGTCGGACATCTACGCCCCGGCGAGCTCGACCGGTTCGAGCGGTTCCAGCGTGCAGTCGTACTCGTCGATGCCGATGGTCGGTGCCGCGAACCCGTTGCCGGCGTCGGCGTTCAACACCTCGACGTCGGTCTCCTGGACGCACAGGCGGTCCTCGGGCAGCTGCGCACCGTCGACCAGCTTGGCTTGGTCGACCACGCCGTCCCACACGATGTCGGGGAGCACCCCACCGTCCGGGAACACGATCGTGTGGAGCGCGGCGAGGATCGCATCGGGCTGGTCGCCACCGCCCGAGAACTCGTTGTCGTGGATGTAGATGCCCTCGGGATATCCGTCGAACAGCGGGTCGGCGTCACCGCTGATGTCGACCGTGAAGCTGCTGGTGATGGCCACGTTGGCCGACTGGTTGTCGGCGATCCTGTTGCCGAAGATCTCCACCAGGTCGTTCGCCATGACCAGCACGCCGGTACCGGCCGGCACCACCGACACGACGGTTCCCGCGGGTGCAAAGTTCTCGGTGTTGTTGGCGAAGACCTCGTTGTCGTAGATGCGCGTCCCCTCGCCGCGTTGGCTGAGCCCCGGCAGGTTGAAGATCAAGATGCCGCCGGTGTTGTTGGTCGCCACGTTCCCGTACACGTCGGCGCCCACCGTGTTCTCGATCTCGATGCCGGCGACGTTGAACTCGGCGCGGCTGTTGCGCACGATGACGTTGGTCGACTGCCCGACGTAGATCCCGGCGTCGGAGGCGCCGATGGCGACGGAGTCCTCGATCAGGACGTTCGTCGTCTGGACCGGATAGATCCCGTAGGCACCGTTGTCGGCGGAGTAGCCACCCGTCCACTCGACGCGGACGGAGCGGATCGTGATGTTCTCACCCTCGTTGACCTTCAGGGCGTCGCCGACGGTGTCCTCGATCGCGAGGTTCTCGATCGTGAAGTCCGACGCCGAGACGAGCAGTCCTTCCGCGCCGACGACCTGATCGGCGAACGACAGGATCGTCTCGTCGATGCCCGCTCCCCGGATCGTGACGCCATCGACGCTGAGCGACAACGACCGATCGAACGAGAACGTGCCGGCAGGGATCTCGATCACGTCGCCCGGCTGGGCGTCGAGCAGCAGTTCCTGGAGCATCGCCTCGTCGAACGGTGCCTCCGCCTCGGTGGTCGGCGTCGTCGCGGGAGCGGTCTCCGGCGTCGTGTCCTCGGCCTCACCGGCCGTGTCGTCGGGCGCCGCGGACTCGGTCGGCGTCGTTGACGCCACGCTGTCGTCGTCGTCGCTCCCGCCGCACGAAGCCACGATCAACGCGCCGGACACCAACAGGACGATCCCCCTCCCCATCCGGCCATCGTAGCCACTCCCGAATCGTCGTGCGGACCGCAGGGTCTCGACAAGACCTACCGCTTGCCAGCAGTCACCCGCGTGTAGACACTCAGGTCCAGTTGCCGACGCAGCACTGCCCACCGACGGTGTGCTGTTCCGGCCAGGACGACTGGCTCACCCACTGCGACGAGGACAGCTACGCGATCTGTCGACGTCGGGTCACGGCCATCCGAAGCTGGGCGCCCGGCGGCGACGGGCTGCGCTGGGCGTCGAAGCGCGAGAACGGAGCGGCCCACGTCATCTGGGAGTCGTCACCGCCCGCCCTCGAATTGCTCGATCAGACGCCGATCGACTCCGGAACAGGTCTGATCGAGCTCAAGGACTTCCTGATGCGCTGGCGGCTGTACCTCGATACCCCGACCCCCTGACCCGGCATGGGTGGAGGGACGCTGGCCAGGTGTTCCGACCGTTTCGACCACGGGAGGAACAGGCTATGGAACCACGTCAATCGTCTGGCGTAGCTGATACCCGTCGACGTGCGCAACGACCTCGACTCGGCCCGGTGGAGGCGGGTCCATCACGTCAGTGTCCACGGCAACTTTGACGCTCACGTGCGTCGTCATCGGAGGGATTTGGAGCATGCGAACCTCCTTACCGACCAACACGCGCAGTGGGATCGTTACCGGCTGAGCGTCCGCGAGCGAGAAGTCGATCGAGACGAACGACATGTACTGCACAGTGCTGGGTGACACCGACATCTCGAGCCCACCGGGCGGGCGCAGGTCAGGGTCGATCGGCACAGTGTGTTCCCACGTATCGCCCATCAGGTGATCCGTCGCATCTGGCGACCCGAGGGCGGCATCCGTACCGCCGAACATCACGACACGACCGCGTTCGGAGTCATGCGCCACGCCATGAAAGGCGCGAGGCGCCGGTCCCATGTTCTGGCGCCGCGTCCACTGATCCCCGTCCAACTCCCAGGTGTCGCCACGGACGTCAGGGTCGAGCACCCCAAGATCCGACATTCCACCGAACAAGATCGAAGCGCCAGAGGCGAATGTCAGCGTCGCCCCGGCCGTCGGCTCGGGGCCCGAGTCGGCGATCTGTACCCACCGTTCACCGTCCCACGTCCACGTGTCGGCGAACACACGCTGCCCCGATCCGGCGACCAAGATCGTTCGATCGCGATCCGGGTCGAAGCACATCGCATGAGCGTGACGTGCGGACGGCCCAATGTCACTGACCTGGGTCCAATCAGCCCCGTCCCATTCCCACGTGTCGCTCAACAGCGTTCCATCGCGAAGTGAGCCACCGAACATGACAACGCGCTCGCGGTTCTCGTCGTACGTCATGGCCGTGGAATGCCGGGCCGACGGCCCGGAGTCGGCTACCTGTGTCCAGTCCGCGCCATTCCATTCCCAGGTGTCACCGTGGACCGCCAGCGTGCCGTCTACGAGCCCGCCGTACAGCACGGCCTTGGCCCGGACGCGGTCGAACGCGAGCGCGTGCGCCGCGAGCGCTGGAGGACCGATGTCCTGCACCTGGACCCAATACTCGCCGTCCCATTCCCACGTGTCGCTCGATGCACCGCTGGCGCTTCCGCCCCCATAGAGGAGAGTCCGCTTGCGCGCCGCGTCGTACGTCATCGCCAGTCCGGATCTGGCTGCCGGACCGATGTCCTGCTTCTGCGTCCACAACAGCCTGGTCATGGCCCTCCAGTCATGCGATCGCGTCAGCGCTCACGTCCTCAGCGACGACAAAGGTAGTCGCGTAGCCGGGCGGTCGGACGCGAACGCGGCGGTCAGCCCTCGTAGCTCATGGCCACCTTCTTGGGGACGCACATGCGCCAGGCGTCGACGAGGATCTCACGCAGCTCGTCGACGTCGAGGGCGTCGAGACGCACGCACACCCACCGGTATCTCATGTCTGACGGGCGTGGCATGAGGAACTTGTCGGGCTCCGACGCGACGAGGAGTTCACGTTCCTCCCTGGGGAAGGCGAAGCCCATGATCGTCTCGTCGCGGGAGAACGCGGCATAGACCGTGCTGCCGACGCGGAACTTGACCCGGTCGCGAACGAGCGCCTCGTAGGAACGAGGGAGCGGAGCGACGATGGTCCGGGCGTCGTCGATGCTCACTCCCATCCGCTCATCCTGGCCGGTCGTACTCGAGGGATGGATACCAGTTCGGGTCCCGTCCACCCGGAGTGAGATCGATGACGTTCCAGAGCATGACGTCGGGCGCCAGGTGCGGGTCGAAGCCCGGGTCGGCCGTCTCGCCGCCACCTTCGGCGCCCCAGAAGTGGCGGATCTCGTCGCCGTCGCGAACCCACACGTCGAGGGCGGCCCCCTCGTCGCCGTTCGGGGAGAGCACGTGATAGTCGCGGGCGAAGTCGTCGCCGACCGTCTCGTAGAAGCGCAGGTTGCGCCACCCGCGCTCACGAGCGAACGCGAGTTGGCGGGCGACTAGTGAGCGACCGATGGCGGCCACGGCGATGCGTTGACTGAGGTCGACGGCGGGAACGTCGAGCGATCCGAGGAACGACGTGCACATCGGGCATGGTCGCTCGCGTTCGGGCCCGAACATCCACGAGTACGTGAACAGCGTGTCGTGGTCACCGAACAGGTCGTCCAGGCCGACCTCGCGTCCATCGTCGGTGCGGAACCGGTACTCCCCCACCACGCCACCGGGAGGCAGGGCGCGGCGCTGGGCCGCCACGCGCTGGAGTTGGCGACGCAACTCGACTCCTCGGCGAGCAGGGCGATGCGCGCCCGCCGGTACTCGGGGCTATCGTTGGGATACGGCTGGCTCCCCTGCTCAGCCAGTTCGGTCGCCGGGGCCAGGTCGTCAGGAAGCTCAACGGTCGCCATCGGTCACTCCTCTCGTCGGTTCGGAATTTTCTCGACCACCCGACTACCCGGCGACGGTCAGCGGCCAAACTCAACGCTCCCCCTGTAGTCGGGGCGGATGGCGGGTGGCTGACGGTTGCTACGGTCCTGGCGTGCGTTGGGGGTTGTCGATCTCGTTGTCGGGGGAACTGGCCGACCCGGGATTGCTCGCGGACGTGGCGGTCGCCGCGGAGGCGGCAGGTTGGGACGCCGTGTTCGTCTGGGACCATCTCTGGAACCGGACGTTGGTTCCGTTCGCCGACCCGTTCGTCACACTGGCGGCGATCGCCGTGGCCACCGAGCGGGTGCTGATCGGCACGATGGTCGCCGCCCTGCCGCGGCGGAGGCCGCAGCTCGTGGCGCAGGCGGCGACGTCGCTCGATCGCCTGTCCGGCGGCCGGATGGTGCTCGGCCTCGGCCTGGGGGTCGACAGCTACGGCGAGTACTCGGTGTTCGACGAGCCGGCGGCCGACGACCGCTCCCGAGCCGCCGCGCTCGATGCCGGGATCGGGCTACTCGAGCCGATGCTGAAGGGTGAACCCGTCACCCGCGCCGGCGGGCGGGTGACCACACCGGCCAGCGTGCAAGAGCCACGTGTTCCGATCTGGATCGCCGGTCGGACGGAGCTCACGGCCGGGCCGCGTCGCGTACGCCGCCACGGACTGGAGGGTCTGGCCCTGGTGAATGCCGATCCTTGGACGCCCGAACACGTCACGACCGCGCTGCAAGCCGGCGACCTGACCGCCGGCGAGCTCGACGTCGCACTGGTCGGCGGCACGCATCCCGACCCCGACGCGCTGGCCGCCGCCGGCGCGACGTGGTGCTTCCCCGAGATCCTGCCCGGCGCAACGGCCGCCGACGCGCTGGCTACGGCGACGACGCCGCCCGGCTGAAACGCGTGGGCGCGAGAGTTCGCCCGGTGCCGCCGATCAGCAGCCGAGCGCGTAGCTGATTGCCGAGCACACGCTCCGCATCGTCGATTCGTCGATTTCGCCGACCCGGGTCGTCAGCGTCGACTGGGCGACGGTGTGCAGGCCGTCGCAGTTGATGACCGACTCGCGGTCGAGGCCGACGGCGGCGTGGTCGAAGGTGACTTCGGCGGCCAGCCCGCGTGCCGACGTGGAGATCTCGGCGACCGTCACCAGCGCCCGCACGTCGAGCACCTCGCTGCGGGTGAGGACGAGCACCGGCCGCCGCTTCCGGCCGACTTGGGCGAGCCACACCTCACCTCGGTTCACTCGTCGCCCCAAGCTTCGACGTCGCTCCAGAACTCGTCGATCCGTTCAGGCTTGTTCAAGTACGCGGCTCGGTCGGCCTCACCGAGCGCGGCCCGGACCGCCGCCGCCACGCCGTCGCGAGCGGCCGCCGAGACGTTGACGCCCAAGCGACGCGCCTGCTCGGCGAGGGAGTCCTCCAACGTGAACGTCGTACGAATGGTTGACATCACGTGATGCTAGCATCCGTTACTAGCACATCGCGATGTAGCGCGAACGGACCGGTGGTGCGGGATCCGGCCGCAGGCGGGTGGCCGTAGCGCTGGAACCAACATGATCCAGACTGTGCCGATATCGACACAGTCGCTTCGATGGAAGGATTGTGCTGCTATTGACACAACTGTCTGACTATGTAGTATGTGTTGATATGAGCACACGGCAATATCGGGTTCGGTCGGGTGGAGATCTCGGCCGAGTGCTGCGCGACGCGCGGACCGTGTATGGGCTCACCCAACAGCAGCTCGTCGACCAGCTCGAGCTCAGCTTCGATCGGACCCGTCTGGCCCGCATCGAGGCCGGTGAAGGATTTCAGTCGCTCGACCGGGCGCTGTCGGTGCTCCGCCGACTCGGTATCGAGGTGTACGCAACTGTGCCCGAACCAGCCCACATGAACGACCATGAACGCACCCACCTCTATGACCGCCCTGAGGAGGAGGAGGAAGAAGAAGACGACGACGACGACGACGAACGAGATGAAGATGAAGATCATCGCCCGCAAGATCATCGACGTAAAGATGGGGATGGGTTCCGTTGGCCGTGAAGCGCCTCGGCGTCTGGCACGACGACATGCTGGTCGCCCAACTCGAAGCAAAGCGACCGTGGGATTTGCGCTGCCGATACTCGGCCGCTGCGATCGCAGCCGGTGACGCGAACCGTCCGCTGCTGTCGTGTTCGCTGCCGGTCACCCGCCAAAGGGACTCGGCGACACCGTGGGTGAGAGGTTTGCTGCCCGAAGGTGAGCATCTGCTCGCCGTCGCGACGACCGCCGGCGTGCCCACCAACTACTACGCCGAACTGCTGGCTCGGTACGGACGAGACATCGCAGGTGCGTTCACAATCAGTGTCGACGAGCCCGATGAACGCCGATGGGCGGTCGAACCTTATGACGACCAACAACTTGCCGCCGAGCTCCGCTCGGTCGTCGACGCGCCGGGATTCGCGATGCGTGACGACAGCGAACTTTCGATCGCAGGCCTACAGAACAAGCTGGTCGTCTGTGCACTCGACGATGGCCAGTGGGGCCGGCCGGTGCACGGTCAACCGTCATCGCACATCATGAAGCTCGACGACGGCCGCTACGACGAACTGCTCGCCGCAGAACACGCCTGCCTGCGTCTCGCCAACGATGCCGGCCTGCGTGCCGCGCAAAGCAACCTGATCAACGTGGACGGGCTCGACGTACTGGTCGTCGAGCGGTACGACCGCCGTCGCATGGACGACGGCGTGCTCGAGCGCATCCACCAAGAGGACACCTGCCAAGCGCTCGGTGTGAACATCGACGACCACCATGGCCGGGGAAAGTACGAACGGTTTGGTGGGCCGACGTTCGCTCAAATCGCAGAACTGTGCGACCGATACGGCGACCCAGCCACGGCATACCCGGACCTGCTCGCCACGGCCGTGTTCACCTGGGTGATCGGTAACGGCGACGCGCACGGCAAGAACGTGTCGCTGCTGATCGACATCCCGACCGGCCATGTCGATCTGGCACCGTTGTACGACACGGTGCCGACGGCCTTGTGGCCCACGCTTCGTCCCACAGCTGCCATGTCGGTCAACGGCAAGCACGAAGACCTGGCGCGCGACGACTTCGTCGCCGAAGCCCACCGATGGGGATTCGCGCGGGCTGGTGCCGAGCGTCTCATCGACGACCTTGCCATCCGACTCGCCGACGCAGCAGCGGACTGTTGCGACGAACGGGTCGCCTCACTCGTCGCCGAACGGCTCCACACACTCGAACAGTGATCGCTCACACCCCGGTGGCGATCCTTACGCGTAGTCGGAGCGACCCGGATCAGCTCGGGCAGGTTGGCGAAGTTTGTCGCGAACCTGTCGACGATGACGAGCAGCTCGAACACCTGGAAGTCGCCCGACGACGGCTCACCGTTCGCGCCGCGCTCGGACGGAAGCTGACGATCGAGGTCGGCAAAGAACTCTGGCCTGGCTCGAACCTCGAGCCGGTCGCCATTCAACTCGGCTGGGATTCCGACTCGGCGATCAGTTGCTCCACCCGCCTGCGTGTGCGAGCGAGAAGCTCGGGAGGAGCGTCATCAAGATTCGTCACGATGCTGGCGTCGAAGACCGCGCGCCGTTCAGCAGGAGTCATCTGCTCGAGATCCTCGGCGGTGACGATCCTCGATGCCACGGGCTCGACGATAGTCACCTGATGGAGTTCAGCGGCTCGGACGCGGTTGGCCGATCGATATGTACTTGCGCCCACCACCAGGCCATTGCGTCACGACGTCCTCGGTCGGTGGCGGGTCCGAGTGCGCGTTTCACGCGCGCCCGCGGACGCGTGGTCAGCGGAGTCGAAAGCGACCGACCTGCGGGTCCCGTTCGATCAACTGGGCCGGATCTGGCTGGCGATCAGCGCGATGAGCGCCAGCAGTGGAACGGCAGCGAGGGAGGCGACGAGTCCAACCCGATCGAGTCCGTGGAGTCCGTCGAGGTGGCCGACGTGGTACCAGAGGTGCAGCACGCCTTGAACCAGCCAAGCGATCGCGACGGCAACGACACCGTTGCCGGTCCATGCGGACCACACGGTCACGATGATCAGTGCGAGGAACAACACTCCGACGTCGCGAACGAAGTGTTCGTCGTAGCTGCCTCCCTCGGCGGCAACCCAGCCGCGGCCGAACGGGAAGTCGTCGAAGAACGACCGGGGGAAGAAGGCGGCCTGCAACGCCGTCAGCGCCATGAACGCGGCGATGCAACCGAGTGCGCCGCGAGCGATCCGGTCATTGCTCACGGTCTCCTCCTCGACATCAACGGTTGACGCGCGGGGGTCGGCGCTCAGCACCGAACCTAACGCGGCCCCGCCGACTGTGGCCCGCCACGGCGTCACTGGGTGGTCAGCGGCGTGGCTCGTGAGTAGCGGTCGGTGAACGCTGTGCTCGCGGCGGGACCAGCGGTGAACACGAAGTCGGGTCCGTCGATGGGTCGTCCGGTGTGGCGGTCGACGACGATGGGGTCCGCCTCGAGACCGGTCTCGGCGTCGACGAGGACCATGCTGCGGGCATCGGGCGCGAGTTGGGCGTTGCGCCATGCGGCGAGGGCGACCAGGACCGGGCGCAACGATCGCCCGAGGTCGGTGAGGTGGTACTCGAACCTCGGAGGATGATCCTGATACCGCTGTCGCATGAGGATTCCGTCATCGACGAGCCGTTTGAGCCTGGTCGTCAGCAGGCTGGAGGAGATGCCGAGGTTCGCCTGGAACTCGTCGAAGCGGTGGTAGCCGTCGAACACGTCGTGGAGGATCAGCACGGTCCACCACTCGCCGACGATGCCGAGGGCTCATCACACAACTCACCATTGCACCTTGACCGCTCCACACCTGTGAGCAGCAAGCAGCGCCGATGTCGTCCGCGATTGCCGGCAGATGGTGCCCGCGGCATGAGGAATGCCCGTCAAGAGTTCGACGTGAGCTCGATGAGCAGCTCCTCCAATTGCCCGAGTGTCTCGTCCATGGCTTCGGCCGCGCCGCCACCGTCGGCGTCGAGCGCTTCCTTCGACGGATAGAGCTCGCTCACGACGAGCAATGTCTTGCCATCCGTCTCCGTCAGGGTGACCGTGGTGACGGAGCCGTCCTCTCCACCTTCGTCGTTCGCGTGGAATCCGACAGCGCCGCGAACGAAGCGTCAAGATGCGAACCGAACACTGAATCATATGGTTCACTGTTTCCATGCGGCCGGGCCTGTCCGCAAGCGCCAGCGCCTGTCCGCGGGTACTGCTGCTGCCCACGTGACGGTCGTGGTCTCGCGACATGAGCTCGACGGTCAGGGCCCCAGGGCGCCGCGTGACGCAGCTCAGGTGTCGGCGGCCCACGTGGCCAGCTTGTCCATGCGGGCCAGTTCGGCAGGAGTCAGGTTGCGGTCGGTTCGTCGATGCTCGACAGCAGCTGGGAGCGCGCAGCGGGCGGCGTCTTTGTCGACACGGCTCAGGAATGCGCGCAGCATGATGCGGCGACCGATCGGCACGACGATGCGATCGAGTCCGGTGGCCGGGGCGGTCGCACAGGCGAACAAGGCCCAGGTGTCCGCGACATCGAAGGCGGGATCGCCCGCGGACGCGTTCGACCAGTCGATGACCATCGGACCGTCCGCCGGAGTGGGAACGGCGGCTTGCCGACCGCGTCCATCATCGTGGGACCCTCGAGTCGGTCCATCACGAGGAAGCCCTCGCCGGCGTCGTAGACGTCCGGGCACGGATAGCCGTGTGAGCGGACGCATCGCATGATCTCGGCCTCCCCTACCAGAGAGCGTCCGTCGCGTGCGACGCGCAGCACCCTTCCCGGGCCGTGCTCGAAGATCTCACTGTCGCGACCCTCGGCGATCTTGGCTCCAATCGGCTGCACGACACATCTTGGCCTCGTGGAGCCGACAGTCCTCGAATTGTTCGCCCCCGCCCGCCACGTGATGGCTGCTCAGCCGGCGGTCGGGGAGACTTTCAGATCACGACGATCTGTGCGCGGCGTCCCCTGCGCGCCCGCCGGTGGGTAGTCCGCGCGTGCGAGCTCTGCGAGCCGACGGAGGTCACTGGCGAGGTTGTGCCGCATCATGCGCGCGAGCAGATGCCCGAACACTCGCTCGGCGCCCGCGAGATGGATGTGCATGGTCAATGTGACGACACAGCTCGACTCGTCGATCGGATCGACGCGTCTGGAGCCGTGTGCCTTCGACGCGTTCCAGGTGAACGACTGGCCTGCTCGCAGGTCGCGGTGCGCATGTCAGCTCCAGAACGCGTCGACGGCAGCCTGTTCCCGGTTGTGGAACCAGATCTCGGCGATGCGGCCGTCCTCGCCGAGGCGGAACAGGTGGATGGTGTGGTTGACGAGCGGTGGGCGGCCGTCGCGGTGGGCGGTCACCCGCACGTATGCACCGATGTGAGTCTCGCCGCCGAGGATGTCGATCAGCTCCATGTGCTCGCCGTCGTTGGTGGCGTCGCGTGACCGATGCAGGAAGTCACCGACGCCGGCAAGGCCATGGTGATCCCCGGACAACTGATGAGACCCCGGTACGTGGAGGGTCACGTCGGGCTCGAGCGATGACGCGATTGCAGATGGATCGAACGCTCCGGGAGTGGCGTAGAGCGCGGCGAGCTGATCGGCAATGTAATTCATACTCGTATAGTACGAACTCGAATATTCGATGTCAAATAGTTCTGCTTCGTATTACTTCTCGCCTACAGTGGGATCCGTGGCCGATGTTGTGGACGAGTTCATCGATCAGTGGCGTGCCGAACGACCGGATCTGCGTCTCGACGCCATGGCGACCATCGGGCGCCTCGGGCGCGTGATGGGTCTTGGAACCCGGGTGATCGAGGCGACACTGCAACGGCACGACCTGCGCCTGAGTGAGTTCGATGTGCTGGCGACACTGCGCCGTCTCGGGCCGCCGTATGTTGCGACGCCGTCGCGGATCACGCAATCGTTGATGCTGTCGCCGGCGACCCTGACGAGCCGCCTCGACCGGCTCGAGAGCATCGGACTGATCGAGCGACGAGCCGTTCCGGAGGATCGCCGAAGCCTGCTCGTCGTGCTCACCAAGGACGGTTTCGACCGGATCGACGCCGCGGTCACCGATCACGTCGAGACCGAGGAGCAGATCGTCGGCGTCCTGTCGGCCAAGCAACGTCGGTCGCTCGACGACGCGCTCAGCACGATGTTGGAGTCACTCCAATCCGGACCTCACACCGCGGGCGATCACAAACCGAACACTTGAGCTGCTTCAGTCTGATTCGTCTCGATGCACCTCCTCGCCCGCCAGGGAGACCTTCCGCCACGGAGAGTCCTGGGTGTGCCAAGGTCGAGCGGTGGCCCACATCCTCGACGCCCGATCCACGATCGAGCTGCTCGGTCTGCAGCGTCATCCGGAGGGTGGATGGTACGCGGAGACGTGGCGAGACGAGTCGAGCTCGGCGATCTGGTTCCTGCTCGAAGCGACGGACCACTCGGACTGGCATCGTGTGATCGGATCGGCCGAAGTGTGGCTCCATCACGTCGGTGATCCGCTCCGACTCGACATCGTCGTCGCCGGGTCCCCGCCCACATCGATCGTGCTCGGCTCCGATCTCGCGATCGGACAACGACCCCAGGTCGTGGTCCCACCTGACGCCTGGCAGGCCGCCACACCTCTCCCGGCCGAGCCGGTCGGGTACACGCTCGTGAGTTGCACGGTCGCCCCGCCGTTCCGCTTCGACGCGTTCGAGCTCGCGCCGCCGGGGTGGAGCCCGACAGCCTGACGCGAACGCCCGTGAGCGTGACGGACCAGGCTCACCCGGCGGTATGTGACAGTGCGCTGATCCGGCGATCGCCTCCTTCGTCATGAGCACGCGGCAAGTGGCCGCGCGAGGGTGGTGCTCATGAGCTATCGACCGATGACCAGCGACGGGTGGATGGCATTCCTGGTGGCGGAAGCTCGACCGGCGGTGCTCGACGCCGGCCGGGGCTGTCATCCCATCAGGTGGTTCGCCGGATCGGTGGGAACTCGTAGGAGCCGTCGAGGATCGGTGCTTGGGGGATGTAGAGCCGGAACACGAGACGGAACTTGTCGTCGGGTGCTGGGAGCCAGTTGGCGCGTGCGGTCGGGTCGGTGGGCTCTGTGTGGCTGATGGTGATCGTGAGTGATCCGTCGGCGTCGTACTGGATGCCGGCGGTTCGATCGCCGATCGAGAACCTGTCGATCGGGTTGTCGACCAGGTAGTAGTCGGGGATGTCGTACATCGTGATCGACCAGAACGCGCCGACCGGCGGGCTCTCGGGAAACGTCATCGTGTACACCGAACTGCCCACCAACGGTTGTCCATCGATGTCCGTGAACGCTTGGCAGTAGACCGCTTCGTAGCCATGGTTGCCCCACAGCCCGAGCCGGTCGGCGACGGCGCGCAGGGCGAACCGCATCTCCGGCTCGTAGTCCATCTTCCACGCCGGCTCGTCGATCGTGCCGAGCCCCAAGGCGTGCAGGTTGTAGTCGAACATGTGCAGCCCGACCGTCCAGCCGTTGACGACGGGTGCCTTGCCCTGGCGGCTGATCGCCTCCACCTTCTCCTTACCGGCGGCCAGTCCGGCGATCAGCGCGACGGCGAAGTCGGCGTCGGGGTCGGCATATGGGCTGGCTGTGTCGGTGACGCCGAGTGCGGCGAAGCGCGACGCGTACGCGGTGTCCTCGGCGACCTCGGGGAATCGTTGAGACAGCACCCGTGCCTGTTCGAAGAACTCCAGACCGTCAGCGACCACGTCGACGTCGGGGATGCCGGCTGGTGCCGGCGCCGATGGCTCTGTCGGTGTGAGCGTCAGTCGCTGTTGCAGGGCGACGACGTTGGGGATGTCGGCAGGACCGACACAGGCGAAGCGGCCGACGATCGACACGATCGTCGTGGAGGCGTCGATCCTGGGCAGTCCGGCCGGGAGGGCGCCATCCCAATCGGGTGGGACGATCACGAACGATCCCGCCTCGTTTCCGGTGGCACGGGTCCCCACGTATGCGATGTTGTTCGTCCAGGCGTCGACGAACTGCAACACGTAGTACCGGTCCCCAGTCGCCGGCACATCGACGCGGACCGGACCCACGGACAGGTCGAGCGACGCCATCGAGTACACCGTGTCGTTGTTGATCGTCACGAACGTGTCGGACGCGTCGGCCAGCTTCTGAGCGTGAGAGAACGCGTTGAACGGCGCCGCCGGGTTCGAGCCGACCCCCGTCGACACGTAACGACCGACCTGCGCCAGGTTCTCGACCAACGGGTAGTAGTAGAGATACGCCTCGGCCGCCAGATCACGAATCGACACGTCAGAAGCGGGCGGCATGGCGACGATCCTACGCAGCGTTCGTCCACGCCTCCGGCGCGTGCTCCGGAACCGACGTCCGGATCACAGGGGTCCGCAGCTGCGCTCGTCACTGTGGTCTCCGTCAGCGGGTGTCGACGGAGTCGAGCAGGTCGAGCACGGCACCGGTCACGTCGAGGACGCGGCCCTTCTCGAAGAAGGCCGCGGCGCCCGCAGCAAGCATCGCGGCGTGGGTCCGGCGGTCACTGTGCGCGGAATAGACAGCGACGAGGGTGCCGGGAGAGACCTCACGGATGGCGGACGCCAAGCCCGGGCCACCACCGGCCATGGCGACATCGATGAGCGCCAGATCGACGTGCTCGGTGCGGCACAGTTCGCACAGCTCGGCGCCACCGGCGAACACGCCGCGCAGCTCGATGCGCGGTTCGTCACCCAGCAGGACCGTGAGTGCCGAGCGGACCCCGGTGTCGTCGTCGGCGAGGGCGACGCGAAACGGCTCCGCCGATCGAAGCGCGCTGCACATCGCCGGCTCATCGCTCCACGGAGATCAACCGCGCCTGCAACGCCTTCACCACAGCCTCCAAGCGCGTGTGCGCGTCGAGCTTCGCCATCGCATGGCGCAGGTGGTTGCGCACCGTGTGGTGACTGAGGAGCATCTGCTCGGCGATCTCCTCGGGGTCGAGCCCGTCCGCGGACAGCTGCAACACGTCGCATTCTCGTGCCGTCAACTCCGCATCGGTCCCTGCACGTGCCCGTCCGAGGTGGACGACGTGGGAGAGCATGTCGGGCGTGAACGCAGTCTCGTTACGGGCCGCCGCCCGGATCGCCCGGATCAGCTCACCGCGGTCGGCGTGCTTCGACAAGAAGCCGACACAGCCGGCCTCCAGCGCGAGTCGCAGCGCGCGCCGGTCGGTCGCCGCCGTGAGGATCACCA
>CAZYWK010000062.1:0-23309 GCA_964651825.1 uncultured Ilumatobacteraceae bacterium | reverse complement strand
GAGCGGCGACGGGTAGGGTGGGCGGCGACCAACCGAACGGGGAGCTCGCAGGAACGGCGGGCTGAGAGGGCGCTCGCCACCGCCGACCCGAGAACCTGATCCGGATAATGCCGGCGGAGGAACCCTTGAACGAACGGATCGTCATCATCACCGGAGCGGCCCCGCTCCTGCCCGACGTCGTGGCGCGCATCCCGGGCGAAGCCATCGTGCTCGCCGCCGACGGCGGCCTCGACCACGCCCTCGCGGCGGGGCTCACGCCGTCGGGCCTCATCGGCGACCTCGACTCGATCAGCGAAGACGGCCTGGTCTGGGCGGCACGGCACGCCACGATCGATCGGCATCCGCCCGACAAGGACCAGACCGACACCGAGCTCGCCCTCGCGTTCGCCGCGGCGATGGACCCGGAGCAGGTCACGCTGATCGGCGGCGGCGACCGCCTCGATCACTCACTCGCCGCCATCGGCGCGCTCGGCGCCGGCGCGCTCACCAGCATCCCGCGCCTCGACGCGTGGTGGGGGCCGCAACACCTCGAGATCCTGCACGGCCCCGGCAAGGCGGCACTGTCGCTCGTCGCCGGGTCGACGCTGTCGCTGCTCGCCCTCCACGGGCGCTGCACGAAGGTGTCGATCCACGGCACGCGCTGGCCGCTCGACAAGGTGACCCTCGAGCCGATGGTCGGCCACGGCATCAGCAACGAGGTGCTCGACGAGGCCCCCGTCGAGATCTCGGTCGGCACCGGCATCCTCACGATCTTCGACGTGCCGGTGTTCGCCGGACCGGCCGACGCCGACATCGTCGAGCACACCGACGGCCGCAACGAGGCGCAGTCGTGAGCCGCCACCCGATCATCACCGGGGCGCTCGTGCTGGCCATCGCCGCCGGTGTGGCCAGCTGCTCCGACGACGACCCGAGCGCGGTCACCCTCGTCGTGTACGACTCGTTTCCCACCGAGGAGACCTCACTCAACGAGGCGCTCGCCACGTTCACGGCCGACACCGGCATCGAGGTCGAACTGCTCGTGGCCGGCGACACCGGCACGATGGTGTCGAAGGCGGCGCTCACCGCCGGGAACCCCGAAGGCGACGTGATGTGGGGCGTCGACAACACGTTCCTGTCGCGGGTGATCGGCGCCGATGTGTTCGAGCCGTACGTGTCGCCGGCCGTCGCCGCGTTCGCGCCCGAGCTCACGGCGCTGGTGCCGAACGGCGAGGCGACACCCGTCGACTACGGCGACGTGTGCGTGAACTACGACGTGGCCTGGTTCGCCGACGGCGACGTTCCGGTACCCGACTCGCTCGCCGCCCTCGCCGAACCGGCCTACGACGGCCTGCTCGTCGTCGAGAACCCGGCCACGTCGTCGCCGGGTCTCGCGTTCCTGATGGCCACGATCGCCGAGTTCGGCGACGGGTGGCACGAGTACTGGGAGCAGCTCGTCGCCAACGACGTCGAGGTCGTCGACGGTTGGACCCAGGCCTACTACGAGTCGTTCTCCGCCGCCGGAGGCGGTTCGCGGCCGCTCGTGGTGAGCTACGGCTCGAGCCCACCGGCCGGTGTGATCTACGGCGACCCGGAGACCGGTGCCGTCGGGTCGACGTGCTTCCGTCAGGTCGAGTTCGCCGGCATCCTGCGCGGCACCGAGCACGGCGACGAGGCTCGCCGGCTCGTCGACTTCCTCGCCGGCGAGACGTTCCAGGCCGAGCTGGCGCTGAACCTGTTCGTGTACCCGGCCAACCCGGCCGTCGCGCTCCCCCAGGAGTTCGTCGACTTCGCGGTGATCCCCGACGACCCGTACGAGCTCGAGCCCGCAACGATCGACGCCGAGCGGGCGACCTGGATCGACGAATGGACGGAGTTGGTGATCGGGTGAACCGGCTGCCGCGCCCGCTGACCTTCGGGTTGGCGGCCGCGCCGATCGTGCTCCTCGCGGTCTTCTACGTCTGGCCGTTCTTCACACTCCTCGCGCGAGCGGTCGACCTCGACGCCATCGACGACACGCTGTCGTCGCGCCAGACCTGGAACGTCGTCTGGTTCACGACGTGGCAGGCGGTCGCGTCGACGGTCCTCACGCTCCTTGCCGGCCTCGCACCGGCCTACGTGTTCGCCCGGTACTCGTTCGCCGGCCGCACGCTGCTGCTCGGGTTGATGACGGCGATGTTCGTCCTGCCAACGGTGGTGATGGGTGCGGCGATCCTCGCCATCGCTCCCGACCGGATCGACCACACGGTGTGGGCGGTGCTGATCGCCCACGTCGTGTTCAACCTCGCCGTGGTGGTTCGGTTGGTCGGCGCGATGTGGGAGCGGCTGCCGCGCAACATGGAGGCGGCCGCCGCCACGCTCGGCGCGTCGCGCTGGCAGGTGTTCCGCCACGTCACGATCGCCCAACTCCGCCCGGCCCTGCTCGCGGCAGCCACGATCGTGTTCGTGTTCACGTTCACGTCCTACGGCGTGATCCGCATCGTCGGGGCGCCGGGCACCCGCACCATCGAGGTCGAGGTGTGGCGCAACGCGACCCAGCTCGGCCGCATCGGCGTCGCCGCCGTACTGGCACTCGTCCAGCTGGCGATCCTGGCCACCGTGGTCACATTGCTGACCCGCCGGCAGCGACGGGCGAGCCGCGCCCTCGCACTCGATCCGGTCGGTGCCCGCCAGCGGCCGCGCACCGTCGGCCAGCGGCGGTTCGTGCGGCTCGTGGCCGGCGGCACCGCCCTCGTCCTGATGGCTCCGCTGGCGGCACTCGTCGCCCGATCGCTGCGCACGTCGAGTGGTTGGACCACCGCGGCGTGGACGAACCTCGGCACGCTGGAGGTCCGGCCCGGGATGGGCCTCGGCATCGATGCGGTCGGCGCGATCCGGATCTCGCTGCTGACCGCGCTGTGCGCCACCGCGATCGCGGTCGCCGTCGGCGCTGCGGCCAGCCTGGCGATCGCCGCGTCGGGCCGCCTCGGCCGCCTCATCGACACCGGCTCGACCCTGCCGATCGCCACATCCGCGGTCACCATCGGCTTCGGCATGCTGATCACGTTCGACACCGACCCGGTCGACTGGCGCGGCTCGTGGTGGCTCGTGCCGGTCGGTCAGGCCCTGGTGGCCCTGCCGTTCGTGATCCGCAACTGTGTGGGCGTGCTGCGCGCCATCGACCCGTCGCTCACCGATGCCGCATCCACGCTCGGCGCATCGCCGGCGCGGGCGTGGCGCGAGATCGTGGTGCCGTTCCTGTGGAGGCCGCTGGCCGGGGGCGCCGCGCTCGCGGCCGCGATCTCCCTCGGTGAGTTCGGCGCGACCTCGCTGCTGTCGCGCTCGGGCGACGAGACGATGCCGATCGTCATCGAGGAGTTGCTCGGCCGGACCGGCTCGATCCTCCAGGCTCAGGGCTACGTGCTCGCCACGATCCTCGCCGTGCTCACGATCGCACTCGTCGCCGTCGTCGAGGTGGTCAGCGACGATCCGCTCCGCAGCGATCCGGTCGGGACCCGCCACTGATGGCCGCGCTCGACGTCGAACACGTCACCGTCACCTTCGGCGCGACGCCGGTGCTCGCCGACGTCTCGCTCACCGTCGCGTCGGGCGAGGTCGTCGCGCTGCTCGGCCCGTCGGGCAGCGGCAAGACCACGCTGCTCAAGGTGATCGCCGGCATCGTCGCCCCCGACACCGGCCGGGTGCTGATCGACGGCGACGACGTCACCACGACCCCCACCCACCGTCGCCACGTCGGCATGGTGTTCCAGGACAACCAGCTGTTCCCGCACCGCTCGGTCGCCGCCAACGTGGCCTTCGGGTTGCGCATGGCCGGGGTCGGCGCCGCGGAGCGGCGAGCGCGGAGCGACGAGTGGCTGGCTCGGGTCGGTCTCGCCGGGTTCGGTGGCCGCGACGTGGCGTCGCTGTCGGGTGGCGAGGCCAAGCGGGTCGCCCTCGCCCGCACCCTCGCCGTCGATCCGCTCGTGGTGCTCCTCGACGAACCGCTGACGGGCCTCGACCGCGAGCTCCACGACCGCCTCGCCGTCGACCTCGCCGCGCTCCTCCGCGACGCCGGGACGACGACCATCCTGGTCACCCACGACCCCGACGAAGCCGCGACGGTCGCCGACCGCACCGCCCACCTCGCCGCCCTGACCCCGTTCGTTCTGGCCCCGTCCCCGAACGAACGGGGCCGGGTGCGGGAGATCCGGGCCGCCGACACGCACGACCTGCGGGCCAGGGTGCTGCGGGCAGGGACACCCACGGCGCGCGTGGACTTCGACGGTGACGACGATGCCTCCACCGCGCACCTCGCCGTCGAGCGGGACGGGTGGATCGTGGCCGTCTCCACGTGGATCGACCGTCCGTTCCCGGGCACGGACACGCCCGCGATCCAGCTGCGGGGGATGGCCACCGAAGCGGACCTGCGGGGCGAGGGTCTCGGCGCGGCGTTACTGGCCGCTGGCATCGATCGGGCACGCGCTCTGGGCGTCGCGACGGTGTGGGCCCGCGCCCGCTCGGGCGCGGTCGGGTTCTACACGGCCAACGGCTTCACGGTCGTCGGCGACGAGTTCGTCGACGACACGACGGGCCTGCCGCATCAGATCGTCATCTGCACCGTTCCGTCCGGCGCCTCCGACCACCCACGTTGAGGCGAGTCGGGCAACGGGCCCGGCGCTCCACAACGAAAGTGACCACCGATGACCGCCACCCCGATGGGCAATCCGGCCACTGCCTCCACACTGCGGCACCGGGCCGGCGTCCTGCGCAACCTCGCGCTCACGATCGAACACGCCGCCGTCATGTCGCTCGACGTGGCCGCCGGCGACGACACCTGGCGGGGCGCTCGCCCGCTGCTCTGCCACAACGTGCTCGTCACGAACCAGATGCAACTGCACGCCGCGGTCGAGAACCTCCGCCGTCAGGCCTGGCAGTTCGAACGGCGAGCCAACGAGATCGACGCCGCCGCCCGCGTGCTGGCCAGCGCGAGCAACGGAGCGTGGTGACACCGTGCAGACCGCCTACGACCCCGTCCGCATCCAGGCGCTCACGACCCGCGTCGCGCAGGCGAGCGACCAGCTCGCCACCATCAGGTGCAACGACCCCGCCGCGGGCGAGGCGCTCCGCGCCCTCCGTCTGACCCGCACGAACCTCGAGGAGCTGTGGCTCCCGCTGCTCCATCAGATCCACACCAGCCAGGCGATGATCTCGTGGCTCGAATCGACCCGCTCGCTCGTGACCCGCGGTCAGGAGATGATCGTCGACTGGATCGCCGACCGCAGTACCGGCCAGCCACCGCCGGACGACGAGTTCACCCGGATGACCGACGAGCAGCTGCTGGCCTTCGTCGGCTGGTGCCCGATCGACGACCTCCCCTTCGACGCCACCGGCGCACCCACCAGCCCCGCCTCCGAGCTGTTCGCCTCCTTGGCGGCCGCGCTGGCGGCGCGGGTCGAGGCCGACGACGAGTTCGCCGACCGGCTGCTCGCGATCAGCCGTGACAACCACGTCGTTGCCTTCAGCACCGGCATCGTCGCCTTCCCACCCGACTTCGTCGAACAGCTCGCCCGGCGCATGATCGTTCCACCGTCGCCGTTCGACGACCTCGGTCGGCAGCTCTCAGCGGCGGCAGCAACGTCGACCGTGCTGCGCGCACTCGTCGAGCTCGATCCGGCCCACAGCCTGGACCTCCTCGCCGACGAGGTGGCCGTCCGGGCCCTTGCCGGCTGGCCGATGCTCGACCAGAGCGTCGTCGCGGAGCTGGTCCACCGGGGCCTGTACACCGCCGTCGCCCGGGACCCCAACCGGATGATCGACGGCTACGGCGTCCTGCGCCGGCTGACCGAGCTGGCGGCCGGCGACTTCGACGACGGGTTCACCCCCGGCATGTCGCTCGGTGTCGCCGGCTCGATGGTCGGCTACGTCGACACGCTCGCTACCGGGCTCGGGCTCGGCACCAAGACGACCGTGACGATCCACGAGGTGGGAGCCCCGGGCCTGGCCGCCACATCGCGGTCGATCGCCCCGTTCACGATCGAACTGGGTACCTACGACGACGTCCGGAAGCTGTTCGGCGCCATCTGCCGCGAATCCGAGGCCCAAGCCGCGATCGGGCTGACGCTCGGCGCCTACACCACGGCGATCTTCGATCGGCTCGGCACCGGCACGATCGACGACAGCACAATCAGGAACGTGGCGCGCTTCGGTGAGCTGATCGGCGCGTCGGTGGACGCGGAACAGGCCGAGATGATCGCCGCCGCGGCCGCCGCGTCGAGCCGGCGCCGCGCGCTCGGCGAACAGGTCAGCTTCGCCATCGGGCAGGCCGCGAGCGCGGTCGGCGCCGGCCCGGTCGTGGCGGCGGCGGTGAGCAAGGCCGCCCAGTTCGGTGCGGCGAGGTTCGCCGACGTCGAGGCCGAGACGATGCCCGACGTGCTGGTTCGCGACTCCACCTATCTGGCCATCGTGGTCGGCGCCGTGCGCGCGGCGCGTATCGACCCGAGCTCGGTCGATCCGCAGTCGGCCGACGACGACGCCCAGCTCGCGCGCGTCGACGACAAGCTCGCCCTGATCGACGAGCTCGCGGAGGCCGGCGACCGAGCCGGCTACGAGGAGGAGGTCGAAGCGCTGATGGCGCTCGTCGGCGCCCGCACCCCGCAGCTCGAACGGGCCCTCCTGGCGGTCACCGACCTTCCCACCGTCGAGGCGCTCCGCGGGTCGTAGCCCCAGCGGCCGGGCCACGTGGCAACCTGTGCCGATGCAGATCGGCATGGTCGGACTCGGACGAATGGGCGCCAACATGGTGCGCCGCCTCCACGCGGGCGGTCACGAGTGCGTCGTGTACGACGTGATCGACGACGCCGTCGAAGCACTCCTCGCCGAAGGGGTGGCGGCCCACGGGTCGACGACGCTCGACGACTTCGTCGCTGCGCTCACGCCCCCGCGGGCGGTCTGGTTGATGGTGCCCGCGGCATTCGTCGGCGACACCGTGGCGCTGCTCACCCCGCTGCTCGAACCGGGCGACGCGATCATCGACGGCGGCAACTCCTGGTACCACCACGACGTCGATCGTGCGGCCGAGCTGGCGCCGAGCGGAATCCACTACCTCGACGTCGGCACGAGTGGTGGCGTCCATGGCCTGGAACGGGGCTACTGCCTGATGATCGGCGGCGACACCGACGCGGTCGCCCGGCTGGCGCCGATCTTCGACACCCTCGTCCCCGGCGTCGACACCGCCGAACGCACACCGGGCCGCACCGGCGATCCGGCTCCCGAGGAACACGGCTGGCTGCACTGCGGGCCGAGCGGCGCCGGACACTTCGTGAAGATGGTCCACAACGGCATCGAGTACGGCCTGATGGCCGCATACGCCGAAGGCCTCAACGTGCTCGCCAAGGCCAACATCGGTGCCGAGACGCACGCTGCCGACGCCGAGACCGCGCCGCTCGAGGAGGCGAAGTACTACCAGTACGACCTCGACCTCTCGAAGGTCACCGAGGTGTGGCGCCGCGGGTCGGTCGTCAGCAGCTGGCTGCTCGACCTGACCGCGGAGGCGCTCCATCGAGATCCGCGGCTCGACTCCTACGCCGGTGTCGTCAGCGACTCGGGAGAGGGGCGCTGGACGATCGCCGCGGCGATCGACGAGGGCGTGCCGGTGCCGGTCCTGTCGTCGGCCCTGTTCGAGCGATTCTCCTCACGCGGTCGCGCCGACGTCGCCGACAAGGCCCTGTCCGCGATGCGCGCCGGCTTCGGCGGCCACCACGAACGAACGGAGTCCACACGATGACCGCCTTCCACATCGACACCGGCCAGATCGACACCAACCAACCCACCGCCGATGCGCTCGTGCTGTTCGGCGCCACCGGCGACCTCGCCAAGCGCAAGCTCTTCCCGGCGCTCTACCGGCTCGAGCAGTCGGGGGTGCTGCGGGTTCCGGTGATCGGTGTCGCCCGCAGCGACTGGACCGACGCCGACTTCCGCTCCCACGCGAAGGAGTCGATCCTCGAGCACATCGACGATGTCGACGAGGCCGTGATGGACGGGCTGTGCAAGCGGATGGACCTCGTGCAGGGCGACTACTCCGCGGCGACCACGTGGAACGAGCTGACCCGAACGCTCGACGAGCTCCACTCGCAGGTCGCCGTGTTCTACATGGCGATCCCGCCCGACATGTTCCCGACGGTCGCCCAGAAGCTCGCCTCGGTCGACCTCCACCATCGGGGCCGGATCGTCGTGGAGAAGCCGTTCGGCCGCGATCTGCACTCGGCCGTCGAGCTCAACAAGACCCTGCACACCGTGTTCGCCGAGGACCACATCTTCCGCATCGACCACTACCTCGGCAAGGAGGCGGTGGAGGACCTGCTCGTGTTCCGCTTCGCCAACACGCTGCTGGAACCGGTGTGGAACCGCAACTACGTGCGCAGCGTGCAGGTGACGATGTCGGAGACGATCGGCGTGGAGGGACGCGGGTCGTTCTACGACTCGGTCGGCGCGATCCGTGACGTGCTCCAGAACCACCTCCTCCAGGTGATCTCGCTGCTGGCGATGGAGCCACCGGCCGGCTCCGACTCCGGCTTCCTGCAGGACGAGAAGGCCAAGGTGATCGCCGCCATGCGGCCGATGGATGCCCGCGCGATGGTGCGTGGCCAGTACGTCGGGTATCGCGACGAACCGGGCGTCGCCCCGGAGTCGGAGGTCGAGACGTTCGTCGCCGCCCGGTTCGAGATCGACTCGTGGCGCTGGGCCGGCGTTCCGTGGTACGTCCGCGTCGGCAAGGGCCTCGCCGAGGACGCCACCGAAGCCGTGATCGAACTGCGCGAGCCCCCACGCATGCTGTTCGACGAGGCCGGCGGCCCGCCGCCGCACCGCAACCTCGTCCGCCTCCGGCTCGGCAAGCGCGACGGCGTGACGTTCGTACTCCAGGCCAAGACCCCGGGGCCGCACATGGACAGCCAGGACGTCGACGTGAACGTCGACTTCGCCGCCGCGCTCGGCGAGCGACAGGACGCCTACGAGCGCCTGATCGGCGACGCCCTGCAGGGCTCGCTGCGCCGGTTCGCCCGCCAGGACGTGGTCGAGGGCACGTGGCGCGTGGTGCAACCGGCCCTCGATCGCCCTGGCCTCGTGCACCCGTACTTCCGCGGGTCGTGGGGCCCGTCGGAGGCCGACTCGATCCTCGTCAACGACGACATCTGGTTCCCCCCGAGCCACGCCGACGGCGAATCGATGCCAGCGGAGCAGTGACGCCGCGCACGCCGGGCCGATGGGCTAGCCGACCTGGGCGTCGCTGATCGCGAGGGAGCGGCGGAGCCATTGGAACATTCGCCAGCCGACCTCGGCGGGAGCGAGGGTCGACGCCGCGATGGCGGCCGACTCGTCGGAGATCGGCTTGCCACCGGGGGCCTTCACGTGGACCTCGGCGACTCGTTCGGCCATCACGAACCAGCCGACCGACTCCTCGACCGTGCGGCCCACGGTGAGCAGGCCGTGGTTGCGCAGGATGCACAGCTTGGCGTCGCCGAGGGTGGCGGCGATGCGCTTGCCGCCGTCGGTCGACAGCACCTCGACCTCCTCGTCGTCGAACAGCGCCTGGTCGAACACGAACGCACACGACTCCTGGCTGATCGCCCGGAACGGCTCGACGTTGGCCGACCACGGCGTGCCGAAGGCCGTGTGGGTGTGGGCGGCGCTGACGGCGTCAGGGCGGGCGGCGAGGATCGGATGGTGGATGTGGTAGCCGGCGGTGTTGACGCCGCCGGTCGCGTTGCCCTCGGCGTCTTTCACCTCGCCACCGGGGCCGACGAGCACGAGCTGGTCGACGGTCGCCTCGCCGAACGGCACGCCCCAGTCGAGCAGCCAGAAGTGGTCGGTGAGCTCGGGGTCGCGGGCCGACACGTGCCCGTCGCCGAGCTGCCCCCAGCGCATCGCGGCGAAGATCCGGTACCCGACGGCGCACATCCGCTTGCGATGCTCGCGCTCGGCCTCGACCGACCGGACGGTGCCGTACGGCTCGACCCCCGCAAACGGCGGATACGGCGACTCACTCATCCCCCCGATGCTAATCAGCTGCCCGCACACCGACGTTTGCGTCGGGATTCAGCACCGACTGGTGTGATCAGATCCCGACGCAAACGTCGATTGTCAGGGGGTGGTGGAGCGGCGGGGGACGACCACCACGGTGCCGTCCGGGTCGACGTCGACGGTCGCGACGACGTGGTAGATCGCCGCGAGGCGTTCGGCGGTGAGCACCTCACTGGCGGCGCCGGAGGCGACCACGGCTCCGGCGTCGAGCATCGTCAGCCGGTCGGTGTAGGTGCCGGCGAGCGTCAGGTCGTGCAGCGCGGCGATCACCGTCAGGCCCTCGTCCCGGCGGAGCTCGCTGACGAGCTCGAGCGCCTGCTGCTGGTGGCCGATGTCGAGCGCCGAGGTCGGCTCGTCGAGCAGCAGCAGTGGTGCCTGCTGCGCGAGCGCACGAGCCAGGACCACCCGTTGGCGCTCGCCGCCGCTCAGCTCGCCGAGCAGCCGGTCGACGAAGGTGCCCAGTTCGAGCCGTTCGATCGCGTCGGCCGCCACGTCGCGGTCGTGTCGGCTCTCGACGCCGAAGTACGACACGTACGGGGTGCGCCCGAGCAGCACGTAGTCGAACACGCTCATGTCGTCGGGGATGAGCGGTTCCTGCGGCACGTAGGCAACCAGCCGGGCCCGCTCCTTGCTCGACAACGAGGCGAGGTCGCGCCCGTCGATCGTGATCGTCCCGGCATGTGGCACGAGCCCGGCGATGGCGCGCAACAGCGACGACTTGCCGGCACCGTTCGGGCCGATCACGCCCAGCCACTCGCCCGGCTCGATCCGGTCGGTGAAGGGCTCGACCACGACACGGTCGTCGTAGCGCACGATCACGTCGTGGAACCCGACGGCGCCTTCGGACTCCCGGCTCACACCGGCACCCGCCTGGTGCGCAGGAGATAGACGAAGAACGGTGCGCCGATGAACGCGGTGACGACGCCGATCGGGGTTTCGGCGGGGTTGGTCAGCATCCGGCCCGGCACGTCGGCCAGGATCAAGAACGCGCCGCCGATCATCAGCGACAGCGGCAGCAGGCGCCGGTAGCTGGCCCCGGCGACGAGGCGGATCACGTGCGGGATCACCAGACCGACGAAGCCGATCAGGCCGCTGACCGACACGACCGCCGCGGTGCCCAACGTCGCCGTCACGACGATCACGAGCCGCGAGCGCGACACCGACATGCCGAGCGTGGCGGCCTCCACGTCACCGACCCGGAACAGGTCGAGCTGGCGGCGGTGGAGGATCAGGACGATCGAGCTGACGATCACGTACGGAGCGATGAGCAGCACGTCCGACCACGTCGCCCCCGAGAGCCGGCCGAGCACCCACTGGAAGACCTCGCGGACGATCTCGTTGTTGCGCTGGAGGATGAACGTCTGCACCGCGGTGGCGAACGACACGACCGCGATGCCCGCCAGCACGAGCGTCGTCCCCGAACGCGAGCCGGCCGTCCCCGACCCGGTCAGGTTCCGTGACGTACCGACCGCGTACGTCACGCCGACGGTGGCGAGCGCCATCACGAACGCCGCCGTCGGCACCGGGTCGACCGGCCACGTGGCGGTGGTGCCACGGCCGAGCGTCAAGGCGATCGTCGCGCCGAGCCCGGCGCCGGCGGCCACGCCGAGGAGGTACGGATCGACGAGCGGGTTGCGGAACACACCCTGGTACGAGGCCCCGGCGATCGACAGCATCCCGCCGACCAGGCCGCCGAGGACGACCCGCGGCATGCGGATCTTCCACAGGATGTTCCACTCGCTCTGCGACACTCCCGAGTCGATCGACACGAGCGGGAGGTGGTCGACCAGGGCGAGCGGCACCCGCCACCACGACGGGCCGGCGGGGCCGATGGAGGCCCCGACCAGCACCGCCGCAGCGAGCACGAGCGCCGCCCCTGCGAACCAGCCCGCGTCACGCGGACGCTCGCTCATCACGCGACCCTCACGACGAGACGCTCACGACGAGACGCTCACGAGACGGTCACGCCGGGACCGTCATGCGGGGACGGCGGCCTGTTGGATCGCGGCCGACACGTCGGCGAGGTAGTCGACGACGCGCGGCCCCCAGCGAGACGCGATGCTGTCGTCCATCTCGAACACGTCGCCGTTCTGGACCGCGGCGATCGCATCCCAGCCCGGGCGGGCCGACACGGTCTCGAGCGACTCGCCGCAGCAGATGGTGTCGGCCAGGAAGATCATGTCCGGGTTGGTCGACACGATGAACTCGGCGTTGAGCTGGGGGTAGCCGCCGGAGTTGCCTTCGGCCTCGTCGGCGATGTTGCGCAGGCCGAGCATCGCGTACAGCTCGCCGATGAACGTGGTGCTGTCGGCGCTGAAGAACGTGTTGTCGAGCTCGTGATAGATGCTGAGCGGTGTTTCCGGCACGGGCGTGTCGGCGACGATCTGGGCGATGTCGGTCTGCATCTGCAGCACGAGCTCCGCGGCCTCGGCGACATGGCCCGTGGTGGCGCCGAGCTGTTCGATCTGGCTGTAGGTGTCGTCGAGCGTCAACGCCGACGGGCCGTCCCACCAGTCGATGCCGACCTCGTCGAGCTGGGCGCCGAGGCCGGAGAAGTCGCCGCCGATCACGACGAGGTCGGGCTCGTAGCCCGCGATCGCCTCGACGTTCGGCTCGTAGCCCGACAGGTCGTGCGGCAGCTCGAGGGCCTCGGCCGGGAAGTCGGACTGGTCGTCGACGGCGACGAGTTGGTCGCCGGCGCCGATGGCGAAGAGGATCTCGGTGTGGGTCGGGCTGAGCGACACGATCCGCAGCTCGTCGCCACCGCTGTCCGGGTCGGCCGAGGCCGGATCGGACGTGACCGCGGTGTCGCCGGGCGTCGTGTCGGCCGGAGCAACGGTGTCGGCCGGAGAGACGGTGTCGCTCGAAGCGTCGCCGGAATCGGAATCGGAGTCGCTGCCGCAACCGGCGGCGATGAACAGGGACAGGCCGGCGATCAGGCCGGCCGCGGTGCGAGCCATCGTGGTACGCGATCGCATGGAGATCCTCCAGGAGGTTCGGAGGACAAGCTGGGCCACCGCCGGCAGCAGCCGGGTGCGAACCGTCCCTTGCCTCGAGGGAGTGTTGGTTGGCGTCGGCGGAGCAGGCGACCGGGCTGGCCGCCGGGCACGAGTGCCGGCGGACCACCGTTGCGGGACAGCGCCGGATTCTCACCGAACTTCGCTGCCACGACGACAGTTCGACATCGTACTGGTCGGTGCGTACGCTCCCCCATCCATGGATGGCGACGACGAGAGGGCCGACGACACGGCCGACGACCTGACCGACGACCTGACCGATCTGGCACCGACCGAGGATCCCCGCCCGGATGGCCTGCACGGCGCCGACTCGCTCGTGGTCGTCAACACCGGCGACGGCAAGGGCAAGTCGTCGGCCGCCTTCGGGATGATGGTGCGCGGCGTCGCCCGCGGCTGGAACGTGGCGGTCGTGCAGTTCATCAAGTCGGGCAACTGGAAGGTGGGTGAGGAGAAGATCGGCCGGCAGCTCGGTGTCGACTGGTACGCGTTCGGCGACGGCTTCACGTGGGACTCCGACGACCTCTCCAACGACCGGGCGCACGCCGCGGCCGGCTGGCAGCAGGCGGTCGATCTGATCGACGCCGGCGAGCACCAACTGGTCATCCTCGACGAGCTCACCTACCTGATGACGTTCAACTGGCTGCCCGTCGACGTGATCGTCGGCGCGATCGCCAACCGGCCGAGCCACGTCAATGTCATCGTGACCGGCCGTGACGCGCCGGGCGAGCTGATCGAGATCGCCGACACCGTCACCGAGATGCGCGAGATCAAGCACGCCTACCGGCAGGGGATCCGTGCGATGCGCGGCATCGACTACTGAACCGCCACCGATGCCGCTCATCTTCCTCACCGGCGGCGCGCGCAGCGGCAAGAGCGACCTTGCCGTCGCGCTCGCCCGGCGCAGCGGCCGGCCCGTCACGTTCATCGCCACCGCCCCACTCCGCCCGCCGGACTCGCCCGACCACGACGCCGACATGGCTGCCCGTGTCGAACGACACCGAGCCGAGCGGCCAGCCGAGTGGGCCACGGTCGAAGAGGCCATCGACCTGACCACGGCCCTCGACGCGGCGGGCGGCTCGTTCGCCGTGATCGACTGCCTCACGCTGTGGGTGTCGAACATGATGTGGGAGGGCCGCTCCGACGAGACGATCCTCGACGCGGCCGCATCCACCGCTGCGGTCGCGGCCCGTCGTGGCGAGCCCACGGTGGTGGTCACCAACGAGGTCGGCCTCGGCATCCACCCGGACACACCGCTCGGCCGCCGCTACCGCGACGTGCTCGGTGCGGTGAACCGCCGGTGGGCCGAGCACGCCGAGCAGTCCTACCTGCTCGTCGCCGGCCGAGTGCTCCGGCTCGACGATCCCGCGACCATCATCGTCTGAGCCGCCCATGACGAAGCTCCACGACCTGCTCATCGACCTCCCACCGGCCGACGTCACGGCGCGCGCGGCCGTCCACGACCGGGCCGCCGACATCCTCCGGCCGAGTGGAGCGCTGGCGTGGCTCGACGAGATCGCCGCCTGGGTCGCCGGCTGGCAGCGCACCGACCGTCCGGCGGTGCGTCAACCGGCCGGGCTCATCTTCGCCGCTGACCACGGCGTCGCCGCGGCCACGAAGGTCAGCGCATATCCGACGGGGGTGACCGAGGCGATGCTGTCGGCCTACCGGGATGGACGCTCGACGATCAGCGCGTTCGCCCGCATCGCCGGGGCCGAGGTCGAGGCGGTCGACGTCGGGGTCGGGCGTCCGACGGGCGACATCCGCTACGAGGCCGCGCTGGAGCCCGGCCGGTTCGACTCGATCGTCGACGCCGCGATCGCCGCGGTCGACCGCCTCGACTGCGACCTGCTCGTGCTCGGCGAGATGGGGATCGGCAACACCACGCCGTCGGCGGCGATCGCCGCTGCGCTCGCCGGCGGCGAGACGGCGGCGTGGGTCGGGCGGGGCACCGGGGTCGACGACGAGGGCCTGGCCCGTAAGCGCACGGCCGTTCAGGAGTCGGTGCGCCGGATCGCCGGGATCACCGACCCGATCGAGATCCTGCGCGAAGTCGGTGGCGCCGAGCTGGTCGGCGTGGCCGCTGCCGCCTTGGCCGCCCGCCACCGATCGATCCCGGTCGTGCTCGACGGCTACGTCGTCACCGCTGCCGTGCTGCCGTTGTTCAGCGTCGACCCGACGGCCCTCGACCACTGCACGGTCGGCCACTGCTCGGCCGAGCCCGGGCATCGCAAGCTGTTGGAGCGGATCGGCCAGCGGCCGCTGCTCGATCTCGACATGCGCCTCGGCGAGGGTTCCGGCGCGATGGCCGCCGTGCCGCTGATCGCCATGGCGTGCGCCGGCGTCACCGAAGTGCCGACGTTCGCCGAGTGGTTCGGCGAGTGATCGCCCCGCTCCGCGACGCGCTCGGAGCGGTCCAGTTCCTGACGCGGGTTCCGATCCGGCTGGCGCATCCGCCGTCGCTGGCCTCCTGCGTGCCGTGGTTCCCGGTGGTGGGAGCGGTCGTCGGGGCGGCGGTCGGGGGGGTCGCGGCGGGGTTGATGGAGTGGGTGCCCAGCTCGGTGGCAGCGGCGGTGGCGGTGCTGTTCGGGGTGCTGTTGACCGGCGCGTTCCACGAGGACGGCCTGGCCGACACCGCCGACGCGATGGGTGGCTGGTCGCCGGAGCAGCGGCGCGAGATCCTGAAGGACTCGCGCCACGGGAGCTACGGCGTCGCCGCGCTGTGCGGCTCGATCGTGCTGCGCATCGTGTGTGTCGCCACGCTCGGCCCGGCGGCTGCGTTCGGTGGGCTGGTCGCTGCCCACACGCTGGGCCGCACGGCGTCGGTGGCCACGATGGCCGTCGCGTCGCCACCTCCGACGGAGGGCCTCGGCGCCGACTTCATGCGCTCACTCTCCCGCCCAGCCGCGATCGTCGGAGTCCTCGCCGGCCTGGCGATCACCACGCTCGCCGTCGGCTGGTGGGCAGCCCCGCTCGCGCTCGCCGCCGGGGTCGCCGCGTTGTTCGTCGCGACGTTCACCGGCCGCGCGCTCGGCGGCGTCAGCGGCGACGTGCTCGGCGCCGTCGAACAGGTCGCCGAGTGCACCGTCCTCGTCGTCGTCACCGCCCTCGCCGGCCACCACACGCTGTGGTGGCCGTGAAACGCGGGGTCAGCCGGCGAGGTGGGCGAGGCGGGTGATGCCTTCGACGAGGTCGTCGTCACCGAGGGCGAACGAGAACCGGCCGTAGCCGGCGAGCCCGAACGCCTCACCCGGGACGAAGGCGACCTTGGCCTGGTCGAGCACGAGGTCGGCCAGCTCCAGTGTCGAGCTTGCCGTGACGCCGCCGATCGGCCGGCCGAGCAGGCCGTTGAGGTCGGGGTAGCAGTAGAACGCACCCTGCGGCTCGAGGCAGGTGACGCCGGGGATCTCGTTGAGCATCTTGTGCATCGTGGTCGCCCGACGTTCGAAGGCGGCCCGCATCATCTGCACGTCGTCGAGGCCCCCGGCGACCGCGGCCAGCGCCGCCCGTTGCGCGACGTTGCTGACGTTCGAGGTGGCGTGGCTCTGGAAGTTGGTCGACGCCTTGACGATGTCGTCGGGCCCGATCATCCAGCCGACCCGCCACCCGGTCATGGCGTAGGTCTTGGCGACGCCGTTGACGATGATGCACTGGTCAGCGAGATCGGGCACCAGGGTCGGCATCGAGGAGAACTCGTGCGGGCCGTAGGTGAGATGCTCGTAGATCTCGTCGGTGATCACCCACACGCCGTTGGCGACCGCCCACTCGCCGATCGCCTTGACCGCCTCCGGCGGATACACCGCGCCCGAGGGATTGTCGGGGCTGACGAACAGGAGGACCTTCGTGCGCGGCGTGAGCGCGGCGTCGAGTTGCTCGATCGTGACCTGGAAGCCGCTCTCGGCGTCGGTGTCAATCACGACCGGCACGCCACCGGCGAGCGTGATCGCCTCGGGATACGTCGTCCAGTACGGCGCGGGGCAGATCACTTCGTCGCCCGGATCACAGAGCGCGGCGAAGGCCGTGTACACCGCGTGCTTGCCGCCGTTCGTCACGAGCACCTGCGACGCCGCGCACTCGAAGCCAGAGTCGCGCCTGGTCTTGACCGCGATCGCCTCCTTCAGCTCGGGCAACCCGCCCGCGGGCGTGTAGCGATGGTTGCGAGGATCGGAGCATGAGGCAATCGCCGCATCGACGATGTGCTGCGGTGTGGCGAAGTCGGGTTCGCCAGCCCCGAACCCGATCACGTTCTCGCCCTGCGCCTGAAGCGCCTTGGCCTTGGCGTCGACCGCCAGCGTGGCTGAGGGGGCGATCGCGGCGAGTCGGGCAGAGGTTCGTTTCACGATCGGCAAGCCTGCCACGCCGCCGGCTCCGCCCCAACGGGAATTGTGAGTCGGGTGTTTGCGGCCGTCGGGTGTTTCCGCGCCACACGTCCATCGCGAAACACCCGACGGGAGCATCGCGTGACGGAAACCGCGGTGCGATCAGCAGACCGGCGCGCCATGCTGTCTGACCGTGACCACCGCCGACGCCGCCGCGAACCCGACCATCACGATCCCCGCCGAGCTGTTGCCGACCGACGGACGGTTCGGGTGCGGGCCGTCGAAGGTCCGCGACGAGCAGGTCGCCGCACTGCAGGCCGCCCAGGGCACGATCCTCGGCACGTCGCACCGCAAGCCGGCGGTGAAGAACCTCGTCGGCGCGGTGCGCTCCAAGCTCACCGATCTGTTCGGCCTGCCCGACGGCTGGGAGATCGTGCTCGGCAACGGCGGCTCGACCGTGTTCTGGGACGCCGCCACGTTCGGCCTCGTCCAGGAACGCAGCCAGCACCTGGTGTTCGGCGAGTTCTCCTCGAAGTTCGCCGAAGCCTGCGCCGCCGCGCCTCACCTGGGCCAGCCGTCGATCGTCGCGACCGGGCCTGGCACCCATCCGACCCCGGCGGCCGAGGACGGCATCGACCTCTACGCCCTCACCCACAACGAGACCTCGACCGGCGTGTCGATGCAGCTGCAACGTCCGCACGGCACGAGCGCCGACACCGCCCTCGTCGCGGTCGACGCCACCTCCGCCGCGGGCGGCCTCGAATGGGATCCCACGCAGGTCGACGTGTACTACTTCGCGCCCCAGAAGTGCTTCGCCTCCGACGGCGGCCTGTGGCTCGCCGCATGTTCCCCGGCCGCGCTCGAGCGGATCCGCACGATCGGCGCGAGCGACCGCTGGCGGCCAGCTTCGCTCGACCTGGTGATCGCCCTCGACAACTCGGTGCAGAACCAGACCTACAACACCCCGGCGCTGGCCACGCTCGTGATGCTCGACGCCCAGCTCGACTGGATGCTCGGCAACGGCGGCCTGTCGTGGGCCGCCGGCCGCAGCGCCACCTCGGCGGCGACCCTCTACGGCTGGGCCGAGGCCCGCGACTGGGCGACGCCCTTCGTCACCGACCCCGCGCAGCGCTCGAACGTCGTCGGCACGATCGACCTCGACGACCGGATCGACGCCAACCAGGTATGCACCATCCTGCGCGCCAACGGCATCGTCGACACCGACGCCTACCGCAAGCTCGGCCGCAACCAGCTGCGCATCGGGATGTTCCCGGCGATCGACACCTCCGACGTCGAAGCGCTCACCGCCTGCATCGACCACGTGGTGGGCAAGCTCGGCTGACGCGGCCACGGCGGGCATCCGTCCTGGCACACTTCGGGGGTGGATTCCGCCGAGGTGCTGTCGTTCGACACCGGTGACATCGGAGCGCTCGACCGCCCGGTGATGCTGATCGGCCTCGAAGGCTGGTTCGACATGGCCGGCGCGGCCACGCAGGCGATCAACGCCTTCACCAACGCCGACAACGCAGTCACGGTCGGCTCGATCGACCCCGATCCGTTCTACGACTTCACCCAGCAGCGCCCCCACGTCTCGATCGACGACGACGTCCACGCGATCGTCTGGCCGACCAACGAGTTCATCCTCCAGCGCAACCCCGGTCACCGCGACATCGTCGGCCTGATCGGCGTCGAGCCGCACCTCCACTGGCGGGCCTACGTCGTCGCCGTCATCGACGTGGCCCAGGCCCTCGGATGCGAGGCCGTGGTCACCGTCGGATCGGCCGCCGAGGCCATCCCCCACACTCGCACCCCGCCGGTCACCGGCAGCACCGCCGACGCCGACCTCGCCCGCCGGCTCGGACTCGTGGCGCCGTCGTACCAGGGGATCACCGGGGTCGTCGGCGTGCTCCAGGCCGAGCTCGAAGACCGCGGCATCCCGTCGATCTCGCTGCGGGTCGGGATCCCCCACTACCTCACCAACGCCGAGCACCCGATGGCGACCGCCGCGCTCACCCACCACCTGAGCCACGTCCTCGACGTGGCCGCCGACGCGGAGCTGAGCGACCAGATCGACAGCTGGCGCGACGTCCACGACGAGATCGTCGCCGGCGACGACCAGCTGCGCCTGTACGTCGCCATGCTCGAAGCCGAGTTCGACCGACGCGCCGAGGCGGCGATCCCGTCCGCCGACGACCTCGGCGACCAGTTCGAAGCGTTCCTGCGCGATCAGCGAGATGACTGACCAGAGCACCGTCGGGAGCCTGATCGGCGGTCGGTACCGGCTGGGCGCGCGGATCGGCTCCGGCGCCACCGCCGCGGTGTTCACAGCGCACGACGAACGCCTCGACCGGCCGGTCGCGGTCAAGGTGATCGACGCCGTCGCGGCCCAGACCGCCGACCCCGCCGCGGCACGGCGATTCGTCGTCGAGGCCCGTTCGGCGGCGCGGTTCGTGCATCCGCACGCGGTGGCGGTCTACGACGCCGGCACCGACGGTGACCGCTTGTTCCTGGTGATGGAGCTCGTGACGGGTGGCTCGCTCGCGGATCGCCTCGACCATCGTGGTGCGATGACGTCGCGCGCGGTGGCGACACTCGGTGCGCAGATCGCCGGCGCCCTCGGGGCCGCCCACGCCACCGGCATCGTCCATCGCGACGTCAAACCGGCGAACATCCTGCTCGCCGCGGACGGCACTGCGAAGCTCGCCGACTTCGGGATCGCCAGGCGGTTCGACGAGCTCGGCGAGTCGCTCACCTCGAGCGGCATGGTGATGGGCACGCGCCGGTACGTGTCTCCCGAGCAGGCCAACGGCGCCGTGCTCGGGCCGGCGACCGACATCTTCTCGCTCGGCGTCACGCTGTTCGAAGCGGCCACCACGCGACGTCCGCCGACGGTCGTCGAGCGCCCGCGCGACCACCGGCTCGACGTGCGGGCGATCGACCCGAGCATCGACGCCCGGCTGGCAGCCGTGATCGGGCGCGCCACCGCGATGCCGGTCGAGGCCCGCTTCGAATCAGCGGTCGAGATGGCCGAGCAGCTCTCGGCCGCCGCGGCGGCAATGACGGCAGCCGGTGAGGGTGGTACCGCGCCGATGCCGGCGCACCTCGCGGCCGCGTCCACCGCTCCGGCAACCACCGTCATGCCGGTGCCTCCGGTGCCGGCCGCAACGGCGCCAACGGGCTTCGTGCCGGAACAGTTGCGAGCCGAACGTCGCCACCGCCGGCGCATGATGCTGACCGGAGGGTTCGCCGCGGTGCTGCTGCTCGCCGCCATCGCGGCAGCCGCCGCGCTCGGAGACGACACACCGGAGCCGACCACGACGTCGAGCCCTCCGGAGGTGATCGCACCCGTCACCACCGTCGCGCCCGCGGCCGCACCCACGACCGCTCCCCCCACAACGGCTGCCCCGACGACCGCTGTGCCGACGACCGCTGTGCCGACCACGCTGCCGCCCACCACCGTTCCTGCCACGACACTGCCGGTCACCACCCTGCCACCGGCGACCACGGCGACACCACCACTGCTCGAACTGTTCCCGGAGTTCCCCGGACAACTCGGTGTGGAGACGTTCCTGCTCACCCTGCAGGTCGCGCCGGAGCTCGCTGGGCCTCGCGGCGACGATCTCGCCGACGGGCTCGAACGGGTCCTCGACTCGCCGCCGAGGCAGCAGGAGCGGCGGGCCGACGACCTCCGCCGCGACATCGAGAACTGGCGCGACGACGGCGAGCTCGACCCGGCCGTCGCCGATGCCGCCCTCGGCTACCTCGACGACCTCACGGCCGAGGCGTCGCCCGGCGACCGCCCCGGCCCGGGCGACGACTGAGCGCCGCGGGCGAGCTCAGCCCTTCGCCGCGGCGAAGCCCTCGTCGAGGTCGGCGAGGATGTCGTCGATCGTCTCCAGGCCGACGCTCAGGCGCACGAGGCCCGGTGTCACGTCGGAGGCGAGTTGCTCCTCGGGCGTGAGCTGCGAGTGCGTGGTGCTCGCCGGATGGATCACGAGGCTGCGGACGTCGCCGATGTTGGCCACATGGCTGTGCAGGCTGAGCGCATTGACAAACTTCTTGCCCGCCTCGTGCCCGCCCTCGATCTCGAACGCCAGCACCGAGCCGTAGCCCTTGCCGCCGCCGTACTTCTTGGCCCGCTCGTGCCACGGGCTCGAGGGCAGGCCGGCGTAGCTCACCGACGACACCTGGGCATGGCCGTCGAGGTACTCGGCGACGCGCTGGGCGTTGGCGAAGTGACGCTCCATGCGCAGGCTCAAGGTCTCGATGCCCTGCAACACCAAGAACGCGTTGAACGGCGAGATGGCCGTGCCGAGATCGCGCAACATCTGCACGCGGGCCTTGATGATGAACGCACCGTGGCCGAGCGCCGGGAAGTAGGCGAGGCCGTGATAGCTCGGGTCGGGTTCGGTGAAGTTCGGGAACCGCCCGGACGCCGCGTAGTCGAACGTTCCGCCGTCGACGATGGCGCCGGCGATCGCTGTGCCATGGCCACCGAGGAACTTCGTGAGGCTGTGCACCACGATGTCGGCGCCCCACTCCAACGGCCGGATCAGGTACGGCGTGGGCACGGTGTTGTCGACGATGAGTGGGATGCCGTTGGCGTGGGCGACACCGGACACACCCTCGATGTCGAACACGTCGTTCTTCGGGTTCGGCACCATCTCGCCGAAGAATGCCTTGGTGGTCGGCCGGATCGCAGCCTCCCACTGGCCGAGGTCGTGCGGGTCGTCGACGAAGGTCACCTCGACACCGAACTTCGGCAGCGTGTAGTGCAGCAGGTTGTAGGTGCCGCCGTACAGCGACGGCGACGCGACGACGTGATCGCCCGCCTCGCACAACGTCATCAGTGCGAGCGTCGTGGCGGACTGGCCGGACGCGAGCGCCAGCGCGCCCGGCAGGCCGACCGCGGTCGTGCATCCGCCCTCGAGCGCGTTGACGCGTTGCTCGAGCGCCAACTGGGTCGGGTTCATGATGCGGGTGTAGATGTTGCCGATCTCGGCGAGCGCGAAGAGGTTGGCCGCGTGATCGGTGTCGCGGAACTCAAACGCGGTCGTCTGATAGATCGGCACGGCCCGGGCGCCTGTGGTCGGGTCGGGATCGCCACCGACGTGGATCTGCTTGGTCTCGAATCCCCAGGTCTCGCTCATAAGGGGTCGACCGTACACCGGCAATTCCCGACCAAACAACTCAGATTTTGGCGAACACGCCCGGGATCGCCCCGTCGACGTCGGGGCATCGGCACGCCCGGGCGTGCGATCATGCGGTGGTGAGCGAGCTGTGCATCGACCGGTCCGCGCCGGTCGAGCGACGCGAGCTCGGCCCGGGCTCGTGGGTCGACCTGGTCCGGGGATTCGTCGTCGGGGCCGACAGAGCGTTCGCCGAGGTCCGCGACACGACGCCGTGGGTGCAGAACGAGGTCCTGCGCTACGACCGCTACGTGCCCGAGAAGCGGCTCGGTGCCGGTCTCGCGGCCGATCGTTCGCCGTTGCTGCGCCAGACGTCGATGCACCTGCGATCGCGCTACAGCGTGGAGTTCGCCGGCGTCGGCGGGTTGCTGTACCGGGACGGCACCGACTTCCAGGGTTTGCACTCCGACCGTGAGATGCGCTGGCTCGACGACACGCTCATCGCCATCGTGGTCCTCGGCGTGCGGCGACCGTTCGTGTTCCGCGAGCGCCAGCCGCTGGCGACGAACCCGGTGCGCGGCCACGCGGGTGAGCTCGACGGAGACGTCGTGCTGACGCCCGGCGAGGGCGATCTGCTCGTGATGGGCGGCGCCGCGCAGCGCGACTGGCTGCACGGCGTGCCCGCCGCCGACACCGACCGGGCGCGCATCTCGCTCACCTGGCGCTGGACGAGCCGCCGCGGCCGCCCCGACACCAACCCCGCCTACTCCGAGGGCCGCCAGTTCAGCGATCGGCCCCGCCAACCCGGCTCGCGG
>CAZYWK010000061.1:0-23942 GCA_964651825.1 uncultured Ilumatobacteraceae bacterium | reverse complement strand
CACCGTCAATCCCTGACAGCACCGATTGCGGTAGGACGTCGCGTCCGAGGCGTGGCCGCCAACCCGACGCCGCCCACCGGTCGAACCGGAAGCTCGATGTCCGGCTCACCGGCCAGCTCGATTGGTCAGCCCAGCGGCGACCGGCGATCGCGGTTCGTCACTCGAGAGGTGATCGACCTCGGTGGCTCCAACTCCTCGACACGGTCACGTGTTGCCGAGCCGGAGTCGAGCGGCCAGCGAGGAGATCACCCCCGGGAGCTCTGCGAGGTGTTCGAAGATGGTGGTGCCGGGGCCGGCGAGACGTTCGACGGGGATCATGCCAGCGGCATAGGCGACGCATCGCATCCCTGCGGCCCGTGCGGCCTCGACGCCAGACGGGCTGTCTTCGACCACGACGCACGATTCCGGTGCGACGCCCATCGACTCAGCCGCGAACAGGAACAGATCTGGAGCGGGCTTGCCGTTCGCGACCTGCGAAGCACTGAAGATCCGGCCCTCGAAGCGGTCGTGGAGCCCGGTGAGCCCGAGCGTGAGTCGCATCTTGTCGTGGGTTCCGCTGGATGCGACACAGGTGGGCACGGTGATCGTGTCGAGGGCTGCCGCGATCCCGTCGACCGGGGTGAGTTCGGAGCGGAACGCTTCGTGCAGTGCGGCCTCGTAGCGCTGCTGCGACCGGTGTGGTCGTCACGAGGTGCCGAGCCGGAGCCGGTCGAGGAACCGCAGCGCGGCGATGGACGACTCGCTGCGCCACAGTGCGACGACATCGGTGGGCTCGGAATCGAGGTGAGCGGCGATCGCGTCGGCCAGTTCGGAGATCTGGACGTGCTGGCGTTCGAGCATCGGACCGATGTCGACCTCGCAGATCTCGGCGATGATCAGCTTGAGCAGCAGTTCACTGCGGAGGTCGCGCAGATGTACCACCGGCGTCGCCAGCCACTTGCGGAGCTGAGCACGTCCGCTGCGCGTGGCGGCGAGGATCGTGCGGTTGCCGCCGGCGATCCCCGGTTCCTCACCGACGGGCCTGATGTACTCGCGGATCGTGAGCTGTTCCAGCGCGCGGTAGGTGAGTGCCCGCGACAACGACCAGACCCGACCCACGTCCGCCTCCCGTTTGAGGCGGGCAGCGATGGCGAAGCCGTGCGTCGGTTTGGTGTAAAGGATGCCGAGGCAGGCCCATTCGCCGAGCAGGAGTTGATCGGTGGTTCGTCCCAAGGTCACCATCGTCGCAGCTCGCACGCGCTCGTTTCAGTCTTGGGCGTCACCGACGTCCCCGCGGAGCGAGGCCGGGGTGTGCAGACGCGTGAGATCGACCCCGTCGAACCATCCGCCGCGCACCGGCGCATCGAGGCGCTGCTCATGGGGCAGATCGAGCGCCGCGACCCACGGCTTGATGTCGAGCAGCGGCGTGTGGTCGACCATGTCGACGCCGGCGAACTCGAATCCGTCTGGCGCGAGGGTGACGATGCGGACGAGATGGAGCCCGATCGGGTTCGGCCGGCGCGGCCCCCGCATCGCGAACAGCCCGATCTCGCGGCGGCGGGCGGTGAGCAGGAACGGCACTTGACGCATCGTCGTGGGTACCGGATCGTCCGGGTCGGGAGTGAGCCACGTGAGCAGCCAGGCGTAGTCGAACCCATCGAGTTCGGCGAGACCGTCGCGGTAGGCGGGCTCGAGCACCACTCGGCCGTGGTCGGCGGGGTTGAGCGCCGTCTGAACGGGGGTGTGCGAGCGCTCCGTGTGTGCCGTTCGGATCACCCCGATCGGTTCGACCTCGAAGCCGCCGGTCATCCGCTGATCCGGCCGGTGGTGCTCGCGAGCGGTGCGCCCGTGCGGGCGGTACGAACGGCGATGATCTCCGCGACGATCGACACTGCGGTCTCCGCTGGGGTCCGCGAGCCGATATCGAGCCCGGTCGGCCCGTGGACCCGTGCGACATCGAGCGGACCGACGCCGAGATCGGCCAGGTGCTCACGCCGGCGTTGCTGCGTGCGTCGCGAGCCGAGCGCCCCGACGTAGCCGAGCCCCCGCCGGAGCGCCGCGGCGAGCACGGGCGTGGCGACGAAGGGATCGTGGTCGATGACGATCACCACGTCGGCGACCGACAGATCGGCCACCGCGGCGAGCGCGGAATCGGCGCCGACCGCGGTCGTGGCCGTCCAACCGAGGAGCTCGACCTGGCGGGTGAGCGCGATCGAGAGGTCGGAGGAACCCACGATCAACAGGCGCGGCACCGGATTCCACGACTCGATCAGCAGCTCCAGATCGCCGACCGGGATCCGGGTGTGCGACGGCCCCGGAAACGTGAGCATCGGTTCGGCCTCGGACTGGGCCATGGTCTCGAGGGCGGAGTCGCCGAGGTTCCCGATGAGCGCACCACCAGGATGGACGACCATCGGCGCATGATCGGCGCCGAGCACGGTGACGAGCGCCGCGGGGCGCCCGGCGGAGAGCGTGTCCCAGAGTTGCTGCGGGATGGCGTCGAGGCGTTGGACGAGGAGCTCCACGACCCCGCCGCAGGTGAGGCCGGCCGCGGTGGCGTCGCCGGAATCGATGTCGAGCGACACCGCCACCTGGTTCTCGGTGCCGTCGAGCAGGGTGCGGGCCGCGGCGATCACCTCGGGGTGGGCGACCCCGCCCAGGAGCGTTCCGCCGGTGCGGCCCCCAGCGTCGACGATCAGCAGGTCGTCGCTCGGCCGGGGACCGAGGCCGTCAGCGCCGATGACCCGGACGAGCGCGCCGACGCGGCGTTGGGCGAGCCAGGCCTCCGCGATCGCAGCGATGCTCTGCATGGTGGTCTCCGTTCTCCTCGGTCGGCGTGGTCGGGTTCATGACGGGTACACCTCGATGTCGGTGGCCTTCACGGAGGCCATGACGTCGTCGCCGGGACGCAGCCCGAGGTCCTCGAGCGCGGCGACGGTGATCTCGGCAGTGAGCGGGAGCCGGCCGTCGATGCCGACCCGCACGCGGTCGCCGAGCCGATCGACGTCGGTGATCGTTCCGCTCCAGACGTTGCGGGCGCTCGACCCGTCGACACTCGTGCGGGCGAGCCCGACCGAGTGGGGTCGGATCATCGCGAACGACGGTCCGGGCGCGGCGTCGGCGATCACCACGCGAGCGCCGGAGCTCGTGGTCAGGACCCCATCGGCGATGTCGCCGGCGACGAGGTTCACGCCGACGAGGTCGGCGACGTAGCGCGACCGCGGGTGAGCGGTCACTTCGGCCAGCGTGCCCACCTGCACGATTCGACCGGCGTCCAGGATCGCGACCCGGTCGGCCAGGGCGTACGCGTCGACCGGGTCGTGGGTGACCATCAGTCGCATGCCGTCGAAGGTCTCCAGGTAGCGGCGCAGGTCTCGGCGCACGGCGCCGCGGGTGCCGGCGTCGAGCGCGGCGAGGGGCTCGTCGAGCAGGAGCAGCCGGGGGTTGGTCGCGAGGGCCCTGGCCAACGCGGTCCGTTGCGCCTGCCCGCCCGACAACGTTCGCGGGCGCTGACCGGCATAGTCGCCGAGGCCGACCCGGTCGAGCCACTCGCGGGCGGCCCGGCGGGCCTCTGCCTTGGGGGTCTTGCGGGCCCGCAGGCCGTAGGCGACGTTCTCGAGGACGCTCATGTGGTCGAACAACAGGTAGTTCTGGAACACGAAGCCGATCGGCCGTTCCTCCGGCTCGATCAGCGTGTCGGTGGTGGGATCGTCGACGACGACGCCGTCGATCGCGATCGCACCGGTGTCGATCGGGGCGAGCCCGGCGAGGCAGCGCAGCACGGTGCTCTTGCCGGCGCCGTTCGGTCCGAGGAGCGCCAGCAACTCGCCGGGTTGCACCTCGAGGTCGACCTGGAGGTCGAGCGTGCCGAGCTGCAGCCCGATCTGAGCCGACAGGGTCATGCCCCGACCGCGCCCATCTGTCGATCGACCCGTCCGAGCCACCGATCGCGGAGCCCGACGAGCACGACGAAGGAGATCACGATGAGCACGAGCGACAGCAGGATCGCCTCTTCGGGATTGGTCTCCAGCGAGAGGTAGACAGCGAGCGGCATCGTCTGGGTCGTGCCGGGGAAGTTGCCGGCGAACGTGATCGTCGCCCCGAACTCGCCGAGGGCTCGGGCCCAGGCCAGCACCGCGCCGGCGCCGAGCGCCGGGCCGATCGCCGGGATCGTGACCCGCCTGAACGTGTACCAGCGTGACGCGCCGAGCGTGCGCGACGCCTCTTCGAACCGGGCGTCCATCTGGCGCAGCGACGCCTCGACGGTGATCACCAGGAACGGCATCGCCACGAACGTCTGGGCCACGACGACGCCGGCCGTGGTGAACGGCAGCGTCAGGTCGAACCAACGGTCGAGGTACTGACCGACGAGTCCGCGACGGCCGAGCGCGAAGAACAACGCGACGCCACCGACCACGGGCGGCAGCACCATCGACAGGGTGCACAGGGCACGCACCGCGCCGCGGCCGCGGAAGTCGACCCTCGCCAACAGCCACGCGAGCGGCACGCCGAACACGATCGAGAGGCCCGTGGCCCACATCGAGCAGACCAACGACAGCCGGAGGGCGGTGAGCGCGCCGTCGTCGGTCAGGTACGACCACGCGCTCGACCACGGCGCCCGCCACAACAGCCCGACCAGCGGTAGGGCGAAGAACGCGATCGCCACGATCGCGAGCGCCAACGCCGGGGCCGGCAGCGAGCTGCGCCGGCCCCGACGTCGGCCTCGGCTCACGGGGCGACGAAGCCGTACGAGGCGAGGATCTTCTGGCCCTGCTCACTCAGCACGAAGTCGACGAACGCCTGGGCGCCCTCCGCGTTCGGACCTTCCGTGAGGGTGGCGATCGGGTACTCGGCAACCACGTTGATGTCGGCGGGGATCTCGACACCTTCGGCCGCATCGCCCGCGGCGGTGACGTCGGTGGCGTACACGATGCCGGCATCGGCCTCATCCAGGGTCACCTTGGTCACCACTGCCTTGACGTTCTCCTCCAGCGACGCCGGTGTCACCGTGATCCCGGCGTTCTCGAAAATCTGTGCTGCGTACTTGCCGCACGGTACCTCGGGTGCGCACTGCACGATGATCAGGTCCGACGGATCGGCGAGGTCCTCGACGCCGGTGATCCCCTTCGGGTTGCCGGCGCCGACGATGATCTCGGCGATGTTGGTCGCGAACACCACCGGCTCGGTGGCGTTCAGGCTGGCGTCGGTCACCTTGGTCATGTTGCTCAGGTCCGCGGAGGCGAACACATCAGCCGGGGCACCCTCGGTGATCTGTGTGACCAGATCCGACGAGCCGGCGAAGTTCAGCACCACGTTCGCGTCGGGGTTCTCGACCATGAACGCGTCGCCGATCTCGGTGAACGCCGCGGTCAGCGACGCGGCGGCGAACACCGTCACGTTGCCTTCGACCGCCGGCGTGGACGGGGCCTCGGTACCGGCCGGTTCCGTCGTCGGAGCGTCCGTGGTAACGGCGTCCGCCGCTGGGGCGGTCGTGCCGGGCGAGCCGGAGTCGTCGTCGGAGCCACAAGATGCAGCGACGAAGCCGAGCACGGCCACAGTGGATATGAGGAGACGAGGAGTTCTACGCATGGCGTCACAATAGTCAAAGGCCAACTAAGACAGCGTCATCAACTGACCATGTGCTCCGGCCATCGAGGAACGGCGACACGCTCGTCGCCCACATGGCCAAGGCGAACCCGCACTGGCCCTACTGTCGAGCTGTTGAGCGTCGGTGCGACCGATGTCATACACGAACGGGAATCTGGCGGGCGCATACTGGCCGAGCTTGATCCACTCCGTCCCCCCGGAGTGCTCAGGTGGGACGTCGACCTCTTACCCCCCAGTTTGAAGCGTCCGTCCCGGAGACCACCGTCAACCCCCGACTGTGGTCTCGCGCCCGCACACAGGGCCGGCTGAATCCGGTGTCCGAGCAGGATGCGGACGCAGGTGTGAACACCGAGCGCGGGCCGACGGCGCGCGCGTCCGATCGCAGTCGCCTTGATGTGCCGCGATGCGTGGACTGCACGGCGACACCGCATCCGACCGGCCACGGCGGTCAGGCGTCGCTCAGCATGCGATCGATCATGGCGTTGCGCTCGTCGATCGCGGCCTGTGTGGGGCGGGAGCACGATCCCGAGCCCCTGGTGGCCGGGCGAGGAGGTCGCGGTGAGCGTCGATCGACCCACGCAGAACCTCGACCTCGATGATTTCGTCGGCGTCCGAACTCGCGACGAAGACGATGTTGATGAGGTTGACGAAAGAGACCGGTGGCGTTGGGTGGCGCCCCTGGCAGGGATCGAACCTGCGACACACGGTTTAGGAAACCGATGCTCTATCCACTGAGCTACAGAGGCGGGCGTCGGGAGCCTACCGAGCGGGTTTGAACGGGCGCGGCGCCCTCCAGCCGTAACGCAGCGCGACAAGTCGCAGGACGAACACTCCCCCGGCCACGGCGATGCCGAGTGTTCCGCTGTACCAGTCATTGCTCCACGCCACCACGACCACGGCCGAGCCGACAGCGGCGGGGATCGCGTACAGCGTGCTGTCGGCGCGAAAGATCATCGGATGCTCGTTGGCGAGCACGTCGCGCAGGATGCCGCCGCCGACGGCCGACACGACACCGAGCAGGATCGCGCCGACCGGCGTCGTGTCGAACATCGACGCCTTGACCGCACCGGTGACGCAGAACAGGCCGAGGCCCGCGGCGTCGAACACGAGTACCGGACGCTCGAGGTGATGGTCGATCCACGAATGGCCGACGAACACCACCGCCGCCCCGGCGAGCGGAACGAGGAGGTACCACGGCTCGCGGAACGCCATCGCCGGTGTGGCGCCGAGGATGACGTCGCGCATCACACCGCCGCCGAGGGCGGTCACCAGGCCGAGCGAGACGACGCCGACCACGTCGAAGCCCTTGCGGACCGCGAGCAACGCGCCCGAGATGGCGAACACGAACACGCCGACCAGGTCGAGGGTGCGCTCGACGGTCGCCTCGAGCCCGATCGTCACCTCGAACTGTGCGATCAACGACATCGACGCACCGTCACGGTGCCGACACTACGTCTCGCCCCCCATCGACATCAGTCCACTGCCGGTGCCCCTCCATTCTGTGTCAGCCAACAGTCTGGGTTCCGCACTGTTGGCTGACACAGAGCGTCTGGCGCGGGGCGTGTGGCGCGGAGACACCCGACGGCGCGAAACACCCGACACATTCCCGACCGAATTGGTCAGGAATGCCGGTAGTGTCCGGTGGCGGAGATCGAGAAGGGCGACGATCGCCTCTGCCCGACCGCCGAACATCACTATCCGTTCGCATCGAAGCGCAACAAAGGGAGTTCCAGAATGGCCGTACGTCTCGGCGACACCGCACCAGATTTCACCGCTCAAACGACGAAGGGTGACATCAGCTTTCACGAGTGGCTCGGCGACTCGTGGGGCGTGCTCTTCAGCCACCCGAAGGATTTCACGCCGGTCTGCACCACCGAGCTCGGCTACGTCGCGAAGATCAAGCCGGAGTTCGACAAGCGCAACGTCAAGGTGATCGGCCTGTCGGTCGACCCGGTCGACAGCCACGTGAAGTGGGAAGCCGACATCGAAGAGACCCAGGGCACCGCGGTCAACTTCCCGATGATCGGCGACCCCGACCGCACGGTGGCCGACCTCTACGACATGATCCAGCCGAACGCCAGCGACACCATGACGGTGCGCTCGGTCTTCGTGATCGGCCCGGACAAGAAGGTCAAGCTGACGATCACGTATCCGGCCTCGACCGGCCGCAACTTCGACGAGATCCTGCGCGTCATCGACAGCCTGCAGCTGACCGCCGGCTACAAGGTCGCCACCCCGGTGAACTGGAACGACGGCGACAACGTCATCATCGTTCCCGCCGTGTCCGACGACGATGCCAAGGAGCTCTTCCCGGCCGGCTGGGACGCCCAGAAGCCGTACCTCCGCGTCACCGCGCAGCCGAACAAGTAATCGACCAACCCGGAAATCTGGAGCGGACCTCGCGCTGAGCGCGAGGCCCGCTCCAGATTTCTGCGTTTTCGGGGCGGGTCCGAGCCGATCGTTACAGCCAGTTGGCTTCGACCCAGGCACGCACGGGAGCAGCGAGGCGGTCGAGATGATCGCCGGGTGCAGCCCGGATCTGGGAGGCGCTGATCGGCACGGTGGTGCGATCGGCGTCGACGACCACCGCGTCGGCGCCGAAGCGATCGGCGAGCTCGCCGACGTAGGGGTCCGACGAGAACACGACGTTCGGACCCGAATCGTGCGGCCAGTGCGACCGGAAGAGATCCATCCACCGGTTCCACAGCTCCGGATCGTCGAAGTCGGTCGGCAGTTCGTGACGGACCTCGACGACCGACACCGCCGGATGGAGCTCGGCGAGCCATGCCGCACGGAGCTCACCCGGTGCCGCGTCGCGGGCGGTCGAACTGTTGACGAACACCACGAGCGCGTCGCAGCGTTCGGTCGCCCAGCCGATCATGTACGAGTGCCCGAGGTGCGGCGGGTCGAAGCGACCCACGATCAGCCCGGAACGGACCGGCGCGTCAGCGGTCACGACCCGACCGTTGGCGGGACGCTCGACACCGCGGCGACGCCAGGCACTGTTCCTCGCGCCAGGAGGCCGTCGATGACGCGCACCCATCCGGCCTCGACCCGTTCGTGATCGACGTCGACCGGTCGACCGAGGAGCGCCGTGGCCGCATGGGCAGCGAGCGATCTCGCCACCCCGTCACCTGCCGCAGTCGCGACCGATCGAGCCCGATTGAGATGAACGCCGGCACCGGCGGCGTCACCGATCTGCAGGCATGCGGCTCCGGCGGCGATGTCGGCGTACACGCGATCGAGATACGTCGAGCCCTCGTCGCCCCAGACCGCCTCGGCATCGGCCACCGGTGAGGCGAGATCACCCGTCATCGCCGAGGCGAGCGCATGGACGGCCCGCGCGTACGGCGTGTCGACGCGCACGTCGAGCAGTTGCGCGAGCGCCTCGTCGGCCCGCCCCACCTGACACAGGGCGAGGGCGAGGGTCGTGCGGGCCTCGGAGCCCTCGCCACCTATCGCCTCGATCTGGGCGATCGCCCGTTCGCCGATCACGACGGCGCGGTCGCCGAGGCCGAGATGAACGGCCGCACCCGCGGCGATCATCGACGGGAAGGCGAAGTCGCCGTAGCCGTCGCCGAGCGCCAACGCCTCCTCGATCGCTCGCTCGGCTTCACCCGTGCGTCCGAGCGCGATGAGCGAGCGCACGCGGGGCGCCAACGCCTGCACCATGCCGAACCGGTCGCCGAGCTCGCGGAACGAGTGGAGCGCCCGCCTCGACAGCTCCTCGGCTTCGCTGAAGCGACCGGACCACAACCGGATCGAGGCGAGCAGCGAGTCCATCATTGCCGGCGCCCACACGTCGCCGAGCTCCAACGACTCGGCACGCACCTTCGTCGCCAGCAGCTCGGCATCGGCCAAGCGCCGCTGCAACAGCCGCACGTAGGCGAGCAGGCCGTACGCCCAGCCGGTGCCCAACCGGTCGCCGAGCTCCTCGAACTCGGTGGCCGCGAGGTCGAGCCGCGTCTCGGCGGTCTCCACGTCGCCGGACAGGAACGCCACCCACGCCTGGTGCTGGCGAACCCACGCCCGGCCTCGGCGATCGCCCAACTGCTCGGTCAAACCTTCGGCCTCGCCGAGCAGCCACTCGGCGTCGCTCAACGAACCGCCGAACACCTCGACGAAGCCGCGCTCACGCAGCGACGTGGCGAGTTCGATGTCGTCGCCGAGCTGGCGGAACAGCTCGACGCTCGTGCCGAGCTCGGCCCGTGCGTCGTCGAGGTGCCCGTCGCGCTGGGCGAGGACGCCGAGCAGGCGCCGGGCGCGGCCCTCGTCGCGTGCATCCTCTCCGATCAACGCGGCGGCGAGCGCCCCCTCTGCGTCGGTGCGCGCTCGCGACGCCTCGCGTCGCTCGGTGGCCGCCTCGGCGCGCAGCAACAACAGCTCGCGCGCGACCGCAGGGTCGGACGGGACGAGGTCGAGTGCCCGGCTCGCGTGCCGTTGAGCCTGGTTGAGTGCCCCGACGTCGAGGGCCCGACGGGTGGCGCCGAGGAGCAACTGGATCGCCTGCTCGGAGATGTCGCGCGGCACGCCGGCGACCGGCCCGATCTCCGCGACCAGCTCGGCTGCGGTGGCTGCGTGGTGCGCCCGCTGGTCGGTCGGCGACTGCGACATGTGGGCCATCGCGGCGGCGGTCCCGGCGTGGCGCTGGGCGCGCACGAGCTTGGTGAGGGTCTGATAGGCCACCTCGCGCACGACATCGCTGCGGAACCGCCAGACGCGATCCTTGCCGTCGATCGACAGCTCGATCAACCCTTCGTCGACGAGGTCGTCGAGGTCGTCCTCGACGAACACCTGGTCCATCTCGGACGCGAACAGCACGAGGGCCTTGACCGTCCCCGTCGAGCCGAGCACCGCCGCGTTCTCGAGGATCGACCGCGGCCCCACGGCGAGCCGATCGAGCGTGGCCGCGATCAGCGCGCGCAGCGACCCGGGCAGCGCGGAGCTGTCGGGCTGCGACCTCGTCATCGCGGCGAGCTCGGTGAGGAACAGCGGGTTGCCGCCGCTGCGCTCGAAGAGCCGGTCGGCGAGACCGCTCCGCCCGGCTTCTCCCAGGATCGCCTCGACGAGTTCGCGGGCCTCGTCGCGCGACAGCGGTTCGAGCGGCATGCGCACGGTGATGGGATGATCAGCGGCCGGTGGCCAGTCGATTTCGACGTCGTCGCGCTGCGCGGTGATCACGAGCACGGCGCGGTCGACGAGCGACCGGGTGATGCGGCCGAGCAGGTCGATCACCAGACGATCGGCCCACTGGAGATCGTCGAGCCACAGGATGATCGGCCCGTGCTGCGAACGACGACGCAGACCTTCGACGACCACCGAGAACAGCGTCTCGCGGGCTCGCGTGGGGTTCATCGAGTCGAGCGTCGACGGATGGCCCAACAGGTGGAGCACCGACTCGACGAACAGGTCGAGCACCGGATCGTCGGCGTCGAAGCGGTAGTACTCGATCCCCTTGCGCCGCGACACGTCGCGGATCACGCTGGGGGGCGCCGACGGATCGACGCCCATCCGCCGGAACAGCGCCGACGCGATCGGGGCCCACACGTTGTTCTCCCCGTACGGCGCGCACGCCCCGGCGAACACGACCGCGGACGTGCTCGGGAAGCGCTGGAGCATCTCGTTGACGAGCCGGGTCTTGCCGGACCCGGCCTCGCCGGTGACCGCGACGACGGCGCTGCGGCCGTTGGCGACCATCGACATCACCGACGACAACAGCTCGCGCTGGTTCGCGCGGCCGACGAACGGGATGTCGGTGCGGGTCCCGATCGTCGGCAAGCGCCGATGCAGCCCGGTGACGTGCCACACCCGTTCGGTCTGCTCGCGACCGGCGACTTCGAGATCGTCGACGAGGTCGCGGATGATCTCCTCCGACGCCAGTGCCGCGGTCGAGTCGCCGATGTAGACCGACCCGGGCGGCGCCAGCGACTGCAAGCGCGACGCGACGTTGACCACGTCGCCCATGGCCGTGTACTCCGTCGTCCCCGCGACCGTGCCGACGACGACCTCGCCGGTGTTGATACCGACACGCAGGTGCAGCGGCCCGTCGAGGTCGGGCTGGTCCTGGACGAAGTCGTGGAGCGTGCGATGCAGTTCGAGGGCGGCGCGGATCGCCCGGTCGGCGTCGTCCTCGTGCGCGATCGGCGCACCGAACAGCGCCAGGATGGCATCGCCGATCACCTTGTCGATCGTGCCCCCGAAGGATTCGATGTCGACGATGAGCCGCTGGAACGCGGAGTCGACGAGCCGCTTCAGCCGCTCGGGGTCGAGATGCTCCGACAGGCTGGAGTAGCCGACGATGTCGGCGAACAGGACCGTGACGACCCGCCGTTCCTCGGTGGTGGCGGCCACGACCTCATGGCCGCAGGACGGGCAGAAGCGCGCGTCGCTGGGCAGTGACCGCAAACACGACGAGCATGTGCCCCCACTTGGCATCAACGTTCGATCGTACGGGGTGACAGAGAAATGTGGTGCAACCCAGCGAAGCCCCGGGATAGACAGGAGCAATGGATTCCGCGATGCCTCCCACATCCACCGCGCCCCTCGACACCCCGCCGACCGACGAAAGCCGCCCGATCGCCGCCGGAGCGGTCGACGCCACGAAGGTCTACGGGATCGGCGACGCGCAGGTGCGTGCGCTCGACGGTGTCACCGTGGCGTTCGAGCGCGGCAAGTTCACCGCGATCATGGGGCCGTCCGGGTCCGGCAAGTCGACCCTGCTGCACTGCCTCGCCGGCCTCGACTCACTCACCACCGGTGCCACCTACATCGGCGGCACCTACCTGGCGTCGCTCAACGACAAGCAGCTGACCGAGCTGCGCCGGACGAAGATCGGGTTCATCTTCCAGGCCTTCAACCTGATCCCGACGCTCACGGCCGCCGAGAACATCCGGCTGCCGATCATGCTCGGTGGCGACAAGGCTGACGAAGCGTGGGTCGGCCAGGTCGTCGACACCGTCGGACTCGCGAACCGGCTCTCCCACCGCCCGAGCGAGTTGTCCGGCGGGCAGCAGCAGCGCGTCGCCGTCGCTCGCGCCCTCGCCTCGAAACCGGAGATCATCTTCGCCGACGAGCCGACCGGCAACCTCGACTCGACCACGGGCGCCGAGATCCTGTCCTTCATGCAGCGGGCCGTGCGTGAGTACGCGCAGACGATCGTGATGGTCACCCACGACCCGGTAGCGGCGTCGTACGCCGACCGTGTCGTGTTCGTCGGCGACGGCAAGATCGTCGGCGAGCTCGACGACCCGACCGCCACCAGCGTGCTCGACCGGATGCGGCACTTCGGCGAATGAGTGCACATCCGACCACCCTGATCGCCCGCAAGAGCGTGCGCGCCCGGCTCGGCCGGACCATCGCCATCCTGCTCGCGATCACTGCCGGTGTCTCCTTCGTCGTCGGGTCGTTCGTGCTTGCCGACAGCCTGCGCAAGACCTTCGACGAACTGTTCACCGAGCTCACCTCGAACCTCGACCTCCAGGTGCGCAGCCGGCAGGCGTTCGACACGACGAGCGGCGTCCGCGACCCATTCGACCCCGCGATCGCCGACCAGATCGGTGCGCTCGACGGCGTGGCCAGTGCCGAGCCCACGATCGGCCGCTTCGCCCAGCTGCTCGACGACGACGGTGATGCGATCGGCGGCGGTGGGGCACCCACCATCGGTGTGTCGTGGCAGAGCACCGACAACACCCAGGGCGTGGTGGTCAAGGCCGGTACGGCACCGTCCGGCGCCGACCAGGTGGCGATCGACAAGGCCACCGCCGACCGCCAGAACTTCGAACTCGGCGACGAGCTGACCTATCTGACTGACGCCGGGCAGCACACCGCCACGTTGACGGCCACGATCGGCACCACCAAGTCCGACAGCTTCGGTGGGGCGAGCGTCGTCGCTGTCGATCTGGCCACTGCGATGGACGTGTTCGCCACGGACGGCCTGGTCGACACCGTCGACATCGCGGTGACCGATGGCGCCGACGTCGCCACGGTGCAGTCCGAGGTCGAGGGCATCCTGCCGCCGACGCTCGAGGCCGTCGATCGCCAGACCGTGGTGGACGAGTCGAACGAGCAGGTGGGCGGCTTCATCAACGCGTTCGGTACGGGCCTGCTGATCTTCGCCTTCATCACCGCCTTCGTGTCGGCGTTCATCATCAACAACGTCTTCCAGATCACGATCGGTCAGCGCCTGCGCGAGCTCGCGCTGCTCCGCGCCGTCGGTGCGTCGGGACGACAGGTGCGGCGGATGATCACCGTCGAGGCGCTCCTGCTGGGGATCACCGCCACGATCCTCGGCCTCGGTGGCGGCATCCTCGTCGCCAAGGCGTTGATCGCCGCGTTCAACGCCGCTGGTGCCGCCTTCAGCAGCCCGGCGCTGGTGGTCTCACCGCGCACCGTCGTGATGGCCGCCGTCATCGGCATCGGGATCACCATGGCGTCGGTGGTCGTTCCTGCCCGGCGGGCCGGACGCATCCCACCGATCGCGGCGCTGCGCCCCGAATTGGGATTCGCGTCGATCCAGACGAAGCGGATGGTGTTCGGCATCGTCCTGACGGCGATCGGCTTGGTGATGTTCCTCGTCGGGCTGTTCATCCGTCCCGGGGGCACCAGCGGTCTGATCGTGTTCGCCGGTGGCGGCGCGGTGATCCTGTTCCTCGGCGTGGCGTCGCTGTCGTCGACGTTCGCCCGACCGGTCACGAACGCCATCGGATGGCCGGTCGCCAAGCTCTTCAAGGTGCCCGGAGCGCTCGCCCAGCAGAACGTCGCGCGGGCGCCCCGGCGGACCTCGTCGAGCGCGGCCGCTCTGATGATCGGCGTGGCGCTCGTGAGCGCAGCGTCGGTGTTCGCGTCGTCGCTGCGAGCGAGCTTCATCGACACGCTCGATCGGGCGATCAAGGCCGACTACATCATCACCGACGAGACGTTCACCGGCCTCTCGCCGATCGTCGCCGAGACGCTCGCCGAGGTTCCGGAGATCGCCGCGGTGACACCGGTGCGCCAAGCTCAGGCCCAGGTCGACGGCGAGACCAAGCCGTTCGGCGCGATCAACCCGGTGGCGTTCGACGCGCTCGTCGACCCCGATCTGATCGACGGCACGATCGCCGGCCTCGGCCACAACGAACTGCTGATCAACTCCGACCCGGCCGGCGACCTCGATGTCGGTGTCGGCGACACGGTCACCGCCACGTTCCAGAACGGCACGACCGTGGACCTGACGGTCGCCGGCGTGTTCGGCGACAGCACGTTCGGCAACTGGCTCGTCGACCTCGACACGCTCGCCGATGCCACCGGTATCCCGCCGCGCGATCTGTTCGTGTTCGCGGGGCTCGCCGACGGCGTCGATCCCGACACCGGTGATGCGGCGGTACGGGCCGCGATGGACCAGTTCCCGCAGGCCAAGGTGGAGAGCAACGCCGAGTTCCGCCAATCGCAGGAGGACCAGATCAACCAACTGCTCGTGATCATCACCACCCTGCTGGCCTTCGCGATCGTCATCGCCGTGCTCGGCATCTCGATCACGTTGGCCCTCGGCGTGTTCGAACGGACCCGTGAGATCGGCCTGCTCCGCGCCGTCGGGATGAACCGGCGCCAGACGCGCCGTTCGATCCGATGGGAAGCGGTCATCGTGTCGACGTTCGGCGCGTTGATCGGCATCGTGCTCGGCACGTTCCTCGGGGTCGTGCTGTCGCTGGCCGTGCCGCAGGACATCGTGAGCAAGCTGGCGTTCAATCCGAGCATCGTCGTGGTGATCCTGATCGGTGCTGTGATCGCCGGTCTCCTCGCGGCCATCTATCCGTCACGCAAGGCCGCCAACATGAACGTCCTCGAAGCAATCGCCACCGAGTAACCGTTCTCGTGATCTTCCTGCGCACCCGCGGACGCAAGAAGATCACGAGAACGCCGGTAGAACGAGCCGATGGCGCTGGATCTCGACGACCTGTCCCCCGACACACTGGCGTTCCTGCGCGAGTACCACCTCGCCACGCTGACGACGTCGCGTGCCGACGGGTCGCCGCACGTCGTGGCGGTGGGCTTCAGCTACGACGCCGAGGCGCGGGTGGCTCGCATCATCACGTGGGCCGGCTCGCAGAAGGCCAGGAACGCCGCCCGGATGGAGCCGGCCGGCCAGCGCGCCGCGGTGAGCCAGGTCGACGGTGGGCGTTGGCTGACGCTCGAAGGCCGGGTGCGGCTCGTCACCGATCCGGTCGGCGTGCGGGCCGGCGTGGAGGGCTACGCCGCCCGCTACCGGCAACCGGGTGATCGGGACGATCGGGTCGTGATCGAGATCGACGTCGACCGCATCCTCGGCCGCGCCTGAACCTCTCCCTACAGGGAGCGGACGCGAGCCCCCGACGTGCGTGTCAGTTCGATCGATGTTCCGCCGGCCAGTGGGCGTCGGTTCCGACCAGCGCGGCGAGCGCGGCTCGGGATCGCACGCCGAGCTTGCGGTACACCCGCGAGAGATGCGACTCGACGGTGCGGACGCTCACGAACAGCGCGATGGCGATCTCGGAGTTGGTCTGCCCCGCCGCGGCCTGCTCGGCGACGCGCCGCTCGCTCGCGGTCAGCTCGTTCGCGGGCGCCTCGCGACGGCCACCGAGCCGGTTGATCTCGTCGTCGCACCGGCCTACCCAGGCCGACGCGCCCATCGTCTCGAACATCGCGCGAGCGGCCAGGAGGTGTTCGCGGGCGTCGCCGCGCCGCCGCGCCCGGCGAGCCGCCCGGCCTGCCGCCAGCAGCGTCCGCGCCAGCTCGTAGTCGAGGCCGCACCGGCGCTGCACGTCGATCGCCTCGGCGAACCGCGTGGCCGCCGCGTCGTGATCGCCACCGGCCGCCAACAACGTTCCAGCGGCCGCCGCTGCCTCACCGAGGGCCGAGACCACGCCGCTCCGGGCCGCGTCGGCCTCCAGCCGAACCAACGCGGAATGCGCCTCGTCGTCCCTTCCGGCGAGCACGAGCGCCTCGACGAGTGACCGGCGGAACCTGAGCGTGCGCACCGAACGCATCCCGAGGCCGAGCGCGATCCGCTCCGCGTCGACCAGTTCGTCGGCTGCGCACGAGTCGCCCGTGGCCAATGCGACCTCACCGCGGCGAGCTGCCACCCACAGCCGGGGGCTCGGGCCGGGCTCCGTACGCGCGAACGACTGGTCGATCGCCTCGAAGAGCGCTTCCGCGCCTGCCGGGTCGCCGCGACCGGCGAGCACCACCGCGAGATCCGACAGCGAGGTCTGGGTGTACGCGTTGTCGACCGCCATCTCGGCGATGCGCCGCAGCGCCCGTTCGGCCCCGTCCCAGTCGCCGCGCACGAACTGAGCGAAACCGACCATGTTGAGCGCCTGCAAGAGGCGAGGTCGGAGCCCGGTGGGTTCCGCGGCGGCAACCGCTTCGGTCGCCATCGCCACCGAGTCGGGGTGGTCGGTCCACACCATCGGCTCGACGAGCGCAGCGCGCAGCGCCACTCGTTGCGCGCCGTCGGCGTCGACGGCACCCACCTGCCTCGCGACCGCGTCGACGTCGACCGCGACGCCGGCGAGCACACGCGCGCCGAGGAGCTGCAACGCTCCCTGTGCCGCGTGGAACCCCCGGTGCTCGGTGTCCGGCCCGAACACCGACTCGGCGATCTCGAGACCCTTGGCCACGTCCTCGAACTGCAGGAGACGCACGACCAGGGCATGGAGATCGAACCGCTCGGCAGGATCGACGACGATGTCGAGGGCCCGCCACGCCGTGTCGACGCCCGCGCCGAGCCCCTCGGTCACCGCCGTCGGAACGACATCGGCACGCAACGTCGCGCGGTGAAGCTCGAGGAGTACGCCACCGGTGGCGCGGGCGGTGCCATCGGAACCGAGCAGGACGTCGAGCTCGCACAGCGTCGCGTGAGCGTCGGCGAGATCGCCCGCGTCGGCCTGGCACTGCGCGAGCAGGAAGCGCCGCTCCAGTCCCGCCACCGTGCGTTCGCCGCCCGGGGTGGCCGTCAGGCTGGCGGTCGTCAGCTCGACGGCCGCATCGACGGCGCCGCGTTCCAGCGCGTGCCGGCCCGCCGCCTCCAGTGCGGCCGCTGCGGCCTCGCCGCGCAACACACCACTGGCGATGAGGTGCGGTACCCGCTCCACGGGGTCGTCGACCAAGTCGGCGAGGGCGACGTGCACACGGCGGCGGTCCGCTGCGGTGAGCGCTTCCTCAGCGGCGACGGCGAGCAACGGATGAGTGAACGCGACGGTGGCGGCGTCGGGCGACGGGCCGTCACGCACGACGACCACCCCAGTCGCCTCGGCGGGCTCGAGAGCATCGATGACGTCGACGCCCGGTAACACCGTCGCCAGTGACCCGATCGTGGGGCTGGCCGACATCGCCGCGGCGCCGAGGGCGCGGCGCGTGGTGAGCGGCAGGGCGCGGACGCGGGCGCCGATGATCTCGGTGAGCGACGGCGGCAACGCCACCGTGTCGACGCTGGCCCGACCGGCCACGATTTCGCGAGCCAGCTCGATCGCATACAACGGGTTGCCGCCGGTCCGACGACAAAGCTTGGCGATGGCGGCCCGCGAGAGCACCAGCCCGGTCGCCTCGGACACGGCCTGGCGGACCTCGTCGGGTTCGAGACCCACCAACTCGACGCGAGCGCTGTGCGATTCGCCGGCCAGCCGAGCGGGTTCGATCGGCGTCGAGCGACCCGGTCGGCTCGCGAGCAAGGCCGCGGCGCGATGGCCGACGATGCGGCGCAGGGCATAGGCGAGCGCGCCGGCCGACGCCCGGTCGAGCCAGTGGTGGTCGTCGACCACGACGAGCAGTGGCGTGTCGGCGCGACGCAGCGCCGAGTCGACGAGTGACGCGAGTCCGAAGGCGACGAGCTCCGGCTCGACCGGCTCGTCCCGACGTACCGACGTCGCCCGATCGAGCTGGGCGCGCTCGCCGGCCACCAATCCGCCGAGATCGTCGGCGTCGACGTCGGTCAGGAGCTGGGCGAGCCCGGTCCACGGCAGCTCGGCTTCGGCGGCCGTCGGCGACGCGGCCCACACCCGCCATCGCGCCGCCGTCGCGTGGGCGACCACGGCCCTGGCCACCGTCGACTTGCCGATCCCGGCCTCACCGACCAGCTCGACGATGTGACCCGGCGCGCCCGCGGCGATCTCGTCGAGCCCGGCGAGCATCCCGGCGATCTGCTCGCTGCGGGGGGACGCGGGCATGCCCGCCAAGGTAGTTCAGGTCACCTGAGCTGCAACGTTCTCGCCGCGTACCTGGTCAGCTGCAGGCTCAGACGGCGTCGCGGTTCCAGGGCAGTTCGGCCAGCCAGCGCTTGGCGGCCGGGTGCGGATCCATCGGGGTGTCGTCGCTCGATCGTTGGAGATAGGGGTCGAGGTGGGTCTGGCAACCAGCGCACCAGTAGAGCGTGCGGTGATACTCGCCGATCGTGCGGCATTCGATCGAGGCCGAACAGCGACTGCAACGTTGACAGTTGCGACCGTAGACGGCGAGACCGCCGCGGACACCGGGCGCGGTGACCCGCCGCGCTGACGTGAGGTTCGTCCGCAACATCGTGGCCGCGGTGTTGACCAAGCGGATCGCGTCGTGTTCGGTGAGCGAGCCGATCTTGGCAAACGGGCTCAGCTCGATCGCCCACAACACCTCGCTGCGATACACATTGCCGACGCCGCACATCACGCGCTGGTCGAGCAGCACCTCGGCGACACGCGTCGTGGAGTCGGGCACCGACAGCACGAGGTTGACGACCGCGCCGAGATCGGTCTCGGGGTGGCAGAGGTCGGGCCCGAGGCGACCCATTCCGGGATGGCGGCGCCGATCGGGCTCCCGATAGGTCTCGACGACCGCCGCATTGAAACACACCGCGACCCAGCCGTCGACCTCGATCGATGCCCGCATCTGGCGGTAGGGACGGCGCCAGTTGTCGCCGGAGCGGTAGAGGTGCCACGAGCCCGACATGCGCATGTGCGTGTGGAGCACCATGCCGTCGTCCCACACGATCTCGAGATGCTTGCCGTGGCTCTCCACGCGCTCGATGGTGCGGCCCGCCTGCGGACTCGGGCCGACCAGGCGTGGCGCATCGAAGCGGAGCATGGGCCGACCGACCAACGCAGTGCGCAGAGCAGCAGCGGTGCGATGGATCGTGTCGCCTTCTGGCATCGACCATCAGGGTACGCGTTGCACCACGATCGACCGCGGCAATTCCTCGACCGCTCGGTACCTTCCCCGAGATGGTTGTGAAGCGCACCGAGGGCGCGCTCGACGACGCGCTCGACGGTGTCGCACGGCGTGCGATCCGTGACGTGCTGCCGCTCTACCTGCCGACGATCCCGTTCGCCTTGGTGCTCGGCGTGGCGATGACCGAGTCGGTGATGTCGACGCCGGTCGGGTGGAGCACGAACGCCATCTTCGCCGGTGCTGCTCAACTGGCGATGGTGAGCCTGGCCGGCACGACGTCGTGGTTCACGCTCGTGATGACGGCGTCGGTCATCAACCTCCGCCACGTGATGTACAGCGCGGCGATGGCGCACCACTTCCGTGGGCAACCCCGCTGGTTCCGCTGGGTCGGGCCGTACGTGCTGATCGACCAGATGTTCGCGCTCACGTCAAACCGCGACGACCTCTCCGCGCGTGTCTGGCGGCGCTACTACCTCTCGGCTGGGCTGTTCATGCTCACCGCGTGGGTGGTCGGCGTGACCGTGGGCCTGGTGCTCGGGTCGGCGATCCCGACCGAGTGGCGACTCGACGTCGCGCCGGCCGTGATGTTCGGGGGCCTCGTGGTGCTCGGCTTGGCGACGCGTCCGGCGGCGCTCGCCGCGGCGACCGGCGCCCTCGTGTGCTTCCTCGGCCTCGGCATCCCGAACAACGGCGGCATCCTCGTCGGCGCGCTCGCCGGGGTCACCGTGGGCTTCCTCGCCGACAAGGCGGCCGACCGGGACGACGCGGTGCAGCGATGAGCACCGCGTCGGCCGTCGCCGCGATTGCCGTCGTGGCCGTGGTGACCTACGCGGCGCGCGCTGGGCTCATCCTGTTCCTCGCCGACCGTCCCGTTCCCGACGACGTCACCCGGGCGCTGCGGTATGTCGGCCCGGCCGTGCTGTCGGCGTTGACCGTCAACCTGCTCGCGGGTGGGCACGGTGTGAGCGGCGTGACCGGTCAAGAGGTCGCCGCAGTGGTCGTCGGCGGACTCGTCGCGTGGCGCTCGAAGCACCTCCTCGCGTCCCTCGCCGCCGGCATGATCACCCTCTGGATCATCCTGCTGCTCTGATTTGGCTCGGCCTCACGACACGTCTCGTCGCTGGCGGTTCCCCGATGGGGGCCGAGCAAATGATTAGGGGAGCTTGCCGACGTGGGCGAGGGCGAGGCGGATGAGCCGGTCGTGGCCGTTGGTCATGTCGGCGATGACGGCGGGGGTCACGGCCTCCTCGGGCGTGTACCAGCCGAGGTCGAGCGCCTCCTGTGTCGGCTCGCACTCGCCATCGACGGGGACGACGTAGGCGAGGCTCACGGCATGGTGACGGGGGTCGTAGAAGCCCGAACGGTCGGGGTTCGGGAAGTACTCGACGACCGTGAACGGAGTCGGGTCGGCCGGCACCCGCGGCAGCGCCATCGGCCCGAGATCCTTCTCGCAATGCCGCATGAGCGCTTCGCGGACCATCTCGCCGAACAGCACCCGGCCGGTCACGATCATCCGGCTGATCGAACCGTCCGACGCCATCCGCAGGAGCATCCCGACCTCGGTGACGTTCCCGAGCCCATCGACGCGCACCGGGACGGCGTCGACGTAGACGATCGGCACATGGGCCCGGACGAGCTCGAGGTCTTCCGGCGACAGCCAGCCCGTGGCCGTCTGGGTCGATGCGGTGTCGTCGATGTCGGTCACCATCCGATGATCCCATGTCGCGACCCCGCGAGCCTGATTCTGTCCGTCGAGGCCCGACGATCGGCGAGGTCGATCTGCGAGGATGCGCCGATGGAACAGGACCGGAGCCGATGGGACGAGCGATATCGGAGCCAGCCGATCGCCACTCCCCGGCCGCCGGACGTGCTGGTCGACGCTCCAGAGCTCCTGGCAGTACTGCCCGCCGATGGCGTCGCGGTCGACATCGCCTGCGGTGCCGGCGCCCAGTCGCTCTGGCTCGCGGACCGTGGTTTCGCCGTGGTCGCCCTCGACATCTCATCGGTGGCGATCGAACTGACCAGAGCGGCGGCCGCCGACCATGACTGTGCCGACCGGATCGACGCCCGGGTCGTCGACCTCGACGACGGTCTGCCCATCGACTTGCGGGACGTGTCGGTCGTCGTGTGCCAGCGGTTCCGTGGACGGGGGCTGTACGGGCCGATCGTGGACGTGCTCCGGCCGAACGGGATCGCCGTGATCACCGTCCTCTCAGCCGTCGGGCTCGATGGCCGACCTGGCGAGTTCCATGCCCCCGCCGGCGAACTTCGCGAGGCATTCACCCGCCCGGACACCGAGGTCGTCCACGACGCCGAAGCGGGCGGCCTGGCGACGGTCGTCGTCCGCAAGCTGGCCCCGATGGGCTCGGCCGTCAGTGCCGGATGACGGCTGAGCCGGGGTCGAGCGGATCGTGGATGCGGCTCGGATGCCCCGTCGAGTGGAGCCATGACATGAAGTGGTTCGCAGCGAGCGGCCGCGAGATGCAGAACCCCTGCGCGACGTCGCAGCCGAAGCGGCGCAGCTGCTCGAGGATCTCGTTGTTCTCGACACCTTCGGCGACGACCTCCAGCCCGAGGTTGTGGCCGAGCTCGATGGTCGAGCGGACGATCACCTCGTCCTGGTCGTCGAGCAGCACGTTGGCGATGAAGCTCTGATCGATCTTGAGCTCGCGCACCGGGAGCTGGCGCAGGTAGCTGAGCGACGAATAGCCGGTGCCGAAGTCGTCGATCGACATGCGGACACCGACCGCGTGCAGGTCGTCGATCGTCGCCCGTGAGCGTGGTGCGTCGATGAGCAGGGCCGACTCGGTGATCTCGAGCGTGAGCATCGAGGGGTCGACGCCATTGGCACGCAGGTAGCCGTCGACGCGGTCGGCGAGCCGGGTGTCGAGCAGGTCGTGCGTCGACAGGTTCACCGACAGGCCGAGATGGAAACCTCGCTCGTGGAACCGGCGGAGGTCGGCGATGCCCCGCGAGAGCATCATGTCGGTGAGCTGCTTGATCAGACCGGTGTCCTCCGCGACACGCACGAAGTCGGCAGCGGGGACCGCGCCACGGACCGCATGGGTCCAGCGCACGAGTGCCTCAGCACCGGTCACGATGCCCGTGGTCAGATCGAGCTTCGGCTGATAGTGCAGCCGCAGGTCCTCGCGCTCGATCGCGGTGCGCAGGTCGCCGAGCATCGCGAGGCGAGCCGGCGTCCGGCGGTCGATCTCGTCGCGGTAGGTCTCGATGCCGAGCCGCTGCGACTTGGCGTTGAACATCGCGATGTCGGCCCGCCGGATCGCTATGCCACTGTCGGGATGATCGTCGATGACGGCGATGCCGAGGCTCGCCGTCACCACGAGCTCGAGGCCGTCGAGGGTCACGGGTCGAGCGGCCTCGGCGAGGCACTCCTCGGCGAACGCCATCATCGTCTCGTCGGTGAGGCGGCTGCCGACCAGTGCGAACTCGTCACCCGCGAGACGAGCGAGCGAGTCGCCGGGCTGGAGCATCGTCGACATCCGGTTGGCGAACTCGATCAGCAGTTCGTCGCCGGCGTGGTGGCCCAGCGTGTCGTTCACCTCTTTGAACCGGTCGAGGTCGAACAACATCACGAACCGGACACCGAGCCGGGCCGAGTCCTTTGCGATCGATGCGACCCGACGCTCGAAAGCCGAGCGGTTGGGGAGGCCGGTCAGCGGATCCTGGCGGGCTTCGCGTTCGATCCGCTGGTGGAGCAGACCCTTGCCGAGGCTCGACGAGAGCTGTTCGGCGAGGTTCTGGACCCGGACGACGTCGTCGGCGCCGAACCGGTTGGCGGCACCGGAGCGACCGGCGACCACGAGCAGTCCGATCGGATCGACGCCGTCCTTGATCGACGACACGAGCATCTCAGCCGACGGCGAGCGGCTGTCGAGCCCGAACGCACGAAGGCCTTTCCGGTCGACGAGGACGGCGTCGTCCGACTCGATGAACGCGCGCCACGTCTCGTCGTCGGCAGTCATGGGCAGCTTGACGCCCACCGAGCCCACGGCCTGCGTCATCGGCTCACCGTTCACGTCGAACACGACGAGCGCGGCCGACTTGGCCCGCAGCAGGCTCGCCGATTCGGCCACCGCTGCCTCCATGATCGTCTCCGGGTCGAGCGACTGGCCGACGCGTCCGGTGAAACCATGCACCGCATCGAGGTCGCGCAACCGCTGATTGACCACGCCGTAGCGCTG
>CAZYWK010000060.1:19433-24752 GCA_964651825.1 uncultured Ilumatobacteraceae bacterium | reverse complement strand
GTCGGCGACATCGAGATCCTCCCGTTCCTCGAGGCGATCCGCCAGTTCCGCAACCTCGTCGGCCGCGACAACGTGTGCTACATCCACGTCACGCTCGTGCCGTTCATCGGCCCGTCGGGCGAACAGAAGACCAAGCCGACGCAGCACTCGGTCACCGAGCTGCGCAGCCGTGGCATCCAGCCCGACGTGATCGTGTGCCGCAGCGAGGCACCGCTGTCCGACGACCTCAAGCGCAAGATCTCGAGCCTCTGCGACGTCGAGCCCCGCGCCGTCGTCAACGCCGCCGACGCCAAGAACATCTACGAACTGCCGCTGATCCTTCACGACGAGGGCCTCGACGACTTCGTCTGCGACGTGCTGCGCATCGACGCCGAGCCGGATCTGTCGTACTGGGAAGCGGTGGTGGCCAAGGTCGAGGCGGCGACCATCCCGGTCAAGATCGGGCTGATCGGAAAGTACATCGAGCTGCCCGACGCCTACCTGTCGGTCGTCGAGAGCCTGAAGCACGCCGGCTTCCACCACGGCGCCAAGGTCGAGGTCGAGTGGATCCAGTCCGAAAACGTCGAGGGGCTCCTCGCGGCGGGCCAGTTGGCCCATCTCGATGGCATCGTCATCCCCGGGGGCTTCGGCTACCGCGGGGTCGAGGGAAAGGTCGCCGCCGCCCGCTACGCCCGCGAGGAGGGCATACCGTGCCTCGGCCTGTGCCTCGGACTGCAGGCGATGACGATCGACTTCGCCCGCAACGTCGTCGGGCTCACCGGCGCCAACTCCACCGAGTTCGAACCGACCACGCACTACCCGGTGATCGACCTGATGCTCGACCAGCGCGGCATCGAGGACAAGGGCGGCACGATGCGCCTCGGCGCCTACTACGCCGTACTGGCGAGCGGCAGCCAGGTCGCCGCCGCGTACGGCGAGCCCGTGGTCAGCGAGCGGCACCGCCACCGCTACGAGTTCAACGAGCAGTACCGGGCCCAGCTCGAAGGGGCCGGACTCTGGTGCTCGGGCACGTCGCCCGACAACCGGCTCGTCGAGTTCATCGAGCTGCCGGGCCATCCGTTCTGGGTCGGCACACAGGCCCACCCGGAGTTCAAGAGCCGCCCCGACCGCCCGCATCCGCTGTTCCGCGAACTGATCGCGGCGGCGATGGCACGGTCACCCCAGCTGGTGCCGGACGCGAGCGACGACGACACCAGCACGGTCGAAGTCTCCAGCAACGCATGACTCCGCTCGAATGACGGGCTTCCGCTGGCTGTCGGATCGGATCGTCCATCAGGGCTACGTGTGGAAGGTGGTCGTCGCCGAGTTCGAGGACCCCGACGGCCAACCGTTCACGCGCGACATCGTCCGCTCGCCCGGAGCGGTGGGCGTCGTGCCGCTCGTGTTCGACGCCGAGGGCAACCCGTCGGTCGTGCTCGTCGAGCAGTACCGGCCCCCGTACGACCGGGCGATCCTCGAGATCCCCGCCGGCATGCGCGACATCGAGGGCGAGCCGACCGAGGAGGTGGCACGGCGCGAGCTCATCGAAGAGGCCGGGCTGTCGGCTGGGCGGCTCGACCTGTTGACCGCGATCGGTCCCTCTCCCGGGATGACCGACTCGATCACCACGATCTACCTCGCCACCGACTGCACGCCGGTCGATCACGACCGACAGGGGCCGGAGGAGGAGCACATGCAGCTCGTCCACCTCCCGCTGCAGGACGCCATCGACCGCGTCGTCAGCGGCCAGATCCTCGACGCCAAGACCGTTGTCGGCCTGCTGCTCACCGATCGCCGCCTGGCCGCCGGCGACGGCTGACCGGCTGGGCGTCATGTCGACCATCGAGCTGCCGATCGCCGCCGAGGAGTTCCTCTCGTGGATGGCGGCCGAGAAGGGCCGCTCTGCCAACACCCTCGCCGCGTACCGCCGTGATCTCGCGGCCTACGTCGTGTGGCTCGACGAGCGGGGTACCACGATCGACGACGTGACCGCCACGCAACTCGTGCAGTTCGTCGGTGAGCGGCGGGGGAGCGGGGCGGCCACCTCGTCGATCGCCCGCCAGCTGGCGGCGATCCGGATGCTGCACCGATATCTCGCACTGGAGGGGGAACGACCCGACGATCCGGCCGCCGACCTCGAGGGTGTTCGGGTGCCCGCGGGCATCCCGAAGCCGCTGTCGGAGGCGCAGGTGACGAGCCTGCTCGACGCGGTGATCGTCACCGAGCCGATCCATCGCCGCGACCTCGCGTTGCTCGAGTTGCTCTACGGGACCGGTGCCCGCATCTCCGAGGCCGTCGGCCTGTCGATCGGGGCCCTCGACCTCGATGGCCGGCTGGTGCGCCTGTTCGGCAAGGGGTCCAAGGAGCGCATCGTGCCGTTCGGGACGTCGGCGGCAGAGGCGTTGGAGGACTGGTTCTCGCCCCAGGGCCGAGCCCGGCTCGTCCCGGACCAGTGGCGGCGACGCGACGATGCGGAGGCGGTGTTCCTCAACAGCCGTGGTGGTCGGCTCAGCCGGCAGGCGGCGTGGTTGGTGGTCAAGCGCTACGGCGAGCGGGCCGGCATCGCCGACCATCTGTCGCCACACGTGCTGCGCCACTCGTGTGCGACCCACCTGCTCGACCACGGCGCCGACCTGCGCGTCGTGCAGGAGATGCTCGGGCACGCGTCGATCTCCACCACGCAGATCTACACCCAGGTCAGCCAGGAGCGCCTCTGGGACGTGTACCGCGCCGCTCATCCCCGGGCGACCCTGAGCTCGTTGTCCTGAACACTCTGCGTCACCGGACGCTCGGGCGCCACGGCGATCAGTGGCGGGGTGACTTCCGCTTCGGCGCGCAGGGGTCAGTGGGCGAACGCGGAGTCGGTCGGGACGACGATCGGCGGGTTCGCTTCGAGGAATGCGACCGCGGCACGGATGTCCTCGACGAGCATGCCGGCCAGATCGAGACTGAACCCCTCGCGGACGACCACTCGGAGCACGGCCACGTCGGTCGCATTCTCGGGCATCGTGTATGCCGGCACCTGCCAACCCTTCGACCGCAGCCGGTCCGACACGTGGAACACCGTGAACTTCGTGCCGGCCTTCACCTGGAACGCAAACACGGGGATCGCCGTGCCGTCACTGACCAGCTCGAACGGACCCATCTCGGCGATCGCTCCCGACATGAACACGGCGAGGTCACGCAGGCTCTCCATCACCCGGCGGTACCCGTCGAAGCCGAGGCGCAGGAAGTTGTAGTACTGGCCGACCAGCTGGTTGCCCGGGCGCGAGAAGTTGAGCGTGAACGTCGGCATGTCGCCGCCCAGGTAGTTGACGTGGAAGACGAGGTCTTCGGGAAGATCCTCCTCGCTGCGCCAGATGACGAAGCCGATGCCCGGGTACACGAGCCCGTACTTGTGACCCGACACGTTGATCGACTTCACCTGCGGAAGACGGAAATCCCAGCGCAGATCCGGATGGAGGAACGGCGCGACGAACCCGCCGCTCGCCGCGTCGATGTGCAGGGCGATGTCGACGTCGTTGGCCTCGTTGTACGCGACGAGGGCGTCGTGGATCTCCTCGATCGGCTCGAACTCGCCCGTGTAGGTGGTGCCGAGGATGGCGATCACACCGATCGTGTTCTCGTCGCACCGCCCGATCGCCTCGTCGGCCGAGATGACGTACCGACCGGGCTCCATCGGCACGTAGCGCGGCTCGACGTCCCAGTACCGGCAGAACTTCTCCCACACGACCTGCACGTTGGCGCCGAGCACCATGTTCGGCTTGTCGGTCGACGCGCCCGCTGCCGCGCGACGGGCCCGCCAGCGCCACTTCATCGCGAGCCCCGCGAGCATGACGGCTTCGCTCGATCCGATCGTCGACACGCCGACGGCACCTCCCTCGGCTGGCGCGTTGAACAGGTTGGCGACCATGTTCACGCAGCGCCGCTCGATCTCGGCGGTCTGCGGATACTCGTCCTTGTCGATCATGTTCTTGTCGAACGTCTCGGCCATCAGCCGCTCGGCCTCGGGCTCCATCCAGGTCGACACGAAGGTGGCCATGTTCAACCGTGAGCTGCCGTCGAGCATCAACTCCTCGTGGATGATCCGGTACACGTCGGTGGCGGTCGACTCGCCGTCGGGCAGGGTGTTCTTCGGGATCGGTTCGACGTTGAGGCGGCCCGTGAACGGTGGCAACAGCTGGTCGAACAGCGGATCGTCGCCGGGCGGGACGTGCTTGTGAACCATGGAGATCTCCACTCTGTGAGGGGCCGGTCGCCGCCGGCTCAGGCGAGGTTGCTCGATCGGGGGTAGACGTCGGTGGGGTCGGTCATCACGTTGAGCAGGTACGGGACCCCGCTGGCGAACGCCCGCTGCAGCGCGGGCTCGATCTCGGCGGGGCGGCGGACCGTCTCGCCGGCGCCCCCGAGCGCCTTCACGACGTCGTCGTAGCGCGTGTCCGGTTGGAGATCGCAGGCGACGTCCCAGCCGTAGATGAACTGCATCGGGTGCTTCTCGAGGCCCCAGATGCCGTTGTTGCCGACGATCATCACCACCGGGAGCTTGTGCCGTACGAGTGAGTCGACGTCCATCAGCGAGAAGCCCGCGGCACCGTCGCCGAGCAGCACCACGATCTGCCGATCGGGATGCACCGTCCGGGCCGCGATCGCGTAACCCATCCCGCTGCCGAGGCAGCCGTACGGCCCGGTGTCGAGCCAGGTGCCCGGCTGGTTGACCTCGACGTACTTGCCGGCGTACGACACGAAGTCGCCGCCGTCGCAGACGACGATCGCGTCGGGGTCGAGCACCTTGCGCAGCTCGCCGTAGATGCGAGTCGGCTTGATCGGATCCGTGTCGGCGGCGAGGAGGGGCGCCTCGGTGGCGAGCTCGGCGTTCTCGGCTGCCCGCAGCTCGGCGATCCAGTCGGAGTGGTCGATGCGGTCGCCCCGATGCTCGGCGAGTCCGCGCAGGATCGCCGCGATGTCGCCGGCGACCGTCGGGACGTCGATGTGGGCAGCGGTCCGCGAGGCAGCGTCGACGACGTGGGCGACCGCCGCGTCGCCGAAGCGGCCGAACCCGACCCGGAAGTCGAGTGGCGTGCCGATGACGACGACGAGGTCGGCCCGTTGCTTGAGCAGCCCGCGGGTGCGGAGGAACGCGAGCCGGTGACTCGCCGGCAGCATGCCGCGACCCAAGCCGTTGAAGAAGCACGGGACCCCGAGGTGCTCGGCGGCGGCGGCGAGCTCTTCCCACGCTCCGTCCCAGTAGGCGTCGCTGCCGACGAGGAACGCCGGGCGCTGGGCCGACGCGATCGTCGCCGCCAGTCGCTCGACTGCGTCGTGGTCGATGGATGTTTCGGC
>CAZYWK010000060.1:0-19333 GCA_964651825.1 uncultured Ilumatobacteraceae bacterium | reverse complement strand
GAGCTGCTCGAGGTGTCGCCGTCGACGGTCCAGACCCATGTCGAGCGCGCTCTCGCCGCGCTGCGCAACACCTTGGAGGTGAAAGATGTCCGGTAGCGACTCGCAGGTGATCGACGGTCTCGCTCGTTTGTACGCCCGGCTCGACCAGCTCGCGCCCCCAGTCGAGCTCGGTGAGGTGCTGACCGACGGTCCCAGCGAACCCGACGGCGGTCTCGCGACGCGGGCGTCATCGACCCAGTACCGCCGACGACGTCAGGTCGTCGGCCTCGCTGCGGCGGTCGTCGCTCTCGGCGGAGGTGTGGCCCTGTGGTGGGCGACGACGCGAGGCCCTATGACGCAAGCTCCGATGACGGTCGTTCCCGCCGAGTCAGGTCCATCGGTCAGCGCTGGGCTGCCGACCACGACACCGACGGGTTCCGTCGTCCCGACACCGATCGGCGTCGATTCGGGCCCCACCCCGTCGGACGGTGACGCGACCGAGAGTTCTCCGGTTCGGTCGATCGTCGATGAAGTGGCGTCCGCGGACGCGTGGTATGCGGCTCAGCTCTTCTGGCCCGAGGCCGCCTACCGGGCTTCGCCGGCCGAGGCAGCCGATCTCGTCATCGCCAACGAGCTTCGGTCACGCGCCTGCTACGAGTCGGTCGGCGTCGAACTCCCGCCGTTCGACGCGAATCGCCTGGCCGAGTGGAAACGGTACGAAGAGCAACGGTGGGAGCGCTTGCGCGCCTGGTGGACTCCGGCAGGGCAGGAGCGTTTGCGTCGCGAAGGGGCGGGTGCGGCGATCGTCCGACAGGGCCAGGAACCGGTCGCGTACCCGCACATGACGGCGCCGTCTCCCGAACGGTGCTACCCGGCCGCGACCGGTGTGACGTATCTCGGCAGCTCGACCGTGTGGTCCGAGGATCAGCTCGGGACTAACGGCTTCGACGATCCCGACTGGGCGCCGCTCAACTGGGGTTTCGGCCGTCTGCCCGGGACGGAAGATGTCGCCGCGGCGAGCGACGCCTGCATCGTCGGTCGCGGATGGAGCGAGTGGGGGGAACCGGGCGCATACCAGGAGTACTGGTACCAACCAGAGGCATCGACCGAAGAGATCGAGCTGGTCAACGACATCTTGGACTGCCGCAACCAGTTCGACGCTGCGTCCGTCTACCTTGGCGCGTCGCAGGTGTACACCGAAGGATTCCGGGCCACCTTCGCCGACCAACTCGATCAGATCGAGCGGGAGCGTGCCGACGCGCTCGACGAGGCCTACACCGTGCTCCGTGCCGCGGGCTTCGATCCCCTGAGCGATTGACCGGCAGGCTCACGTACCCGAGGCGCAAGCCGATTTCGGCCGCGAATCGAAGGGTGTCAGTCGATTGGGACGGTGCGCCAGTGAACGTGTTCCACGTCGAGGACGGCTGGCAGTACGCCCCGCGCTGCTTCCACCGAGAGGAGAATGGTCGCGTCCAGCACCAGTCCGGTTGCGGCCGCTTCGAGGTTCAGCAGGTTGAGACGCGGGTGGCGCTCCGATAGCTCGGCCATGACGGGGACGGTCGCTCTCGGGTCGGGGAGACCGATGGTCTCGGGCAGCGACAGCAGGCTCCGTATCGCCGCCGCCTGGTAGCGAGCGTCGAGCCCGAGGAACGGGCCAGAGAGATGCCCGCCGGCACCACCGACGGCGGCTCTGCACGCCCGGTAGTACCAGTACGTCGTCGTGTGGAGATCGCCGTCCTCATGCAGACCGACGAGGAGTTCCTCGATCAAGAGACGGTCATCGAGAACGAACGTCGGGACGCTCATCTCCTACTGAACGGCAAGGTCGGGATCGTCGATGTCCGCAAGCCCCGCTGCGTAGCGATCGCGGAGCACGCGGCGGAGCTCGCGTCGAGCGGCTTCGATTCCGCCGGGCACCAGCAGCGCCGAGTTTCCGAGATCGATGATCCCGACTTCGCCTCCTTGCCCGATGCCCCACCGGTGGCGAAGTTCAGCGGGCAGATTCGTCTGCCCCCGGTGCGACACCTTGGCGATGGACGTACTGGCCATCTACGCATTGTAGTCCACCGCAAGTTACAAAGCGGACGGAAATGGTTCATCGCGAAGGCGAGACGGTGGGTGCGCTCACCGACTGTCTCATCGCGGCCGTTGCGATCCGGTCCGGATCATCGGTCCTCCACGCCGATCGCGACTTCGACGTCCTCGCCCGGCACACTGAGGCGGTGAGGAAGCTGTGGCATCTGGCGGCGCGGTTCTTCACGTCGCTGTCGCCGAAGCCGCCGACCGACGAGACCGAGGCGTGGGTGGCCGAGCAGCTGTCGCCGGGCGAGCAGGGACTGTGGGACCAGATGAGCAACCAGGACCGACGCCACAGCGCGCTGGTCGGGCAGCGCTTCGCCGAGCTCGATCCCGACGCTCCCCGCGAGCTTGTCGCCGGTGCACTGCTGCACGACGTCGGCAAGATCGAGTGCCGGCTCGGGACATTCGGCCGGGTCGTGGCCACGCTGGTCGGCCCGCACGGCCCGGGCGACGTCGGAACCCGGTTCCGGGCCTACCACGATCACGAAGAGATCGGCGCCACGATGGCCGAGGCCGCCGGCTCCGATCCGGCGACGGTAGAGCTCATCGCCGGTCGCGGCCCGGCCTTCAACACCCTCAAGGCCTGCGACCACGCCTGAGCACCGGAACTACGCGGCGGCGGGGAGGATCTGGGCGACGCGGCGGGAGTTGACGATCGCACGGAGGATCATCCAGACCACGAGCCCGATCCAGATGCCGGCGATGCCGGCGGAGGGAACGGCGATCACGACCATGGCGATCGGCAGCACGGCGAGCAGGTAGCCGAACGCGGCGCGGCCGAGGAACCGATAGTCGGCCGCACCGATCAGCACGCCGTCGAGGCCGAAGGCAACCGCGCCGGGCAGGAGCATGAACGCCAGGTACCAGAGTGCCGCGGTCGCTCGGCTGATCACGGCCGGGTCGTCGGTGAAGACGTGGGGGAGGACCGGTGCGAGCAGGGCCAACACCAGCGCGATGACCACGGCCGCGACGGCCGAGAGCCGCACCACTCGCGTCGCGAGGTCGGCGGCGTCGCCGTCGGGGCGGCCGAGCTCCTCGGCCACGAGGGTCTGGGCCGGAACGGCGAGGGCGTCGAGGGTGAGGGCGAGGAAGCCGAACATCGACACTGCGATCTGGTGCGCGGCGAGCGTCGGCGGGTCCACGCGCGCGGCGAGGGCGGTGGCGCCGGTGAACACGGCGAGGATGGAGCCGACCCGCAACAGCAGGTATCGGCCGGCGCTGAGCAGCGGACGCATCTCGTCCCAACTCGGTCGGCGGTGGCTCGAACGCGCGAGTCGCGGCCGGATCACCACGACGAACGCGAGTCCGGCGCCGGCCTGCGCGATCACGGTCGACCACGCGGCGCCGGCCAGGCCCATGTCGAGCCCGTAGACGAACGTCAGCGCCAGCACGAGGTTCGCCAGGTTGGAGGCGAGGAGGATGTGCAGCGGCGTGCGGTAGTCGGACGCCCCGCGTTGAATCCCCTGGGCGCCCAACGTGAGCAGGACGAACGGCATCCCGAGCGACGAGATGCGCAGGTACTCGACGGCTGCCGCGTGCACCGCGCCGTCGGCGCCGAGCAGCCTCGTGAGGGGAGGTGCGAGCCCGAACAGGAGCGGCGCGGCGACCAGCCCGACGATCAGGGCGATCCACATCGCCTGCACGCCGACGTCGGCGGCCTCGTCGTGACGGCCGGCGCCGATGCGGTGCGCGACCCGTTCGGTCGTGCCGTACGTGAGGAAGTTCGAGCCGGCGACCACGAGCGTCAGCACCGTGACGGCGATCGCCACTCCGCCCAGTTCGTCGGTACCGATGCGGCCGACGATCGCCGTGTCGACGAGCCGGTACAGCGGCTCGACCGCCAGCGTCCCGAGCGCCGGGATGCCCAGCCTGATGATCCGGCGGTCGGTGTCGGTCAGCCGGGCCATCGGGATCTCGTGCTTCTCGTGATTCTCTTGCGCACGCGGGTACGCAGAAGGATCACGAGAACGGCTCAGGCGGGGAGCATGCCGATGGCGCGGTGGGCGCGATCGAGGGTGGCCGATGCGACGGTGCGGGCCTTCTCGGCACCGACGCGCAGGAGCCGGGCCAGCTCACCGCGATCCTCCATCAGCTCGTTGTAGCGCAGGCGGATCGGTTCGAGCTCGGCGACCACGGCCTCGCCGGTCTCGACCTTCAGCGCGCCGTACTGCTCGAAGTTCTCGGCGACCTGCTGCGGCGTGCGGCCGGTGACGGCGGCATTGATCTCCAGCAGCGAGCTGACGCCCGGCTTCTCGGCGCGGTCGAAGCGGACCGAGTCGGGCCCGGTCTCGGAGTCGGTAACGGCGCGCTTGAACTTCTTCATGATCGCCGCCGGCTCGTCCATCAGGTAGATCGTGCCGGCGTCGGAGTCGTCGGACTTCGACATCTTCGAGGTGGGGTCCTGGAGGCTCATCACCCTGGCGCCGGCGGCGGGCATCACGGCCTCCGGCACGACGAACGTGTCGCCGAAGCGATGGTTGAAGCGGATCGCCGCGTCGCGAGTGATCTCCACGTGCTGGCGCTGGTCGTCGCCGACCGGCACCTGATTCGCGTCGTACAGCACGATGTCGGCGGCCTGGAGCGCCGGGTACGTGAACAGGCCGGCCGAGATGAACAGGTGCTCGCGCTTGGCCGACTTCTCCTTGAACTGCGTCATCCGCGACAGCTCGCCGAAGCTCATCGTGCACTCCATGATCCAACCGAGCTGGTTGTGCTCGGGCACGTGGCTCTGCACGAACACCGTCGCCACGTCGGGGTCGAGCCCGATGGCGAACAGCACCGCCGCCAGCTCCAGTGTGCGCTGGCCGATGATGCCCGGCGACTCGGTGATGGTCAGCGCGTGGAGGTCGACGATGCCGTGGAAGGCGTCACACCCGTGCTGGCCGGCGACCCAGTTGCGCAACGCCCCGAGGTAGTTCCCGAGGTGCACGTCGCCCGTGGGCTGCATGCACGACAGGACGCGAGGCAGTGCTGCTGGCGTCTCGGTGCTCGTCACGGGGCCCGAGGGTATACCCCGCTCCCGAGGACCCACTCGGTAGTTTGAGGCGATGTCCATCGCCGTCGAGACCCCCGTCTACACGGGTCCCTTCGACATGCTGCTCCAGCTCATCCTGCGTGAACAGGTCGACATCTACGAGGTCAGCCTGTCCACCATCGTCGACGCCTACCTCATCGAGATCGACAAGCTGCGCGAGCTCGACCTCGACGTGGCGACCAGCTTCTTGCTGATCGCCGCCACGCTCGTCGAGCTGAAGGCCCGACGCCTGCTCCCGAACATGGCCGACGTCGACCTCGACGAGGAGTTCGCTCTCTGGGAGGAACGCGACCTGCTCCTCGCCCGGCTGCTCGAGGCCAAGACGTTCAAGGACGTCTCCACGGTGTTCGCCCGCCTGGCCGAGGAGGCCGACTGCAGCTTCCCTCGTCTCGTCGGGCCCGACGAGCGGTTCGCCGACGTCACCCCCGACCTCCTGGAGGGCACCAGCCTCACCCGGCTGCGCAACGCGGCCATCTCCGCGTTGACGCCGCGGCCGGTGCCCACCGTCGACCTGTTCCACGTCAATCCCATCACCACCACGGTCGCCGACGCGGTGGCCGAGCTGATCGACGAGCTGCCCCGAGTCGGCACGATCTCGTTCCGCCGGCTCACGGGCGACCTCGTCGATCGCATCGAGGTGATCATCCGCTTCCTCGCAGTGCTCGAGCTGTTCAAGCAGGGCGTGGTCGAGATCGACCAACCAGACCGGTTCGGCGACATCGAGATCGAGTGGTGCGCCGACACCGACGTCGACACCGACACGATCCTTGTCGACGCCTATGAGGGTTGAGCCCATGAACGAGTACGGCAGCGAGCCGTTCGACGACGGGACGGCCAGTGACGGGCCGGCCAGCGACACGGCCGCCGACGCCAAGCGGGCGATCGAATCGATCGTCCTCGTGGCGCACGACCCCGTGGCGCCCGACCTGCTCGCCCAGCTGTTGGAGCAGCCGGTCGTGCTCGTCGAGCAGTGGTGTGACGAGCTGGCCGCCGAGTATCGAGGCGAACAGCGGGGCTTCGAGCTGGCCCGGGTCGCCGGCGGCTACCGCTACCAGACCGCGGCCGACCTCACTCCGTACGTCGAGCGGTTCCTGCTCCACGACCAGCGTGCCCGGCTGTCTGGCGCCGCGCTCGAGACGCTCGCCATCGTCGCCTACAAGCAGCCGATCTCTCGAGCCCAGGTGGCAGCCATTCGGGGGGTCGATCCCGACGGCGTGATGCGCACCCTGCAGGCCCGCGGCTACATCGACGAGATCGGTCGCGACACGGGCCCGGGCCAGGCGATCCTCTACGGAACCACCTCGACGTTCCTCGAACGGCTCGGTCTCGACTCGCTCGACGACCTGCCGCCGATCGCCGAGTTCATCCCCGGCGCCGACGTCGTCGAGGCGCTGGAGGACGGCCTGCGGATCACGCCCGTGATCGAGGTCGGTGACGTCACCGAGACCGATGTGTCCGGTCCCGATCCGGCACCGCCGGACGCCGAGCCGTGACCGAACCCGAACCGCCGCTGCCGGAACCTCCGTTGTGGGAGCAGTGGGCGGCGCGCAACGCCGAGCTCCCGCAGGGCGAGCGGCTGCAGAAGGTGCTTGCCGCCACCGGCTGGGGGAGCCGGCGGGTCTGTGAGGACCTGATCGCGGCCGGCCGGGTGACGGTGAACGGCGAGGTCGCCATACTCGGCCGGCGCGTCGACGCCGACACCGACCGGGTGGAGGTCGACGGCGTCCCGATCGGCGTCAAGCCGGGGCTCGTGTACTACCTGCTCAACAAGCCTCGTGGGGTCGTCACGACGAGCAAGGACACCCACGGGCGGCCGACCGTGATCGAGCTGGTGCCGACCGAGCCGCGGGTTTTCTCGGTCGGCCGCCTCGACGCCGACACCGAGGGCCTGCTGATCCTCACCAACGACGGCGAGCTGGCCAATCGCATCTCGCACCCCTCGCACGGCCTCGACAAGGAGTACCTGGCCTCGGTCACCGGCGGCCCGGTATCGCCCGGCGGGCTGCGCCAGCTCCGCGAAGGCGTCGAGCTCGACGACGGGGTCACCTCGCCGGCCAAGGTGTCGCAACCGGAGCCGGGACTGGTGCGGATCACCATCCACGAGGGACGCAACCGGCAGGTTCGCCGCATGTTCGAAGCGGTGGGCCACGTGGTGACCCGCCTCGTGCGGACGAGGATCGGACCGGTCAGCGACCGCAACCTCGAACCCGGCGCCTGGCGTGAGCTCGACGCGGACGAACGCCGCGCCCTGATCGAAGCCGTCGCCGCGGAACCGTCCCGGTACGATCGTCCGACGTGACCGACAAGCGTGCCAACGTGATCGGGCTCGGCCTGATCGGTGGCTCGATCGCGCTCGGGCTGCGAGAGCAGGGCTGGCACGTCAGTGGTGACGACACCGACCCGACACTTCTCGCGGCGGCCCTCGACGACGGTGTCATCGACGCCGCCGACCTCGACCCCGACGCCGACATCACGTTCGTCGCCGTTCCCGTGCTGGCGATCGCCGATCAGGTCAAGCGGGCGCTGGCCGAGACAACGGGCCTGGTCACCGACGTCGGCAGCGTGAAGGGGTCGGTGTGCCGCTCGATCGACGACCGTCGTTTTCTCGGGGGCCATCCGATGGCCGGCAGCGAGCTCGATGGGCTCGACGGAGCGCAGGCCGACCTCTTCGCCGGTGCCGTCTGGGTGCTCACACCAGGTGCGGACATCGACGACGCGACGTTCTCGGCGGTCACCGCCGTGGTCGGCTCGCTCGGCGCCGACGTCGTGGCCATCGATCCCGATCGCCACGACCACCTCGTCGCCGTGGTCAGCCACGTCCCGCACCTCACCGCCGCGACGCTGATGGGTCTCGCCAGCACCCGGGCGGAGGAACACGCCGCTCTCCTGCGGTTGGCGGCCGGGGGCTTCCGTGACATGACCAGGGTCGCCAGCGGCCAACCGGGCATCTGGCTCGACATCTGCGCCGAGAACCGGCCCGCCATCGTCGAGGCGCTCGACGAGCTGATCCAAGGATTGGCCGCCGTGCGCGACATCGTCGGCAACGACGACCGCGACGCGTTGTTCGCCCGGCTCACCGAGGCGCGCCAGGCACGCACGAACCTGCCGACGCGTGTCGTGCACCCCGAGGAAATGGCCGAGGTGCGCATCCCGATCCCCGACCGCACCGGCGCGGCCGCCGAGGTGTTCACGCTCGCCGCCGAGCTCGGGGTCAACATCGCCAGCTTCGAAGTCGTCCACGTCGCCGAGAGCAACCGCGGTGTCGCGGTCGTGATGGTCGACCAGTCGATGGTCGAGTTGTTCCGCGGCGGTCTGATCGCCCGCGGGTTCCGCCCGGCCGTGCACACATTGTCGTGACCACGCTGTCATGACCGGTCCGGCGAGCGACGTCCTGCGCGTTCAACGCGCCGACGGCCCAGTCATCGCCGACGTGGCTGTGCCGCCGTCGAAGAGCATCAGCAACCGTGCGTTGATCTGTGCCGCACTCGTCGATGGCACGAGCGAGATCGTCGGCCTGGCGCCAGGTGACGACACCATGGCGCTGCTCGGCTGTCTCGAAGCGCTCGACTGCGGGGTCGGCGTGCGCGATTCCGAATGGGGCACGGTGGCCGACATCGTCGGCACGGGCGGCGTCTGGCCCCGCCGCCCGATCACGCTGCAGGCCAAGCTCGCCGGAACCACGTCGCGATTCGTCACCGCCCTCGCCGCCCTCAACGGCGGCCCGTTCACGATCGACGGCGACCCTCCGCTGCGGCGGCGCCCGATGGAGCACCTCCACGACGCGCTCGTCGCCCTCGGCGCCACGGTCGAGGCGGGAGAGGAGTGGGGTCACCTGCCCGTCACCGTGGAGGGTCCGCTGCGGGGCGCCGACGCGGTGATGATGCCCGGCGACGTGTCGAGCCAGTACGTCACCGCCCTGATGCTGGTTGCACCACACGTGCCCGGCGGGCTGCACCTGTGGCTGTCGACTCCGCCCGTGTCGCGCAGCTATCTCGCGATCACCAAGTCGGTGATGGACGCCTTCGGGGTGTCCGGCGTGGAGATCTCCGGTCGGCGGATCCGCGTGGAGCCAGGCGTGTACGAACCGACCGAGTTTCACGTCGAGCCCGACGCGTCGTCCGCGAGCTACCCGCTGGCCGCCGCGGCGATGGTCGGGGGAGCGGTGTGTGTGCGTGGGCTGGGATCGTCGTCGGTCCAGGGCGACTCGCGCTTCGCCGAACTACTCGCGTCGATGGGGTGCATCGTGACGGTCGGCACCGACACCGTGGTGATGCGCCGGCGCGACACACCGCTGCGCGGCATCGACGTCGACATGTCGGACATCTCCGATCTCGTGCCCACGCTCGCGGTCGTGGCCACCCAGGCGGTCACCCCGACACGCATCAGCGGCGTCGGCTTCATCCGCGCGAAGGAGAGCGATCGCCTCGGCGACCTGGCGGCCGAGCTCTCCAAGACGGGTGCGTCGGTGGCCGTCGAGGACGACGGCCTGACCGTGCGCCCGACCGATCTGCTCCACGGCGCCCGGCTCGAGACGCACCACGACCACCGCCTGGCGATGGCGTTCGGGCTGCTCGGCCTCGTCGTCGACGGGATCGAGGTGGCCGACCCGGCGGTCGTGTCGAAGAGCTGGCCCGGGTACTGGGACGATCTGGCAGCGATCCCGGCCCGCCGCTCGTGACCCGCATCGCCGCCTTCGACCTCGATGGCACCCTCACGACGCGTGACTGTGTCGTCCCGTTCCTGCGCCAGGTGGCGGGCACGCCGCGGGTGGCCGGAGGGCTGTTGCGTCGCCCCATCGCGTTCGGCCAGGCGCTCGTGCGGCGCGACCGCGACGAGGTGAAGCTCCTCGCATCGCGGGCCGCATTCGCCGGCCGACCCCTCGACGAGGTGCGGCGGCAGGCGGTCCCGTTCGCCGCGATGGTGCACGACGACTGGCTGCGACGCGACACGCTCGCCACCCTGCGCGATCATCAGTCGGCCGGCCACACCGTGGTGATCGTTTCGGCTTCCTATGCGGTCTACGTCGAGCCGCTGGGCGAGCTGCTCGGCGCCGACCAAGTGCTCGCCACCCGGCTCGCCGTCGATGCTGCCGGCCGGCTCACGGGCGATCTGGACGGTGCGAACTGCCGTGGTCCGGAGAAGCCGCGCCGTCTCCACGAGTGGCTCGACCGCGTCCACGGCGGCCGCGGCGCCGTCGAGATCGTCGCCTACGGCGACTCACCGGGTGACCGCGAGCTGCTGGCGGACGCCGACGAGGCGCACTGGGTCGGCAAAGCGCAGAGAGACAGCCGGTGATCACCGGAACCGACGGGCGCGCCCGATACGGTCGTCGGCCATGTTGACGGCGCTCCTGCGCGAGGCACGGCCCAAGCAGTGGCTGAAGAACGTGCTCGTCTTCGCCGCGCCCGGCGCCGCGGGCGTGCTCGACCAGGGGCACGAGCTCCTGCTCACGATTGTCGCGTTCGTCGCGTTCTGCTTCGCCGCCAGCGGCATCTACTTCTGGAACGATCTCCTCGACGTCGAGGCCGACCGGGTCCACCCGACCAAGCGCTTCCGACCGATCGCCTCTGGTGAGCTGAGCATCACGGCGGCACGGGTCGCCGGGGTGGTGCTGCCGCTGATCGCGCTCGGCCTGGCTGCCCTGACGGGACGCTGGCAGACCGTTGCGGTGATCGCCCTCTACATCGTGATCACCCTGCTCTACACGGTGTGGCTCAAGCACGTCGCCGTGATCGACATCGTCACGGTCGCCGCCGGATTCGTCTTGCGGGCGGCGGCAGGCGCGGTGGCCGTCGACGTGCCGATGTCGCGCTGGTTCGTCCTGTGCGTCACGTTCGGTTCGCTGTTCATCGTGATCGGCAAGCGCTACGCCGAGCTGATCGAGGTCGGCGAGGACGCCGGTACCAGGGCCACACTCGAGGTCTACGACATGGGCTACCTGCGCATCCTGCTGTCGGTCAGCCTCGGTGGGGCCCTCATCAGCTACTGCGTCTGGGCCTTCGAGACCGCGGCGCTGTCCACGTCGGACCTCCCGCTCTACGAGCTGACGATCGTGCCGATGCTCATCGCCCTGTTCCGCTATCTGCTGGTGCTCGAGACCGGATCCGGTGCTGCCCCCGAGGAGGTCTTCACCTCCGATCGGGTGCTGCAACTGGCCGGACTGTGCTGGCTCGTCATCTATGGAGCTGCCGTCTATGTCTCGTGACACCGCCGCCCAGTCGCGGCCCGATCTGCCCGCCGTGATGGCCCTCGTCGCCGAGGTCGACGGTTGGATGACGCCGGGCCAGGCCTCGGCGCTCTACGACGCGGCCACCCGCTGCCCGGACGGCGGCTCGATCGTCGAGATCGGCAGCTTCCGCGGGCGCTCGACGATCGTGTTGGCGAGCGCGGCCGCGCCCGGCGTCGAGATCATCGCCATCGATCCCCATGCCGGCAACGACCGTGGCCCGCAGGAGATCGACGGCTACGAGGCCGAGGCGGCCGACGACCACGACGTGTTCCTCGCCAACCTGGCCGCGGCCGGCGTGGCCGACCGGGTGACCCACCTGCGGATGTTCTCCGACGCCGCGCTCGGGTCGATCGTCCATCCCATCGACGTGCTCTACATCGACGGTGCCCACCGGTACTCGCCGGCGCTGGCCGACATCCGCCGCTACGGCGCCCGCGTCGACAACGGCGCCACGATGCTGATCCACGACTCCTTCTCCTCGATCGGGGTCACGCTCGCCATCCTGCGGGCGCTCGTGTTCGGCTCCACGTTCCGGTACGTCGGCCGTTCCCGGTCGATGACGATCTACCGGGCCGACCTCGCCGGCTCCGGCGTCGGCCGCGTGCGCAACGCCACCCGCCAGCTCGCCCAGCTGCCGTGGTTCGCCCGCAACGTCGCCCTCAAGGTGCTACTGACCCTCGGCCTCGGCAAGCTCCTCACCCGCCTCGGCCGCCCCGCCCCCGACTGGCCCTACTGACCCCGTTCGTTCTGGCCCCGTCCCCGAACGCACGGGTCGTTCGTTCTGGCCCCGTCCCCAAACGCACGGGGTCGGCCGGATTGGGCTGGCGATTTGTAGCCTCTGAGTCCCTGTGAAGTCCGCACGTACCGAGCTCGCCGGATGGGGCGGCACCGCACCCAGCGTCGCGACGTTGCTCGACGTGCCGACCGACGACCTCGCCGACGCCGAGCCGATCCTCGACCGCATCGGGCCGCGAGGGGCGATCGCCCGCGGTCTCGGCCGCTCCTACGGCGACCCGGCCCAGAACGGAGGCGGCACCGTCATCCGCCTGCAACCCGGTACCGACCCGATCCGCCTGCACGCCGACTCGGGCACCGTCACCGTCGACGCCGGCGTGAGCCTCGACGAGTTGTTGCGGGTGCTCATCCCGCAGGGCTGGTTCGTGCCGGTGTCGCCCGGCACCCGGTTCGTCACCGTCGGCGGGGCGATCGCCAGCGACATCCACGGCAAAGGCCACCACGTCGACGGCACGTTCGGCGCCCACGTGACCGACATGGAGATGCTGCTCGCCGACGGGCGGCTGTGCACGATCACCCCTGAGTCCGAACCCGGCCTGTGGTGGGCGACGATCGGCGGGATGGGCCTCACCGGCCTCATCGTGCGGGCCACGTTCGACCTGATCCCGATCGAGACCCAGCACATCCTCGTCATGACCGAGCGGGTCCCGAACTTCGACGCCCTCTTGGAACGGATGGTCGCCGACGACCACCTCTACCGGTACTCGGTCGCCTGGATCGACCTGATCGCCAAGGGGAAGCACCTGGGGCGGGCCGCCCTCGGCCGCGGCAACCACGCCACCGTCGACGACCTCCGCCGGCACCACCGGCGCGCCGCCGATGATCCGCTCGCGTTCGACCCACCAGTGTTTCCCGATGTCCCGCCCGGCGTCCCCAACGTGCTCAACCGCTATGCGGTGCGGGGTTTCAACGAGGTCTGGTACCGCAAGACGCCCAAGCACCACGAGGGCATCGAGACGCTCACCGGGTTCTTCCACCCGCTTGACATGGTCGGTCGCTGGAACCGGCTGTACGGGCGTCGGGGGTTCCTGCAGTACCAGTTCGTCGTGCCGTTCGACGCCGTCGAGACCCTGCGCACGATCGTGTCGAAGGTCGCCGACGGTGGTGACGCCGGCTTCGTCAACGTGCTCAAGCGGTTCGGCGCCGAGAGCGGTGGGATGCTCAGCTTCCCGCAACCGGGCTGGACGCTGACGGTCGACTTCCCGGCCGGCGCTCCCGGCCTCGGCGACCTGCTCGACGACCTCGACCATCTCGTGCTCGACGCCGGTGGCCGCCACTACCTTGCCAAGGATGCGACCGCCGGACCGGAGATCATCCGCGCCGGCTACCCCCGGCTCGACGAGTGGAAGGCGATCCGTGCGAAGGTCGACCCCGACGGCCGCTGGGCGAGCGACCAGGCCCGCCGGCTCGAGCTGATCTGACTGCTCATTCGCCGAACCATCGACACGATTCGAACGGAACCCGCATGAACAATGCCATCCAGCAGCCCCAGACGATCCTCGTGCTCGGAGGAGCCAGCGACATCGGCCAGGCCATCGTGCATGCCCTGGCGTCGCCGTCGCTGCGGACCGTGATCCTCGCCGGACGCCACACCCCGATCGAGCTCTCGACGCCGCTTCGAGCCGGCGAGGTGAACGTGGTGTCGGTGGACTTCGACGCGCTCGATCATGCCGGCCACGAGACGTTGATCCGTTCACTCGCCGAGCAGCACGGCGATCTCGACGTCGTGATCCAGGCGTTCGGCCAGCTCGGCTCGACCGATGCCTCGAACGGGTCGCCGTCGGTCAACGACGATCCGGTCGCTGCGGCGCAGCTCGCCGAGGTGAACTACGTCGGAGCGGTCAGCACCGGACTCGCGGTCGCCAAGCAGTTGAAGGAACAGGGCCACGGCACGCTCGTCGTGCTCTCCAGCGTCGCCGGCATCCGGACCCGCGCGTCGAACTTCGTGTACGGCTCGACCAAGGCAGCGCAAGACGCGTTCGCCACGGGCCTCGGCCACGCCCTCCACGGGTCTGGCGCCAAGGTGCTCGTGGTGCGCCCCGGATTCGTGCGCACGAAGATGTCAGCCGGCGTCGAGGAGGCTCCGTTCGCCGCCGACGCCGACGAGGTGGCGGCTGCGGTCGCAAAGGGGCTCAAGCGGGGAAGCGCTGTCGTCTGGGCGCCGAACGTGTTGCGCGGCGTGTTCGGACTCCTGCGCTACGCCCCTGGCCCGATCTGGCGCAAGCTCGACCGTTGAGGCCCCACTCGCACTACTCGTAGAGGCAGATCGCCCGCAACTCGATGCTGCTGCGAGCCGGCCGGCCGATCTCGACGTCGGGATCGCGGAACGCCGAGTGCGGCGTGAACCACGTCTCACCCCGTTCGACGAGGCCGCTGTCATACGTGCGGAACGCGACGACCTCGTTCGGCTGCAGCTCGGCAAACGCGTACCACCGGTACTGGTCGGGCTCGATCGGGCCGAGGATCGCCAGCGCCTCGAAGTCGATGCCGGATCCGGCGTAGTCCGACACGGGGATCGGGCGGGTGTCCGAGGGGGTCACGGTGCGGGCGTCGCAGAAGGCGAGCGGGAAGTCCATCTTCGCCGGGCCGAGATTCCGCCAGAACTGCAGGATGACGAGGCGCGACGCACCGGCCACGTCGTCGGCGCTGATCCCGTTGCGTTCGAGCGCGCGCGGAGGCCCGTCCCGGTCGGGCTGGACGTAGGACTGGCGGACGAGATCGTCGTAGCCGGCGGCGAAGTCCGAGTGCACGAACGAGATCGGCGCGAGGTCCTCGTGGCGCGCTGCATGCTCGGGCCCGCGCTTGATGTGGTTCGACACGAGTGCGACGTCGCAGCCGGTCAACGCCTTGGCCAGTTGCTCCATCTCGTGGTGGTGCACGGCGACGAGGTCGTCGTCGCTCCAGCTCGCCGTCGCCGACTCGTGCGGCACGAGCTCGAAGCCGCACTCCTGCCAGCCCGGGAGATCGGCGGCGCGGCCGTCGAGGATGTCGACGTCGACCGGTTCGCCCAGCAGCTCACCGCCGCGGGCGACGAAGTTCAACGTCGCCCGACAGAACACGTCGTTCGTGCGCCGTACCAAGTCGACCATGAACCAACGCTACGCCTGTCCCGCCGTGCCCAGCGAGTCACGTTTGCGTCGGGACTCTCCGCACCCGTCGGTGCCGAAACCCGACGCAAACGATGATTTCAGCCGTCGGATGGTTCTTCGGGGCGGGGGTAGGTGCCGGTGATGTCGGCGGGGGAGACGCCGCCGCCGCCCTCGCATCGCTCGAAGAGGAGCACGAGGTTGTCCTCGTACTGCTCGACGAGGCAGAAGTTGTCGGCGACGGCCTGGTTGGCCGCCTGCGAGAGATGGTCAGACGACGCGTTCGGTTCGTTCCAGCCGGTCCAGATGTTGGTCAGCACGAGCCAGTCCGCGCCCGCGATGTCCTCCGCCAGCCCAGACCCCTCGGCGTCGGCGAGACCGGGGTCCATCTCGATGTAGAACGTGCCGGGCTCGAGCTCGGGGAACAGGAAGTACACGGCCACGTCGCTGTAGATCGTGCGGCTCAGGTCGGCTGGGCCGACGATGATCGTGTCGCCGGGTTCGGCCAGCTCGTCGAGGTCGGCGACCAGCTGGTTCAGGGCGCTGGCGACGTAGAAGTCGCCGAACCAGAACCGCCGGTCGTCGCGCTCGACGAGGAACGGCAGCGGCAGTTCCCCGGCCGACACCCGAGTGTGGAGGAGGTAGTGGCGGTACGTGTAGAAGGGCGCCACGACCGCCATCAGCAGGCCCACCGCGACGAGGCCACCGAGTTGGTTCAGGCGAATGTGCGACGGCCAGCGCTTCATCCCGATCTCGGCCAGCAGCGCCGCCAGCAACGGCCACGACGCCACCGCGACCCACGCGAGGTGGGTCGAGTCGGGTCGCTGGAGGGCCTGGGGCACGATGCCGAGCCCGAAAAGACCGGCCGCGAGGAGCGTGAACGTGCGGGGTGTGGCGTTCCCGCGCCGACGTTGCCGCCACGCGACCGCGGGCACCGCGACGGCGACGATCACGACGGCGAAGAACCACAGGAAGAGTTGCTGCGAGGCCTTCGGCGCCGGGAACCCCCACCACGGAGGCAGGCCCTCGGCGACGGCCTGCAGCGCGCCGTCGACGACGCCCCACGAGGGTGGCCGCGGGAGCTCGCGCCCGGCGCGCAGGTGGAACACCGGGTCGAGGACGATGCCTTCGAACGCCGTCCACGGCCCGGCCAGCACGAGATGGACCCACATCGGGATCAACCCCACGACGGCACCGACCAACAGCGGCTTCCAAGCCCGCCCACGCACCGACCACATCGTGAACAGCAGCGCGGCGGCGACCGCGAGCACCACGTCGGGGCGGAACGTGAGCGCGAGCCCGGCGAGTACTCCGGCGATCGCCCAGGTCGACGTGCGATCGGTCTGCGCCGCCCGAACGGCGAAGACCACGGCCCACAGCGCGAGCGCCACCGCGCCGTGCCATGCCAGCGCCGACAGACCGATCGGGGTCATGATCAGCAGGGCCGTGATCCAACCGGCGCCCACGGCCGTCAAGCGACCCCACGGCCTGGTCAGGGCGTACAGGGCGAAGATGATCCCGAGGTGCTGGAGCAGCCCGAACGTGCGCTCGGCCTCGAGCGTGTACCCGAACAGCTGGTACCAGAGCGCGAGTACGTCGAGGGAGCCCGGGCCGTAGAGATGGAGGAAGTCGACGTTCGGTACCCACCCGTCCCACACCAGGTGGGGGAAGACGAGCATGAAGCCCTCTTCCATCGACGAACCGGTCGCCCGATACAGCCCGCGCACCGGCAGGGCGGCGAAGGCGAGCACCAGCAACACGGCGAGGCCTCCGCGCCACGACCAGCGCAGCCGCCCCCCGAGCACGAACGGAGCATCCGGTGCCGCACCCTCTGGGTCGGGGCCGGCGGTCGGATCGTCGGCCACGGGTGGATCGAGCAGGTCGGTCAAGCCCGCAGATGGTACCCATCCCGACGGTGCGAACACGGCCTATCGTCGTCAGCGATGGCGGCCCGGCATGACGACGATCGATCGCTGCAGTGGTACGCCGACGACCTGATCGCCCGCGGCATCCGGCGCATCCACGTGTTGGCGTGGCGCGACCTCGACGACCTGGACGCCGGCGGCTCGGAGGTTCACGCGGACGAGTTCATGCGTCGCTGGGCCGACGCCGGCCTCGACGTGACCCACCGCACCTCGTTCGCCGAGGGACGGCCTGCGACCGCCGAGCGCAACGGCTACCGGGTCGTCCGGCGGGGCAACCGCTACACCGTGTTCCCCCGCACCATCGTGGGCGAGCTGTTCCACACCATGGGCCGGTACGACGCGATCGTCGAGGTCTGGAACGGCGTGCCCTGGTTCTCACCGCTGTGGCGCCGCCGGCCGGGCATCACGTTCCTCCACCACGTCCACGGCCCGATGTGGGACCAGATCCTCCCCGGACCTCTCGCGTCGTTCGGGCGCGCCCTGGAGTCCCGGATCGCGCCGCCGTTCTACCGTCGCGGTCTCACGGCCACGCCGTCGGACGCGACCCGCGAGGAACTGCTCGAGCTCGGCTTCCGGCCGGACCGCGTCACCGCGATCCCGAACGGCACCGACCCGAAGTTCAGCCCCGGGGGCCACAAGACGTCACATCCCTCGATCGTCGCGGTGGGCCGGCTGGCGCCGGTGAAGCGCTTCGAGCTGCTGATCGAGGCGGCGATCACCGCGCGCCGCTCGGTGCCGGGCCTGACGTTGACGATCGTGGGGGAGGGGCCGGACGGCGATCAGCTCCGCTCGCTCGTGGCGGACCGCGGAGCAGCCGAGTGGATCACGTTCGCCGGCCGTGTCGATCACGACGATCTGGTGGATCACTACCGGCGCGCATGGGTGGTCGGCAGTGCATCGCTCGCCGAGGGATGGGGTCTGAGCATGACCGAAGCCGCTGGCTGCGGCACACCGGCGGTCGCGACCGACATCCGTGGGCATCGCAGTAGCGTCGTCGACGGCGTGACTGGCATCCTCGCCCCGCCGGCCCGCCTCGGCGAAGCGATCGTGCGGGTGCTGAGCGACGATGCGCTGCGCCTCCGGCTCGGTCAGGCCGCTCTCGAACGTGTCCGAACCCTGACCTGGGACGCCTCCGCACTCGGCACCATCGGTGTGCTGCACCGCGCCGTCCTCGAAGCCTGACTGCACACGCGCTGCTGTCAGCGAGGCAGAGAGGCCAGTCGGGGAGAGCTAGTGGCCGTACTTGCGGTGAGCGTTCTGCTTCGATGTGCGCAGCGCGATTCCGATCATCGTCCATGAGTCACCGGCGGCGCGGGCCTCGCTGACAGCTGTTCGGAGGTCGTGCTCGGCGTTCTCGAGGGCCTGTCGCGCCTGGGCAATCTTGCGGAGATGGCGGGCGTCGCGCATCGTCGCCGGGTCGACGGAGTCAATGAAGTCGTCGATGTCATCGCGGATGTCGGTGTCAGCCATGGTTGGTCACCTCACAGGTAGTCGTAATGGTTGGGGTGGAGAATGTCTGCGTGGATGATGCGCGCAGGTTTGCCGGCTGGTACGAGGACGAGCTCGATGAGTCGGCCGGTTGAGTCGGCGCCGATCACGAAGATTCGTGCCTCGCCGTGGTAGTCCTGTTCGCGGTAGCGAATCGCGTTGTCAAGGACGTGGAAGATCTCGTTGTCGGGGATGCCGTGCTTTCTGGCACTCTCAGCGATCTCCACATCGTCATCATATCGTTGACGATGTCATTCCGTCAACCAAATGATGACGGTCTGTGAAAGCGGTGGACGCATGGCCTCAGACCGGTGCGCAGGCTCCGACGGGATCGTCGAACCGACTGTCGAACACCCACGGTTCGGCCGCCCACACGGCTGGATCGCTGGGGGTCAATCCGTCGAACTGGGTGGCGAGTTGGTCGGTGAGCCAGGCGACGAAGCGGGCGGCGCCGGATGGGCAGACGTGCATGAGGTCACGTTTGCGCTCCGGTGTCCCGTCACCGTCGAGGTCCACCACGCCAGGTGTTCCCCAGATCGGCCGTGCGTCGAGGACTTGGAGGTTGCCGTCGGGGTCGCCGAGTGCGATCGCGGCGGTCGCTTCGAACAGTCGGTCGAGCTGCACCGAGAACTCGGCGTCACCGGTCGGTGGTGCGGAGATGACGAGCAACCGTGTGCCGAGCGCTGAGAGCCGTGCCGACAGGTCGCGCATGGTCGCG
>CAZYWK010000059.1:0-24936 GCA_964651825.1 uncultured Ilumatobacteraceae bacterium | reverse complement strand
TTGCGCGTGCTCGACATGACCGCGTTCTGGGCCGGTCCGCTCGTCGGTCACGTGCTGGCCATGCTCGGTGCCGAGGTGATCCACCTCGAATCGGCCAAGCGGCCAGACGGCGTCCGCCTCGTCGGCGGGGTGCCGCAGACCGAGGTCCAGTATTGGGAGCGTGGCCCGATCTTCTCCGCGCTCAACTCGAACAAGCGCAGCCTGACGATCGACTTCGGCGACGCCCGCGGGGTCGACCTCGTGCGGCAGGTCGCGGCGACCTGCGACGTCGTGGTCGAGAACTACACGCCCCGTGTCCTCGACAACGCCGGCCTCGACTACGAGTCGCTGCGTGCCGTCAAGCCCGACCTCGTGATGGTGCGCATGCCGGGGTTCGGCCTCGACGGGCCGTGGCGCGACCTCGCCGCCTTCGCCTTCGTCATCGAGGATGCCTCCGGCCTGACCTGGCTGACCGGGCATCCCGATCTGCTGCCGGTCGAGCCGTACTGCATCGGCGACCCGAACGCGGGGCTGCACGCCCTCGTCGGCTTGCTCGTCGCGCTGGAACACCGCGATCGGACCGGTGAGGGCTGCCTCGTCGAGGCGGCGATGGTCGACGCCGCCTTGAACGTCGCCGCCGAGCAGGTGATCGAGCGCTCCGCCTACGACGCGCTGCTCACCCGCACGGGAAACCGCGGGCCGTGCGCCGCGCCACAGAACCTCTACCTCACGGCCGCTCCGCCCGAGGGCCGGGACGACTCGTGGGTCGCCGTCGCCGTCGCCGACGACACGCAGTGGGAGGCGCTGCGCGGCGCCCTCGGCCACCCTGGCTGGGCGACCGACCCGGCACTGGCGACCGCCGCCGGCCGCATCGCGGCGCACGACGAGATCGACGCCCACCTCGCCGCGTGGTGCCGCCAGCGGCAGGCCGACGACATCGTCACCACGCTCTGGGACGCGGGCGTGCCGGTCGGCAAGGTGATCCAGCCGCATCAGCAGCCCGACGTCGACCAACTCGCCGCCCGCGGGTTCTTCGAGGAGGTCGACCACCCCGTCATCGGCCGGTCCCGCTACAGCACCCTGCCGTTCCGATCGTCACGTGGGCCCGACCGCTTCCACGCCCGTCACGCCCCCCTCCTCGGCGAGCACAACGCCGAGCTGCTCGCCGGGATCGGGCTCACCGAAGCCGCGATCGACGAGCTCGAAGCCGCCGGCATCATCGGGAGCTCGGTCGCCGGTGGCTGACCGCGCTGGGGCCGCCGGTTTAGTCTCGCCAGCCGTGGCACACGAGCCGGCTCCCTTCGACGTCGTCGAGGCCTCGCGCCGCGTTTGGTTGGAGCGCTGGAACGCCGAGGCGGCGTCCGGCATGGCGGTGTTCACCGCCATCCTGCGCTCCCAGCAGCTGCTCAGCAGCCAGATCAACGCCGTGATGCGCCAGCACGACCTGAGCTTCGCCCGCTACGAGATCCTCTCCTGGCTGGCGACCGACCCCGAGTCGTCCCAGACGCTCAGTTGGATCAGCAAGACCCTCCGCATCCCCCCGGCGACGGTCACGAACCTGATCGACCGGCTCGAGGAGGAAAAGCTCGTCCGCCGTGTGCAGCACCCGGCGGACGCCCGCACCACCCTCGCCGTCATCACCGCCCGCGGCAAGCGCGTGGTCGACGCGGCGACCGAAGAGCTCAACACGACCGTCTACGAGCGCATCGGCTTGTCGGCCGACCAGCGCGAGCAGCTGATCGAGCTGCTGGCCGTGCTCCGGACGGCCGGCAACGAGTTCGAGGTCGACCGGTCCCAGCGAGTGATCGACGATCTCGACTCCCGGCACTCCCGAGGCCGGCGCCGCCCATGAGCGAGACAGCCGGCACCGACGATCTCTGGGAAGCAATGTCGACGGCACGAGCGATGCGCCGCTTCACCGACGCACCGGTGAGCGACGAGGTCCTGCGCCGCTGCTTCGAAGCCGCCACCTGGGCGCCGTCGGGAGGCAACTTCCAGGCGTGGCGGTTCGTGATCCTCCGCTCACCCGAACAGCGCGCCGTCGTGGCAGCCGCGGCCGCCGCTGCCCTGGCGGTGATCGAGCCGGTGTACCGCATGAGCCGGCCGGACCCCGACGACGACAGCCGCCGGGCGCGCAGCAACCGGGCGACCTACGAGCTCCACGACCGCGCCGGCGAGTTCACGTCGGTGCTGTTCGCCACCCGCCGGTTCGCCTCCGCCTCGGAACTGCTGCTCGGCGGGTCGATCTACCCGGCCGTCCAGAACTTCCTGCTCGCCGCCCGCGGCATCGGGCTCGGCGCCTGCCCGACGAGCTGGGCCGACTACGAGGGCGAGGCTCTGCTGCGGGAGGCGGTCGGCATCCCCGACACGTGGATGCTCGCAGCCCACGTCGTGGTCGGCTGGCCGAGAGGCCGGCACGGACCCCTGCGCCGTCGGCCGATGACGGACGTGGTCGCGCTCGACCGCTGGGACTCCCCGGCGTGGGGCGACACCCCACTCTGGGATCCCCACGGCATCTGAGCGCCGGGCCAGCGGCGCGGCCGATCGCGTCAGGCGTAAACGCCGATGCCCTCGGCCTCGTTGCGCTCCTTCCACGCGGCGCGGCTCATGCGGGTGGTGTCGACGTCGGTGGCGCGGGCACGCAGTGCGCCGACCGTGGCGTCCTCGCGCTTGGTGTGCTTGAACGGGTCCCAGTCGAAGAACCGGCACGCGTTCTCGAAGGTGATCTTGTCGATCTCCTCCGGTGTGCAGCCGGCGTCCTGGAACTCCTTCCACGAGAACTCCGGCGACTCCGGCCAGGTCGTGTCGGTGTGCGGGTAGTCGCACTCCCAGGCGATGATGTCCATGCCGATCCGGTGCCGCAGTTCGAGGCCTGACGGATCGGTGATGAAGCAGGCGAGGAAGTGCTCCCGGAACACCTCGGAGGGCAGCTTCCCACCGAACTCGCCGCCACCGTGGAGCCAGGTCTGGTTCGTCCAGTGGCGGTCGATGCGATCGAGGTAGAACGGCACCCAGCCGATGCCGCCCTCCGACAGCGCGACGCGCAGGTCGGGGAACTTCTGGAACACGCCCCCGAACAGCAGGTCCTGCGCGGTGATCGCGGCGATCTGCGTCGCCAGGACCATCAAGTGGTCGATCGGCGCCTCGGCAGGGCGGTGGATGACCTCGAAGCCGGCGCCGATGTGCAGCGACAGCACCATGTTCTCGTCGCAGATCGCCTGCATCATCGGGTCCCAGTGGCCCGACAGGAAGCTCGGCAGGTTGTACACGTGGGGTGTCTCGAGGAAGCTGATCGAACGGCAGCCCTTCTTGCCGAGCCGGCGCACCTCGTCGGCGGCGAGCTCTGGGTCCCAGTTGGGCACCATACCGAGCGGGATGAACCGATCGGGATAGGCCGCGCACCACTCGTCGTGGACCCAGTCGTTGTAGGCCTGCATCATGACGAGCGCCAGGTCCTTGTCCTCACCTTCGTTGAACGTGCGGGCGCTGAAGCCGGCCATCGTGGGGAAGTTCAGCTGGGCGAGGACGCCGTTGACGTCCATGTCGCGCACCCGCTCGTGCACGTCGAAGCAACCGGGCCGCAGCTCGGAGTACGAGCCCGGGTTGAACCCCCACTCCTCGCGCGGCCACCCGACCGTGGCGGCCATGCCGAACGGCGTCGACGTCGCCCGCCCCTGGAAGTGCCACTCGTCGACCCCGTTGTCGTTGCGCACGACCTTGGGCATGTCGGCCTTGTACTTGTCGGGGACGTGGTTCTCGAACAGGTCGGGCGGTTCGATCATGTGGTCGTCGATGCTGACCAGGATCATGTCGTCCATCTCCATGCCGTGCGCTCCTTCGCTCATTGCTTCCAGATCGTAGTTCCGCTGGGCTCGGGTTGGAGTGGCGGGCCGTCGACCGGGCAGAACGTTCGGCGGGGCGACTGGCGGAGCGCTGTGCCGGGGCGCAGGCCGAAGAATGCGATCGGCGCGGCCGCGGCGGCAAGGATCGCGGCGATCACCATGGCGGTGCGGAACGAGTCGGTGACCATGGCGGCGCCGCTCGCGGTCGTGAGGCCGGACACGACGGGAATCACCGCCACGGCGGCAAGGCTGGCCGTCCGCGCGATCGCATTGTTCACGCCGGACCCGATGCTCACGTGACCGGTCTCGACCGAGGCCATCACCGTCGCCGTGAGCGGGGCGACGAACGTGACGAGCCCGAGCCCGAACACCAGCGCCCCCGGCAGCACGTCGATCCATGCCGCGCCGGCGTCGACGCGCGACAGCAGCAGGAGACCGATCGATGTCAGCAGCGGTCCAGCGGTCAGCTGAGGACGTGGGCCGATCCGGTCGGCGAGCGCACCCGAGCGGGCCGAGCCGACGAGCATCATCAGCGTCGCCGGGACCAACGCGGCGCCCGCCTCCAGCGCCGACCATCCAGCGGCCACTTGCAGCTGGTAGGCCACGAGGAAGAACGACACGCCGAGGGCGGCGTACAGCACCGCGGTGGCCGAGTTCGTCACCGTGAACACCCGGCTCCGGAACAGCACCGGCGGTACGAGCGGGTCGGCCACGTGCGTCATCCTCCAGACGAACGCGACCGCGCCGAGCACCGCCACGACGACCGCGCCGATCACGACCGGGTCGGTCCATCCCCGTGATCCACCGGTGGTGACGGCCCACGTCGCCGCGCCGAGGGTGACCACCGTGAGGGCCGCACCGGTCACATCGAGCCGGCGGGTGGCCCCGGGGTCACGCGTCTCGGGTACCGCGGCGAGCGCACACACCACCACGACAGCGGCCAGCGGCACGTTGATCAGGAACGCCCAGCGCCATCCGGGGCCATCGACGATCCAACCACCGACGAACGGCCCGAGCGCCCCGGCCACTCCGCCGAGCCCTGACCAGGCGCCGACCGCCCTGGATCGATCGGCCTCGCGGAAGCTCGCCTGCAGGATCGCCAGGCTCCCGGGCGTGAGCAACGCGGCGCCGACGCCCTGCAACACGCGGGCCACGACCAGCACGTCGACGTTGGGGGCGGCGCCGCAGAGCACCGACGCCGCGGCGAACCAGACCGTCCCGACGACGAACACCTTGCGCCGGCCGTACCGGTCTCCGAGCGCTCCGCCGAGCAGGATCAGCGACGCCAGCGCCAGCAGGTATCCCGTGAGCACCCACTGCAACGCGTCGACACCCACGTCGAAGTCCTCACCGATGTGAGGCAGCGCGACGTTGACGACGGTGGCGTCGAAGCTCGCCATCGCGCTTGCGGCCACCGTGGCGACGAGCGCCACCCGGCCGCGCGCGGACGTCAGACGCAGTTCGTCGGTGTCGTCCACTCGGCGATCCGCTCGTTCACGGTTCGATGCTTCCACATCGCACACGGCCCGAGTTGGGAATAGTTGATCTGTCACCTATATTGGAACACACGTCAACGACATCTCGAAGGAACTGCCTCGAAAGGACGCACCATGGCCACCACCGCATCCCGGCTCCCCACGTACTTCATCTCCCACGGCGGCGGGCCCTGGCCCTGGATCAAGGATCAGATGCCCGGCGACTTCAGCAAGCTCGAAGCGTCGCTGCAGGCGATCCCCCAACAGATCGGCCGCGCCCCACGGGCGATCCTGGCCGTGTCCGGGCATTGGGAGACCCCCGAGTTCACCGTCCAGACCCACCCGAACCCCCCGATGCTGTACGACTACGGCGGCTTCCCCGAGTTCACCTACCACCTCGAATATCCGGCGCCGGGATCGCCGGAGGTCGCCGCCCGCGTCGAGGAACTGCTCCAGGGCGCCGGCATCCCCACTCGCACCGACGGCCGGCGAGGGTTCGACCATGGCGTGTTCGCGCCGCTCTACGTGTCGTACCCGAACGCCGACGTCCCGATCCTGCAGCTGTCGATCAAGCACAGCTACGACCCCGCCGACCACCTCGCCGCCGGGCGCGCCCTCGCTCCACTACGCGACGAGGACGTGCTGATCGTCGGCAGCGGGCTCAGCTACCACAACCTGCGCGACTTCGGGGCCAGCGGCGGCCGGGCCTCGCGCGAGTTCGACCGCTGGCTCACCGCGGCGCTCGTCGATGCCCCACTCGAGGAACGCACCGAGCTCCTGCTCGACTGGGACCGCGCGCCGAGCGCGCGCCACAGCCATCCGAGCGAAGACCACCTGATCCCGCTGATGGTGGCTGTCGGGGCGGCCGAGCACGACCCCGGTGTGCGCTTCTACCACGAGAACGAGTTCATGGGCTCGATCACGTCGTCGAGCTACCGCTTCGGGCCGGCGCCGAGCGCGGCGGCATGATCGGCCCGCTCGTCGCGGACTACTGATCCTTGCAGTCGACGCACAACGTGGCGCCGGGGAGCGCTTCGAGGCGCTCGGCACCGATCGGGCGGCCACACGACGCGCACAGGCGCTCGCCGCCGTCGACCGCCGCGGCGAGCGCAGCGCTGGCGTCGTCGAGGTTGCGTCGCGCCAGCTCCAGCAGCGTTCGGATGTTGTCGCGGTCCTCCTGCAAGCCCCCCGACTCCCCGAGCAGCGCTTCGTACTCGCCATCGAGACGTTCCACCTGCTCGCGGGCGTGGTCGCGCTCCACCGTCAACTGAGCCAGTCGGTCGTCGGATCCACCTGTATCGGGTGACGAAATGTTGCTCATCGGTCGAGGCTAGGTGCGGCGATGAGAAACGCCAAGCTCCAATCGGCCCGGGCACGGATCGACCGGAGGGAACGCCCACATGTTTCTCTAGCATTGGCTAGAGGAACCGGACAGATCGTGAGGAGCGTCGATGAGCAGACCTGACTTCGAACCGCAGTGGCGTGACCGGGATCTCGACGACCACGCCGAGATCACCGAGATGGTGCGGCGCTTCTACGCCGACGTCGCCCAGGACGACCTGCTGGGGCCGATGTTCAACGACGTCGCCCGCGTCGACTGGTCCGAGCACCTGCCGAAGCTCACCGCGTTCTGGTGCCGGGCCCTGCTGTCGCTGCCCGGCTACGAAGGAAACCCGTACCGGGCCCACCAGCTGATCCACTCCCGGCGGGCGTTCACCCGGGCGCACTTCGAGCGCTGGCTCGACCTGTTCCACGAGACCCTCGACCTGGGCTGGGAAGGCCCGAAGGTCGAACAGGCCAAGGACCTCGCCCGCAAGGTCGCGATGGTCCACTCCAAGCAGATCATCGGCGACGCGGTCGTGTACTCCGCAGGCGGCGACGGCCACGAGCCCGTCCGCGTGCTCCTCGGACCCAGCGGAGGACCGTCGTGACCGGCGACCTCGGCGGCGACGCGCCGTGCTGGGCCCACCTCGTCGACGACGACGGAAGGATCCACGACCCCCGCCCCGATCCGCTCGGCGCCGCGACCTGGGCCGACCTCGTCGATCAACTCGCGGATGCCGTGCTGGTTGCCGACGCCGCCGGAGCGATCACCTACTGGAACCGGGCCGCCGAGCGGCTGTTCGGCTGGAGCGCCGACGAAGCGGTCGGCGAGAACCTCGACCTGATCATTCCCGAGCGGCAGCGGGCGCGCCACTGGGAGGGCTACCGGCGCACAGTGGCAACCGGCATCACGCGCTACGGCACACAGCTGCTCGAAGTGCCCGCCCTGCACCGTGACGGTAAGCGCCTGTCGATCGCCTTCACCCTCACACTCGTCACCGACCCGTCCGACGGGAGCGTCAGCCGCCTGGTTGCGGTCGTGCGCGACGACACCGAACGCTGGCAGGAACGCCGCAACCTGCGCGACGAGCTCGCCGGCCTCCGTGCGGCGGTCGCTGCCAGCCCGGACCCGGCCGCGCCGTCCGGGGGGTGACGGCGCGGCCGGGCGGGCTCATGCCACTTCGGCGACCTTGATCCGGCACCCCGCCCGCCGTGGCGGCTGCACGATCAGGTCGTCGACCACGGCATCGCCGCACGCGAGCTCGGCGATGCCCTCGGCGATACCACGGTGCATGTCGCAGACGATGTCGGGCGCCGTCGCCGCCGGCCCGACGAAGGGGCAGCGTTCGAGGACCACGTCGGTGCCGGCGCGGGTCGGTTCGAGGCGCGGCTCGAAACCCAGCCGGCGCGCGACCCCGTCGAGGATCTCCACCGCGCCACGATCGGCGCCGAACTCGGCGGCGAGACGCCGGCCGGCGCTCCGGCCGACGTCTCGGGGGGTGCCGCCGTCACTCAGCAGTTCGAGCAGCATCATCGACAGCGCTTCGAACGGGCTCGGGCCGCCCCAACGCTCCGCGGCCCCCGGCGTCGCGCGGAAGTGGCGCGCCGGGCGCCCCGGCCCGGTCGGTCGACCTTGCTCACCGACGACCAGGCCGGCATCGACGAGCTTGGCGATGTGCTGGCGGATCGCGTTGTGGTTCAGGCCGAACTGTTCGGTGAGCTCAGCGACGCCGACCGGTGCCGAAGCATCACGGATGTAGGCGAACACCGCGTGCCTCGTCGGATCACCCAGCGCACGGCTCTGCACCAGCAGGTCGGGCTCCGGGGGTGCGGGGGTTCGGGTCATGGCCAGCTCCTGTCGTCGATCAATAATCCTAGCCATAACTAGAGAAACCCGCGTGCAGGCGGGGTGTCGTTCCGGTCCGGGGGCGAATCCCGACGTGGTTACTCAACATTTGCCCGATAGTTTTTCCTCCCCACCAGTACAGAACCGGACCATGCCTGCCACCACCATCACCGAACCAGCGGAACCCGGCTCGAGCACCGACCTCGTTCCCGGTTCGGCGGTCGAGCAGGCCAAGGCTCGCAGCCGCCAGCTGCGCGCCACGATCGCCGAAGAGCTGACCAACTCCGAGGCCACGTTCTCGCACGACTCCGCGCTGACCCTCAAGTTCCACGGCACGTATTCCCAAGACGACCGCGACACGCGCCGCGAGCGCCGGGCCGAGGGCCTGGGCCCGGATGCGTTCCAGATGGTGCGCACCGGCATCCCCGGCGGCGTGCTCACGACCGAGCAGTACCTCGTGATGGACAAGCTGGCCGACTCGGTCGGCGACGGCACGATGCGGGTGACCACCCGCCAGGACATCCAGTTCCACCGCGTGTACAAAGACGACCTGCACACGCTGCTGCGGACGTTGAACGAGACGTTGGTGACCACGTTGGCGGCCTGCGGCGACGTGGTGCGCAACACGACCGCGTGCCCGGCTCCGCTGCCGGGCGTCGTGCGGGCCGAGCTGCTGGACTGGGCGACGCGGATCTCGAAGTACTTCAAGCCCCAGACGCGCGGCTACTACGAGGTGTGGATCGACGGCGAGCGCGCCGCGACCGCGCTCCCGGCCACCGACGGCGCCGACGCCGGGCCCGCCGAAGAGCCGCTCTACGGGCAGGTGTACCTCCCCCGCAAGTTCAAGATCGGCTTCGCCGCGCCCGGCGACAACTGCACCGACGTGCTGATCAACGACCTCGCGGTCGTCCCCGTCGTCGACGGCGACACGATCCGCGCGTTCACCCTGTTGGTGGGAGGCGGCCAGGGCAAGAACCACAGCAAGCCCGAGACCTACCCGCGCCTCGCCACACCGCTCACCACGGTGCCCCCGGACGAGCTGATCGCCACGTGCGAGGCGGTCGTCAAGCTCCACCGCGACCACGGCAACCGCACCAATCGCGATCACGCCCGGCTCAAGTACGTCATCGACGACCTCGGCGACGAACGCGTCCGCGAGCTGGTCGCCGGGTACCTCGACGTACCGCGCCTGCGGGCGGCCGAACCGGTCGTGCTCGACCATGCCGACGACCACCTCGGCTGGCATCAACAGCACGACGGGAACTGGTTCCTCGGCGTCAAGGTCCTCAACGGCCGCATCTCCGATGTCGGCGACGTGCGGGTGCGGTCCGGGTTGCGTGCGGTCGTCGAGCGGTTCGGCGCGTCGGTCCGCTTCACCGCCCGCGAAGACGTCCTGCTGTGCGACATCGCCGCCGGCGACCGAGCCGGCGTCGATCGGCTGCTGAGCGAACACGGTGTGCGACCTGTCGAGTTGTGGGTGCCCGTCTCGCTCAACTCGTTCGCCTGCCCGGCGCTGCCCACCTGCGGCCTCGCGCTCGCCGAGTCCGAACGGGCGATCCCTGCGATCCTCGACGAGTTCGACCAGGTGCTCACCGATCTCGGCCTCGCCAGCCTCGACGTACACGTACGCATGACCGGCTGCCCGAACGGCTGCGCCCGGCCGTACACCACCGAGGTCGCGTTCGTCGGCCGCGGCAAGGACCGTTACGACGTGCACCTCGGCGGCGACGACGTCGGCACGCGGCTCAACGCCATCTTCTGCGAGAACGTCCCGCGCCGTTCGATCATCGACGTGCTCGTGCCGGTCCTGCGCCGTTACGCCGACGACCGGCTGCCCGGCGAGCGCTTCGGCAACTGGTGCCACCGGATCGGCGTCGCCACGTTGCGCGCCGAGCTCGGCACCGAGCAGTGGGTCCGCCGCTCCGGCAAGGCCGCGACGCCCGACGACGCCGACTGACCGCCCGCCTCGTCCCCCCACGGGATCAATATTTCTAGTGTAGACTAGAGTAAAGACCCGAGGAGACGATTCATGGCCACTGTCATCGACGAGCTGGTCGAACGTGAGTACGCGTTCGGCTTCCACAGCGACCTCGACACCGAGTTCGCACCCAAGGGGCTCGACGAGGACGTGGTGCGGCTGATCTCGGCCAAGAAGGACGAGCCGGATTGGCTCCTCGAGTGGCGCCTCGGAGCGCTCCGTCACTTCCTCACGCTCGAAGAGCCGACCTGGCCGAACATCCATCACCCCCCGATCGACTACCAGGACATGCACTACTGGGCGGCGCCCAAGCCCAAGGCGCAGCTCGCCAGCCTCGACGAGGTCGACCCCGAGATCCGCGCCACGTTCGACAAGCTCGGCATCTCGCTCGCCGAGCAGGAACGCCTCTCCGGAGTGGCCGTCGACGCGATCCTCGACTCGGTGTCGGTCGCCACCACGTTCAAGGCAGCCCTCGCCGAGGCCGGGGTCATCTTCTGTTCGTTCTCCGACGCCGTCCACGAGCACCCCGACCTCGTCCGCCGGTACCTCGGCTCGGTCGTCGGGTACCGCGACAACTTCTTCGCCGCGCTCAACTCGGCCGTGTTCTCCGACGGCTCGTTCTGCTTCGTGCCGGCCGGCGTCGCCTGCCCCATGGAGCTGTCGACGTACTTCCGGATCAACGCCGCCCAGACCGGCCAGTTCGAGCGGACCCTGATCATCGCCGAGGAGGGTGCCAGCGTCAGCTACCTCGAAGGCTGCACGGCGCCGATGCGCGACGAGAACCAGCTGCACGCCGCGGTCGTCGAACTGATCGCGCTCGACGACGCGTCGATCAAGTACTCCACCGTGCAGAACTGGTATCCAGGCGACGCCGACGGCAAGGGCGGCATCTACAACTTCGTCACCAAGCGCGGCCGCTGCGCCGGACGACGCTCGAAGATCTCCTGGACCCAGGTCGAGACCGGCTCCGCGATCACCTGGAAGTACCCGAGCGTCATCCTGCAAGGCGACGATTCGATCGGCGAGTTCTACTCGGTGGCCGTCACGACGAACCATCAACAGGCCGACACCGGCACGAAGATGATCCACATCGGCCGCAACACCCGCAGCACGATCCTGTCGAAGGGGATCTCGGCCGGCCAGGCCCAGAACACCTACCGCGGTCTGGTCAAGATCCTGCGTTCGGCGACCGGCGCCCGCAACCACACCCGTTGCGACTCGTTGCTGATCGGGCCCGACTGCGGGGCGCACACGTTCCCGTACGTCGAGGTGAAGAACGACACCGCCCAGGTCGAGCACGAAGCGACGACCTCGAAGATCGGCGACGACCAGCTGTTCTACTGCCGCCAACGCGGCCTCACCGAGGAGGACGCCACGTCCATGATCGTCAACGGGTTCTGCCGGGAAGTGTTCGACGAGCTGCCGATGGAGTACGCGGTCGAGGCGCAAGCCCTGATGCGCGTCAGCCTCGAAGGGGCGGTCGGCTGATGCTGCACATCGCCGACCTCCACGCATCGGTCGCCGGGACGACCATCCTCGACGGGCTCGACCTCGACGTGCCGACCGGCGAGGTGCACGCCATCATGGGGCCCAACGGCGCCGGCAAGAGCACCCTGTCGAACGTGCTCGCCGGGCGCGACGGCTACGACGTCACCGGCACGGTCACCTTCGACGGGCTCGACCTGCTGACGCTCACCCCCGAGGAACGAGCAGCAGCAGGTGTGTTCCTCGCGTTCCAGCATCCCGTCGAGATCCCGGGCGTGGGCAACATGTACTTCCTGCGCACCGCGTTGAACGCCGTCCGTGTCGCCCAGGGTTCGCCGGAGGTGAGCGCGGTCGAGTTCCTCGGCCTCGTCAAGGAGCACATGGCCCGGCTCGACATGGACCCCGCCTTCCTCAGCCGCTCGGTGAACGCCGGCTTTTCCGGCGGCGAGAAGAAGCGCAACGAGATCCTCCAGATGTCGATGCTCGAACCACGCCTGGCGATCCTCGACGAGACCGATTCCGGCCTCGACATCGACGCGCTCCGGGTGGTCGCGCAGGGGATCGAGCGGCTCCGCAGCCCTGAACGGTCGATGCTGATCATCACCCACCACCCGCGGCTGCTCGACGACGTGCGACCCGACCGCGTCCACGTGCTCAGCGCCGGGCGGATCGTGCGCTCCGGGGGTCACGAACTGGCCCACGAGCTCGAGGCGGACGGGTACGCATCGGCTCGGGTGACGGTGCCGGCATGATCGTCGACGGCGCGCTGGCAGAGCTCCCGACCACTCGGGACGAGGCGTGGAAGTACACGCCCGTCGGCGAGATCGTCGAGCGGATGCAGGCGGCGACACCCGCGACGCGCGGTCGGCACACCCCGGTGCTACGAGCGACCGTCGACGCGCTCGCCGGCGACCACGGCGGGCGGCGGATGGTGTTCGTCGACGGCGCCTACGACGCGGCGCTCTCCGACGACGACCACCCTGACCGCAGGGACCAGGGTGGCCAGGACATGGCGGTCGTGGAAGTCGATCCGGGCACGCACACGCGACTGCCGGTCCACATCGTGCACCTGGCCACACCCGACGGGCTCGAGGCCACACAGGCCACGATCTCGCACCCGCGCACGACGATCGCCGTCGGCGACGGCGCACAGGTCACCATCATCGAGACCTACTGCGGCCTCGACGGGCCAACCGTGACCGACGCCTCCACGACGATCGAGGTCGGGCGCGACGCGGAGCTCGACCTCTACCGCATCCAGCAAGAATCGTCGCAGGCGGTGCACGTCGGTGACACCCGGATCCGCCAGGCCGCCGGCTCGCGGGTACGCGTCACCGCGGTGACCACGGGCGGCGACATCGCCCGCAACGCGATCGCCGTCGACCTCGCGGAACCGGGAGCGGAGACCGATCTCGCCGGTGTGCAGGTGACCACCGGCCGGCAGCGCCACGACACCGTCGTCACCGTCGATCACGCGGTGGAGCGGTGTTCGAGCACGCAACGCTTCGGCGCCATCGTCGACGACCACGCCAGGAGCTCGTTCAGCGGTGAGATCGTGGTGCGACCCGGCGCCGACGGCACCGACGCCCACCAGTCGAGCCGGAACCTCGTGCTGAGTCCCGACGCGGAGGCCGACACACGACCGTGGTTGCAGATCCTCGCCGACGACGTGCGCTGCACGCACGGCGCCACCGTCGGGCGGCTCGACGACGAGGCGCTGTTCTACCTGCGCAGCCGCGGCATCCCGCTGCCGGCGGCGCGGGCGATGCTGATCGAAGCGTTCGTGGACGACATCACCGACCGCATCAGCATCGAATCGTTGCGCGCCCACCTCGGAGCGCTCACACCGTGAGCAGTTGGACCCCGATCGAGCTCACGCGGGACTGCGTGGCCACCACCGTGCCCTACGGCGAGCGGGTCGTGCTCGACGCTGGCGGGCACGTCGCGATCGTGCAACAGCTCGGGGGCAGCATCACGGTGCGCACCGAGATGGGCACGCTGTTGCGCATCGACGGCTCCGACGCCGACGCCCTGGGTGTCGAGTTCGCTGCCGACGTCGATGCGCGTGCCGATCAGGTGGACGGTCCGTTCGACATGGCGCGCGTCATCGATGCGCTCCAGGGCATCTACGACCCGGAGATCCCGGTCAGCATCGTCGAGCTCGGGCTGGTGTACCGCTGCGAGGAGGTCGAGCGGGCCGATGGCACCCGGCGGATCGAGATCGACATGTCGATGACCGCGCCGGGCTGCGGTATGGGCGACGTGCTGCGCGCCGACGCCCACCGCGCGGTGGCGGCCGTGCCCGGCGTCGACGAGGTGGAGGTCACGCTGGTCTGGAGCCCGCCGTGGACCATCCACCGCATGTCCGAAGCGGCCCGGTTGGAGCTCGGGCTGAGCTGACCGCCGGCGACCGGGCCCGGACACGGGGTCAGCCGGATGCTCCCCCACCACCCTCCCCGGCATGATGGTGATGCGTGCACGTCGAGAACGCGACGGGCTCGACGGGCATCATCTCGATCTCGTTGGCGAACATCTCAACGCTGTGCAGGCGGTTGCGAATGGTGCCGGCGAGCACGTCGAGCGCGACGACGTCGTCGTGGTCGATCTGGATACACGGCTCGCCGATCGAACCGTGGACCGCGCGGACCCCGTCGAGCCGGGCGAGATCGTCGAGGGTGGCGTTGAAGCAGATCGGGCAGTTTGCTCCTTCGACCCGTAGCGATGTCTGCATGATTTCTTCCTCCACTGTTTCCGGGAGTTGCTCACTCCTCGTCGTAGGTCCAGTCCGGGCGTTTGCGCCAGAAGCGTTCGTCGTAGGTCGCGTGGCCGTCGGCGAGGTCGACCAACTTGGGGATCGTGCGCCGCGCCGGATGCTCGGCCGGGCGTGGGCAGCGGTGCTGTTCGAGGTGTTCGGCGAACTCGTCGGGGAACGCGCGCAGCACGCTGCTGACGAGGCGTTGCTCCTCGGTGGCGAGGTAGCAGCGGCTGCCGTCGGTGACCCGTTCGAGCCAGCCGTGGATCACGGCGATGTCGCCGTCGTCGCCGGCGCCGGTCTCGATCCGTTCGAGGCGGGCGGTGATCTCGCTCGATCCGATCTTGCACGGCGGGCACTGCCCACACGACTCGATCGACAAGAACCGTGACAACCGGTAGGCCACATCGACCATGCAGGCGGTGTCGTCGTACACGATGAATCCGGCCGAGCCCATCCCACTGCCCACCGAGGCGAACCCTTCGTAGCTGACGGCGATGTCGAGATCGGCCGCGGTGACGACCGGGTTGGCGACCCCGGAGAAGACGGCCTTGACGCTGCGCCCGGGCGCCACCCCGCTGCCCACGGCGTCGATCACGGCCCGCAGCGAGGTGCCGAGCTCGACCTCGCCGACGTCGGGCGCGACGACGTCACCGACGACCGTGGTGACGATGGTTCCGGGCGATTCGGCGGTGCCCATCGACCGGAACCAGTCGGCGCCGCGCGCGAGGATGTGGGGCACGTTGGCCAGCGTCTCGAGGTTGTTGACCAGCGTGGGGTTCGGTTCGTCGGTGCGGCGCCCGGGACCGTGTGGACTCGCCTCCCATCCCCCCTGCGGCGACGATGCGAAGAGTCCGTGCTCGTAGGGAGGGAACCATCGCGGCAGCGGCGGCTTGCCCTCGATCACCTCGAGCATCGCCTTCTCCTCGCCGTACAGGTACTCGTCGGGGCCGGCGACCACGGTGACGGTGCAGTCGGCGCAGATGCCCGCGTTCTGGAACTCCTGCACCGCACGGGTGATGGCCGCGATCTCGCGCTCGAAGCTGGCCTTGAGACAGATGAACGCCTCCTCGGCCCCGACGGCGAAGGCGGCGACGATCAGGCCTTCGACGACCTGGTACGGGTTGGCACGCACCAGGGCCCGGTCCTTGAACGTGCCCGGCTCTCCTTCGGCAGCGTTGCACACCAGGTAACGGCGCGATGCGGCCTGGTCGGCGATGCTCGCCCACTTGCGCCCGGTGGGGAACCCGCCACCGCCCCGGCCGCGCAGCCCCGACGCCGTGATCGCCTCGATGGTCGCTCTGGGTCCGATGCGGTCGGCGGTCTCGACACCGACCCCTCCGGCATCGGTGGAGAGGTACGCGTCGAGCGTCGTGATCGGATCTGACGGCAACAGGAACGTGGTCATGTCACTCCCTCTGTCGGTCGGCTGGCTGTCGGTCGGCTGGCTGTCGGTCGACTGGCACGGACCGTACCGACTCGGCCGGCGCGCCACGCACTGTCGAGCACCCACACGGCCACGGCGACGGTCGTCACCTCGGTCGGCAGCGAGAGCGCGACGCTGGCCGCGGCCGTGTTGGCCGCCGCCAGCCCGAGCCACGATCTCGTCGATGCGAAGCCAGCCGAGAGGCGATCGGGGCCTCCGCCGCGCAACATCGGCAGCAGGTAGGCGAGCGACCCCCACAGGATCTGGGCATACCCCAACACGACGACGAGCACCCAACGACCCCCGAAGACCAGCCGGTGAGCGCTGGCCGCGTCGGCCGCGGTCGCGGCCACAGCGACCGCCCACCAGCAGCCACCAGCCCACAAAGCCAGTAGCCGGGGTCCGGCCCATCGCAACTGGCGACGCTTCGGGCGCGGCAGCAGCCTGAGCACTCCGGCGATCCCGAGCGCGTATCCGGCGAAGCCGACCGCGGCGAGCGTCCGCGCGTCGATCGCCAGCCCGACCACCGCGATCGCCAGGCCGGTGAGCAGCACACCCAACGTGACTGTCAGGTTGATCGGGCGAGCGAGCGGCGACATCTTCGAGCGCCCGACGGTGGCCGCGAAGAACGGCATCGTGCCCGCCACCACCAGGCCGACGAGTCCGAGCACGTTCGTGGTGACATGCGCGGACCGCATCCCGACCGACGCTTCACCGACGACGAGTTGCACACCGAGCGTCACGCCGACGACGCCCGCCGCGATCGCGGCGAGGTAGAAGGCGACCGCCACATCGAAGCGGCGCTCCACACCCCGGCGAATCGTTGCGATCAGTAGCCCGGCGAGCAGGAGAAGCCCTGCCAGATACGCCGCGCCGGCGATGCCGACGATGATGTCGGAGACCCCGACTTCGCGTCCGAACGCGACACCGGCGGCGCCAACGGCCACGAGCGTTCGCTGGGCGACCACCCACCGGCCCGCGGGAGCGGGCGCCGCCGACCACGTGACCGTCAACATCAGTGACACGCCGCTGATGGCCAGCATCACACCACCGACGAGGAACAGGTGGAGCACCAGCCAGCGCGACCCACCGGCCGGAACGGCGAGCGCGGCGGCAGCGATGAACGCCAACGCGAGCCGCAGCGTCGTCCGCGTCTGCGCATGCGAGCGCCGGATCCGATCCGGGGCGCCGCGACCACCGACGGTCCCGCTCGTCGCGCTGCGTCCTGTGTCCTGCATGTTTGGGGCTCCGACCCACCGTTGTTTCTTCTACTCTAGACTAGAGGAATCAGCACCAAGACATCCAGCGCCAGCGGGCGCGCGCCCGGCCGATTCGAGGTCGGCCGCGTGTACGACGCGAGTGCGCCTGACCGGCGCCGCATCCTGGTCGACCGCCTCTGGCCGAGGGGGCTCACGAAGGCCGCCGCGGCGATCGACGAGTGGCGACGCGACGTCGCCCCGAGCACCGAGCTGCGCCGCTGGTACGCCCACGAACCGGAGAAGTTCCCCGAGTTCGCTCGCCGGTACCGCGATGAACTCTCCAGCCCTCCCGGCTCAGAGGCGGTCGCCCACCTCTTCGACCTGGCGACGTCGCACCCGATCGCCCTCGTCACCGCCACCCGCGACGTCGAGCACTCCGGGGCGCAGGTGCTGCTCGACCATCTGATCGCCGCGGCACACGACCGGTGACTACCGGAACGTTGGTGTCGGGCCCGCGGGACGTGAGCTCACCACTGCGGTCCTCCGAGCCGCGATCACCAGCCAGATGCTCGTCGCGGCGAGGCCGGCGCCGGTGAGCCAGACGTTCGTCGAGTGAGCATGGCGGCCGGTCACGACGAGAATCGTTCCGAGCGCGAAGAGGACGAGCGCGAGCACGGCGAAACCAGTGGCCGCGGACTTCGGGATCATCGCCGGTTCGATGCCGGGTGTGGCGAGGTCGCCGCCCGACGCGACCCGACGCCGGCGGGCCTCCAGCATGCTCACGCCGACGAAGCCGAGCGCGAGTTGGATGCCGGCGAGGGCCGCCGTCCCGTCGGCCCCGACCGCGGTCGCGGCCACGGTGGCGATCAGGCCGGCCAATCCGATGCCGATGAGTCCGGTGGCCACGACCGGGAGGCCGGCCCGGAGGATCTGACCGCCCAGCGGGCCTCCGGCCCGCGGGCTCGCCGTGGCGATCTCGCCCACCGCTCCGAACTGTGAGGTTGCAGCTGCGGCGGCCACGAGTGGATCGAGCCCCTGGGCGATGAGCTCCAGTTGCGCGTCACGAAGGTGTTCTTCCGCGTCCTGGACGAGACGTTCCGAGTTCGTACGCAGCCGGGTGACGACGCGCAGCTCGCGGAGATACTCCTCGATCGGGTCAGGCGGGCTGTTCATGTCGAGAACCCGAGCACGGCGGCCACGCTTGCTGCGTACTCGTCCCATGCCGCCCGCTGCTCCGCGAGCGACGCTCGTCCCGCTCCGGTGAGGTCGTAGAGCCGGCGTTGACGCCCGTCGACCTGTTCGAGCCGGCTCGTGATGAGGCCGGCGTCCTCCAGCCGGTGGAGCGCCGGATAGACCGTGCCCTCCTTCATGGCGAAGCGGCCGTTGCTGCGATCCTGCAGGCTGCGGATGATCGCATACCCGTACCGTTCGCCGGAGGCGATCACGGCGAGCAGCATCAGGTCGAGCTGGCCCTTCAGCTCCCGCTTCGAGGTCACATGGCCATCCGGTTGCTGCGTGTCCACACGACCAGGCCGGCGAGCACGACGAGATAGGCCAGGTAGGCAAACACCTCCAACGGTGTCGGAGTGGCGTGAATCCCCAACAAGCCCTTGAGCAGATCCCGGGCCTCGGCGCTCGACGGGTAGAGCCAGCTCGCGTCGAACAACGGCTCGGGCGTCCGTCCCAGTGCGATCTGCCCACTGCGCAGCGCGGCCGCGGCCATGCCGGCGGCGATCAGCGTGAGCAAGACAGCGGTGACGACGATCAGCCGTTCAGGCTCGACGCGGAACACGGCGAACACGCCCGCGCCGACGACCGCAGCGACCGCGACGCCGGCGATCATGGCGCCGTGTCCCGGCCCCCAGCTCGCCTGTTCACCTGCCCCGGGGAACACCGCGAGCTCCAACCCCTCCCGTGCGACGGCGAGGAACGCCACCGAGGCGATGGCGCCCGATTGGACGAACTGCACGGCGATGTCGGTGGAGGCGATCATCGAGGCCGACCAGCGAATGGTGGAGGTGAGCACCAACACGGCTCCCGCCGCGACGACGGCCTTGATCGCGTGCAGCGTGGTCTCGTCGAGCTGGAGGTGAAGCCGCCGCACGACGATCACCGTGACTGCGCTGAGCACGATCGCTCCGACGACGGCGCCCGCGAGCCGCCTCGCCTGGTCGGTCCCGCGGGCGAGTGAAGCGAGAAGGGCCACGATCAGCGCCGCCTCCAGGCCCTCTCGAAGACCCAGGGTGAACATCGGGGAGAGGTTACTGGTCGTTCGACGGGGCGTGCCCGACGGTGAGCGCCGTGCCGACGAGCCGGACGCCGACGAGTTCGCCCACCGCGGGCAGCTCGTCGGAGCGGCATCGTGCCCTGACCAGTGCGGGCACGACCGCCGGCGGCGCCATCGCGGCGAGCGTGATCGTGGCGTCGGGGCCGTTGAACTGGATCGCACGGACCACGGCCCGATCCGTGGAGTGTGGATCGACCACGATCTGTTCCGGACGGACGAGCACCGCGCTCGGCGCCGCGGCCATGGCTCGCACCGCGATGTTCCCGAACGGTGTGGTGACCGAGGAATCGGCGCGCGAGGTGATGGGGAGCACCTCGACATCGCCGAGGGCGGCCGCCACGGATTCGTTGACCGGGTTGAAGTAGATGTCGTGTCCGGACGCTGTCTGCTCGATGCGCCCGGCCCGCAGCACGGTGACGGAGTCGCCCATGGCGAGCGCTTCGGCCGGGTCGTGCGTGACCATGACCCCGGTGGCGCGGCTCTCGTGGAGCGCGGTTCGCACGTCGGACTGCAACCGCGTACGCAAGGTGGCATCGAGCGCCGTGAACGGCTCGTCGAGGAGGACGACGCGTGGTCGGGGCGCGAGCGCGCGGGCCAGGGCGACGCGTTGCTGCTGCCCGCCGGAGAGCTCGTGCGGTTTCCGTTTGCCGAGCCCGGAGAGCCCCACGAGTTCGAGCAACTCGTCGGCTCGCGCGCGGGCCTCCTTGGACCGCCGGTTGGACAGCGCGAACCGCACGTTGCCGCTGACGTCGAGATGGGGGAAGAGCGCGCCGTGTTGGGGCACGATCCCGACGCGTCGCTTCTCCGGCGGCGACGACCGCGTGGCGGTAGCGACCTCATCGTCGCCGAGTCGCACCGATCCGGCGTCGGGATGTTCGAAGCCGGCGATGACGCGGAGCATCGTGGACTTGCCGCATCCCGACGGTCCGACGACGACGGCGAGCGTGCCGTCCTCGACCACGAGATCGACCTCGACCAGGGCGTCCACCCGCGGCCGGGACGGATACGACTTCGAGACTCCCTGCAACGCGATCCGGCTCATCAGCCGCGCCGCATGCTGAACCGGGTGAGGATGGCGGTGGGGATGGACGCCGTCAGGACGAGGCCGACCGCGTACGGCGCGGCCGCCGCGTAGCTGAACGCGTCGGTCTTGCTCCACAGCCGGGTCGCCAGCGTCTCGGTGCCGATCGGGCGAAGCAACAGGGTGGCCGGCAGTTCCTTCATCACGGCGATGCACACCAAGGCCGCGGCGACACCGATCCCCGGCAGCGCGAGCGGAAGCGTGACGGTCAGCCACGTCGTCAGTTGGCCGCGGCCCGACGATCGTGAGACGTCTTCGAGTTCGGCCGGCACCTGCGCGATCGAGGAGTGGATCGCGCCGATCGCGAGCGAGAGGAAGATCACGACGTAGGCGCCGATCAGCATCGGGGTCCGTTGGTAGATCGGCTGGGCGAATCGCACGCCGAAGAACACGAGGGAGAGCGCGACGACGATCCCGGGCAGCGCGTGGCCGGCGTAGGCGATCGTGGTGACACCGTGGGCGAAGTTACCGGGGTGGCGCGCCGACAGCAGCGCAACGGGCACGGCGACGAGCACGGTCACGAGGGCTGCGAGCAGGCCGAGCTCGAGTGTCTGTCGGGCGGCGCTGAACACGTCGCTCCACGGCGACGACGAGGTGCCCCGGCCGACCCAGCGGGCGAGGTTCATCAGCGGGATGCCGAGCGAGATCGCGAGGAGCCCGGCGAGCGTGGCGCAAACCGGCCATCGCCACGCGCCGAGGCGGACCGTGGCAGCCTCACGCGTCGCGCCGCTGCCGACCTTGGAGACACGACCGGCGGCCGCGTATCGGACGCCGAGCCAGAGCGGTGCGATCGAGATCGCGACGAGCACGCAACCGAGCACCGCCGCGGGTGTCCGGTCGAACGATGCGCGGTACGACGTGTAGATCACCTTGGTCAACGTCTCGTACCTCATGATCGAGACCGCGCCGAACTCGCTCAAGGTGTAGAGGCCGACGAGCACCGAGCCACCGAAGGCGGCGATGCGGATCTGGCGCAGCGTGACGGTGACGAAGACGCTCGCCGGTGATCGGCCCGAGCTCCTGGCGACCTCGGCCAGCGACGGGTCGGCTCGCCGGAGCGCACCGAGCACCGGGAGGTAGACGAACGGGTACGAGATCGAGGTGAGCACCAGCACCGCACCGCGGAAGCCGGCGAGCTCCGGTCGCCAGCCGATCCACGCCCAGGCCGCGATGTACGACGGGATCGCGAGCGGCATCGCCAGGGCGACGCGCCAGAACGCCCGGAACGGAACGTCCGTCGATGCCGTCACCCAGGCCCCACCGATGCCGATGACGGCACTGGCGATCGTGACGACCACCGCCAGTTCGACCGACCGGAACGTGAGTTCGAGGGTCCGGCGCCTCCACAGGGTGGCGAAGAACGGGTCCCAGCCGGCATCGGTGGCGCGGATCACGATGTAGACGATCGGGATCAGTACGACCACGGACGCGGCGACGCCTCCCACCAGCAGGACCGGTGGGAGGCGAGGCCGGGTACGTCTCATCTGGCGGCCGCCGGCCGCACTCGGTGTGTTCAGCTCAACAAGCCCAACTCGGTGAGCAGTGCCTGTGTCTCAGCCAGCGAGTCCAGGTCGGTGAGGTCGAGCGCAGGACCTTCGAGCTCGTCCCGCGTGGGGTAGCCCTCCGGCCCATCGACGCCGTCGATGACGGGGTACTCGTAGGTGTTCTCGACGAAGTACGCCTGGCCTTCGGGCGACAGCAGGTACTCGACGAACGCGAGGGCGGCCGGGTTGTCCTCACCGGTGGTGGTGATGCCCACGGCGGTCGCGTTGAACAGTCCGCCCGGGTCGTCGCCCTTCGGGAAGGTCAGCTGCGCCGTCATGTTCTCGGCTCCGAGCTCGGCCGCGAGCCCACCCCAGTAGTAGTGGTTGATCAGCCCCATCGGGATCTCGCCGTCGTTCACCGCGGCGAGCACGTCACCGTTGCTCTCGATGTCGGTCACCACACCGTTGGCGATCATGTCGGTGAGCCACTGCCGAGCGGCGTCCTCACCCTCGGTCACGCGGAAGCCGGTGACGAACGCTTGGAATCCGGCGTTGCTCGGCACGATCGCCACCTGGCCCTCCCACTGCGGGTCGGTCAGTTCGACCACGCCGGCCGGAGGCGTCGGAACGAGGTCGGGGTTGTACACGATGACCCGCGACCGTCCGGTCACGCCGACCCAGTTGTTGCCGTCGGACGGCTGGAACCGCTCGTCGGCGAGCGTCACGACCTCGTCGGGCAGCGAGCTGAGCAGACCCTCCTTGGCGAGCATGCCGAGGGCGCCGACCTCCTGGGAGTAGAAGACGTCCGCGGGCGTGTTCGTGCCCTCCTCCATCAGTGCGGCGCCCATCTCGGCGGAGCTGCCGTAACGCACCTCGACGTCGATGCCGGTGTCGGCCTCGAACTGCTCGATGAACCCGGCGAGCAGGCCTTCGTTCCGGCCGCTGTAGAGCGTCAGCGTGCCGCCTTCGGCGGCCGCTGCTGGTTCGGTCGTGGCCGGTTCGGTCGCCGGAACGGTGTCGGTCGAAGCGGGCTCCGACGTGTCGTCGTCGCTGCCGCAGGCGGCCGCCACCAGGGAAACCGCGGCGACCATCGCCAGCACGGTCGACCGATGTCTTGCTCTCATTCGTTGCTCCTCGTCCAGGGGGTTGGTTCGATGCCCAAGGCATCGATACCTAGCTCATCTAGGCATGCGATGTTAAGCACACCGAAGGACGTCCCGCAAGAGGGCTGATGGCCGGTTAGCTTGCGCGGCTGTCAGCTCACCCGTCTTGTTGAGTCGTGGCAGGGGTGGAAGGATCCGTGATCGTGCGTCGTGCCGTACTCCTCGGTCTGTTGGCCGGTTTCGCCGCCCTGCTGGGAGCATGCGGCGGCACCGAGGACAGACGACCCGTAGCCGCCGCGGCAAGCACGCAGGTGTCGATCGTCAGCGCGGCGACGACATCGTCGCCCGACACCAACCTGAACACACTCGAACCGGTCCGCGCCGACCTCGACGAGATCCCGATCAGCGAGCCCGTCGATTGGGGCTGCTGGCAGTTCACCCTGGCCGACGTCGCCTGGGCACCGATCGTCTTCGACGGACGCATCGTCGAGGTCGGAGAGCCGGGCGAGCTCACAGTCTCGTGGGCGACGATCGTCGGCCGGATGGTGCGGTTCGAGGTGTCGGCTGACGTTGTCGGGGCGAGTGAGCTGACGTCGGCAGACGGCACCATCGACATCTTCTGGCCGGAGCAGTATGTCGGTGACGGCTATCGATGGGCCACCGCCGGACCTGATCTCAGCACAGCGCGCCAACTCGCCAGTGTTCTCGTCTTCGGCTCTGCCGACGGATCGCTCCCGCAGGTGGCTGGCATCGCTTCGCAGACCTCGAACGGTGTGTCGTTGAACGGCAAGTGCGCTCACCTCGAGCCGGTTGCCGACGAGGTCGCGCCGCGGCTGGGCTACCAGGACGCGCTCGACATGTTCCGCCACACTTCGATCGCGCGCGCCGCGGGCGACGATCTGTCCGACCTCACCGACGAGACGTTGGCGTACTGGGAGCGAGAGGAAGAACGACTCCGGCCGACCTGGGATGAGCTCGACCCCGAGACCCGAGTGCTCGGTCCAGGGACGATCGCCGCCGATCAGCTCGACCGACTCGACGTCGCTGGCGTCTCGTACGAGTTGGATGACCTCGGCGCGTTTGGAATCGTCGGCGTACGAACGCCGTCCGGTGTGTCCGAGCCGCTGATCGGGTCCAGCGCGCTTCCCTCGCTGGGACCGCTCTATTGGCTGACGGGAGTCGATGACGTCGTCGAGGTCTTCGTCACCTCCGATCCCAGTGGTGCGGCGACCGTCGTGCCGATCGCGTCCGTCGCTGTCGCCGATGTCGAACGTGCCGGCGGGCTGCGCGTGACCGGATCAGTCCAAGCGGGCACCGTGGCCGTCGTCGTGATCAGCCGTGTTGAGCTCGCCACCTTGCTCAACACGGACGAGGCGGGTCTCGACGCACTCCGACAGACCTACCTGACACCACCGGGGTAGCAACGTCGCAAACCCAGTACGCAGCGGAAGCTCGCGTTCGCGGACTGCCTCGGCCCGCATACTGCAATGCGTCGCGCACGTCATCGACCGTGAGCTGCGGCGATGGCAGCCAACGACTTCGTTGCGCCACGAACGGCTGTCGGCCATGGGCAACGGGGCCGGAAACGGAAAGAGACCCTCCGAAGAGGGCCTCAGTCGCTGGTTGTGCTTGGCAGCCCGTACGGGATTCGAACCCGTGCCGCCACCTTGAGAGGG
>CAZYWK010000058.1:1297-25013 GCA_964651825.1 uncultured Ilumatobacteraceae bacterium | reverse complement strand
CCGCTCATACCTCGAGCAGTTCCTGCTCTTTGCGCCCAAGCGCTGCGTCGACGTGTTCGACGTGCTCGTGGGTGACCTTCTCGAGTTCCTTTTCGGCCCGTTCCAGTTCGTCGGCGGAGATCTCGCCGTTCTTCTCGGCCGTCTCGAGCGCCTTGCGCGCGTCGCGCCGGGCGCTGCGCACGGCGATCCGACCGTCCTCGGCCATGTTCTTGGCGACCTTCACGTATTCGCGCCGGCGCTCCTCGGTGAGTTGCGGCAACGACAGACGGATCGAGATGCCGTCGTTGTTCGGCGCCACGCCGAGGTCGCTGTCGCGGATCGCCTTCTCGATCGCCTCGAGCGAGCCACGGTCGTGTGGCTTGATCAGCAGCTGACGCGCCTCGGGCACGGAGATCGACGAGATCTGCTGCAACGGCACCGGCGCCCCGTAGTAGTCGATCGTGATCCGCTCGACCAGCGAGGGCGTTGCGCGGCCCGTCCGAACCGTGGCGAACTGCGACTGCGTGTGGGCGACCGCCTTGTCCATCTTGTCCATCGCTTCGAGGAGCGTGTCATCGATCACAACGACCAGCGTACCCAGGCCCGTCGCGCCGAACGGAACAGCAGCCGCGGGAAGCGCCGGCGACGAGGCTGCGCTCGGCCGATCTCGACCGTCACGACGAGACCTGCGGTGAGGCCGAGCCAATCATTACAGCTCGTGGATGAGCGTGCCCTCGGCACCGCCCTGGACGATGTTGCGCAGTGAGCCCTTCTTGGACATGTCGAACACCACGATCGGGATTCCGTTGTCGCGGCAGAACGCGATCGCGGTGGCGTCCATCACCTTCAGACCCTTGGTCATCACCTCGAGGTAACCGACCTCGCCGTACTTCGTCGCCGTCGAATCGGAGCGTGGATCGGCCGAGTACACGCCGTCGACGCCGGAGTGCGTGCCCTTGATCAACACCTCTGCCTCGATCTCGGCCGCCCGGAGCGCGGCCGCGGTGTCGGTGGTGAAGAACGGGTTCCCGGTGCCGGCGGCGAAGATCACCACTCGGCCCTTCTCCAGATGTCGCACGGCGCGCCGCCGGATGTAGGGCTCGGCGATGCGTGGCATCTCGACAGCCGAGAGCACGCGCGTGTCCTGGCCGAGCCGTTCCAAGGAGTCTTGCAGCGCGAGCGCGTTCATCACCGTGCCGAGCATGCCGATGTGGTCGGACTGGGTGGCGTCCATGCCCGACAGCGACCCGGTACGTCCCCGCCAGAAGTTGCCACCGCCGACCACGACCGCCACATCGACGTCGAGGTCTTGACGCAGATCCATGATGTCCTGCGCGGTCGCCGACAGCGTGTCGGGATCGAGTCCGGTTCCCGACTCACCGGCCAGCGCCTCACCTGAGGGCTTGAAGACGATTCGCTTCCAGCTCGGGCGTGGCGTCGGTTCGGTCATCGGGGCTCCAGGCTGTGTCGGTCGAGATTCGGGACGACCGTAGTTGACCAGGCCTCAGCCGATCTCCACCTGGGCGAAGTTGACGATCGTGGCCCCGTTCAGCACCTGGCTGACGGACTGCTTGTCGTCCTTGGCGTACGGCTGGTCAAGCAGCGCCACGTCCTTGAAGAAGCCGTTGAGACGGCCCTCGACGATCTTGTCGACGGCCGCCTCGGGCTTGCCTTCGTTGAGCGTGATCGTGCGCAGCGTCGCCTTCTCGGTCTCGACCACGTCGGCGGGAACATCGTCACGGCTGAGGTACTTCGGCCGGGCGAATGCGATGTGGACCGCGATGTCGTGAGCCAGCTCGGCCGACCCGCCGGTGAGCTCGACGAGCACGGCGTTGACGCCACGTCCACCCTGGATGTGGTGGTAGCTCTCGAGCACGTTGCCGTCGGCCGCCTCGATGCGGACCACGTCGCCGAGGCCGATGTTCTCCTTCAGCGTCACCTTGAGCTCCTCGAGCGCTGTCGCCCGTTCGGCGACGGCGTCGGCGCCCTTCGCGGCGACGAGCTCGGCGAGCGTGTTGGCTTCGGACTTGAACTGGTCGGAGCCGGCGACGAAGTCCGTCTCGGACTTCAGCTCGACGATGGCGCCGACGTTGCCGTCGATGACGAGGCTGACGACTCCCTGGGCAGCGTCACGATCCTCACGGTTAGCGCTGGCGGCGAGGCCCTTCTCACGCAGCCAGACCTTGGCGGCCTCGATGTCACCGTCGGTGGCCTCGAGAGCCTTCTTGCAGTCCATCATCCCGGCGCCGGTCGAGTCGCGCAGCGCCTTGACGTCTTGTGCGGTGAACGCCATGGTGATCAGGCCTCCGTGGTCTCAGTGGTGTCGGTGTCGGGGGTGGTGGTGGCGGCGGTTGGCTCCGTCGTCGCAGCCTCTACCGGTGCGGCGGCCTCCTCGGCCGGAGCCTCGACGGCAGCTTCCTCGGCAACGGCTTCCTCGGCAACGGCTTCCTCGGCAACGGCTTCGTCGACGGCGGCTTCCTCGGCAGCGGCCGACTGCTCCTTGGCGGCGGCGAGGCGGGCGTCGCGGTCGGCCTGGGCCTGTGCCGCGGCGGCGCGAGCCGCGGCCTGGGCGGCCTCGAACTCGGCAATCTCCTCGGGGGTGCGCTCGACGGGCGGCGGCGGGGCGGGATTGCGCTTGTTGGCGATGAAGCGACCCTCCTCGACGGCGTCCGCGATGACGCGGGCGAACAGGCTGTTCGAACGGATCGCGTCGTCGTTGCCGGGGATCGGGTACTGGACGACCTCGGGGTCGACGTTCGTGTCGACGACGGCGACCACCGGGATGCCCAGCTTGTTCGCCTCGGTGACCGCGATGTGCTCCTTCTTCGTGTCGAGCACGAAGATGGCGTCGGGGGCCTTGCTCATGTTGCGCAGGCCGCCGAGGTTGCGCTGGAGCTTGGTCAACTCGCGGTCGAGCAGCAGCGCTTCTTTCTTGATCATGGCGTCGAATTCGCCGGAGGCTTGCATGCGCTCGTACTCGAGCATCTTGCCGACGCGCTTCGACATCGTTTCGAAGTTGGTGAGCATGCCACCGAGCCAACGCTCGTTCACGTAGGGCATGCCGCACTTCTCGGCGTAGCTGCGCACGGGGTCCTGCGCCTGCTTCTTGGTACCGACGAACAAGATGGTGCCGCCACCGGCGACGAGGTCGCGGACGTACCCGTAGGCAGTCTCGACTCGACCGAGCGTCTGCTCCAGGTCGATGATGTAGATGCCGTTGCGCTCACCGAAGATGAAGCGCTTCATCTTCGGGTTCCAACGACGGGTCTGGTGACCGAAGTGTGCGCCTGCTTCGAGCATCTGGCGCATGGTGATGACAGCCATGACTGGTTCTCCTTGGCGGTTACGGTCATCCGATCGGCGCCGAAGCGACCGCTTGTTGATCGGGTGACGATGACGTGGGCGCTGCGAACAGCGGCCGAATCGGGCGATTCGACCTGGGCGACGCTATCGGGACCCCGCTCCTCCGCCACACCGTGGCGCCGCCGCGGGCACCGGTCTCGCCGGGCGTCCGTCGAGTGGGATCAACCGTCGGCGACCGGTCGGCACGCCCAGGTACGGGGCCGGATCGGCGTACTCGCCGTCGATTCGCAACCCGAACAGGAACTCGCTGTCCACCTTGCCCACCACCGTTCCGGCCAACACCGCCTGCCCCGACTCGAGCCCGGCCGATGCGAGTCGTCCGTAGGTCAGCCGCCAGCCGTTGGGCAGGCGGACCACGACATAGCGCTCGCCCGCGACGACCCCGCTGAACTCGACGATGCCGGCCGCCACCGACCGGACCGTGGTCGGCCGGCCGACTTCGTACTCGATGCCTCGGTTACCGGGACACCACACGCACGCCGGCGCCCGGAACGGGTCGACGACCCGCCCCACCGCCGGCGGGCTCCAACACGGCGCGCCAGCCTGGACGGGAACTGCCTGGCACCACACTGCCATCGCCAGCGCGCCGACCCACCGTGATCGCCTCGCCCGGGTCGGCCTGAACGGTGACTGCGGGATTCGGACCTTCGACATCTTCCACCTCCGGCACGCATACGACGTATGGGCTCACACTTCGGGTGAGCCAAACGGGCCGGAGGCCGAGCGGCTTGTTCAGCCGACGCCGGCGGCGGAGAGCCGCGAGCGGAGGTGCAGGACCGATTTGGTGTGGATTTGGGAGACTCGGCTCTCGGTGACGCCGAGCACCTCGCCGATCTCGGCGAGCGTCAGGCCCTCGTCGTAGTAGAGCGACAGCACGAGCTTCTCCCGCTCGGGCAGCTTCTTGATCTCGGCCCGCATGATCTGGCTGAGTTCCTTGTCCTCCACGACCGCCGCCGGCGACCCCGAGCCCGGCCCGTCGAGCGCCGCCGGTTCAGCACCGGCCGCGATGGCCCGATCGAGCGGACCGACGGTGGTGCTGGCGATGGCGGCCAACCAGCGCGTGAGCTCAGCGGCCGAGATGTCGAGATGCTGCGCCAGTTCCTCGTCGGTCGGGCCACGACCGAGCTTGTGTTCGAGGTCGGAGAACGCCTTTTCCACGCTGCGGGCCCGGCTGCGCACCGAACGGGGCACCCAGTCGAGCTTGCGGAGCCCGTCGTACACCGCACCGCGGATGCGTGGCACGGCGAACGTCTCGAACTTCACCCCGCGCTCGGGATCGAAGCGCTCGATCGCGTCGATCAGCCCGAACACCCCCGAGCTGACCAGGTCGCCCGGATCGACGCTCGACGGCAGGCCGGCGCCGACACGACCGGCGACGAACTTGACGAGCGGCGAGTAATGGACGATCAGGTGCTCGCGGGCGGCGGGGTGCCGGCGGTTCAACCACCGGGTCCACTGCATCTGGAGATCGGCGTCTTCGGGAACGATGCTCATGCTCTGGGGTGGGCCTCGCGATAGGCAGCCGACAGCCGCTCGCGGCTGACGTGAGTGTAACGCTGCGTGGTGGCCACATCGCTGTGGCCGAGCAGCTCTTGGACGGCACGCAGGTCGGCCCCACCGTCGAGCAGGTGAGTGGCGAACGTGTGCCGGAGTGCGTGCGGGTGGGTCGGGCTCGGCGAACGCCGGTCGAGGATGCGACGGACGTCGCGCGGTGTGAGCGGGTTGCCCCGTTCGTTGCCGAACAGGATGTCGCCCCGATCGGCCGGAAGCACGTCGGCCCGCACGGCGAGCCAGCGCCGAACGGAACGCACCGCGGGCTCGCTCAGCGGCACGCGACGCTCCTTGGAGCCTTTGCCCCACACTGTGGCCGACGCTGTGGCCAGCGACACCGACGAGACCAGCAAGCCGCACAGCTCGCCGACCCGCAGGCCGGACCCGTAGAGCAGTTCGAGGATCGCGTCGTCGCGTCGGCGTCGCCAGTCGGGCTCGTCGTCGCCGACCGCGCCGTCGAGCAGACCGTGCAGCTCGCGCTGGTCGAGCACGCGCGGCAGGCGACCGCCCCCACCAGGAACAGAGATGCCCGTGGTCGGGTCGACCGTGGCCAGCCCTGCCGCGATCGCCCAACGGTAGTACCGGCGGAGCGCCGCGGTCTTGCGCGCCATCGTGGCGCGAGCGAACCGGCGCGTGGTGAGATGGGCGAGATATCGGCGAACGGTGGCCCGCTTGACGGCAGACGGTTCGGAGACGTTGCCACGAGCACACCAGTCGGCAAACGATCGCAGGTCGGACGCGTACGCCGCGACCGTGTGGTCGGCCAGCGAGGTGAGCGCGGCGGCGAACTCGTCGATGCGCCACGTCTCCACCACGCCGATCGTATTGCGTGCCGCACCAGGTCAGCGTGGATGGGCTCGGGCGCGTCACGATCATCACGCCAGATCACCCCACTGGTCGACGGTTTCGAACCAGCCGCCGGTCTCCCGCAGCCACCCGTCACGTTCGAGACGAGCGAGCACCAGTGCGGCCTCGGCGATCGACACGTCGAGCACCAGCATCACCTGTTCGACGGTCCGGGCGCTCACGCGGCATGCGTCGACCGCCTGCGCTGCCAGACCGATCGGCCGTGGCCGCGAATCGAACCGCGCCCGACCCGCCCGGCGTTGGTCGAGGCTGAGTGCCGTGAGGATGTCGGCGACCGACGTGGCCGGTGCGGCGCCGTCGCACAGCAATCGGTTCGTGCCGGCTGACGCCCGCGAGTCGACCGGCCCCGGCACGGCGAACAGTTCGACGCCGCGCTCGCCGGCTTCTCGTGCGGTGATCAGGCTGCCGCCGCGGTCCCGGCTCTCGACGACCACGAGCACCTCGACCAGCGCGGCCAGGATCCGGTTGCGGAGCGGGAACCGGAATGCGTCCGGCGGTGTGCCCGGTGGCCACTCCGAGATCACCGCTCCCCGCTCGCCGACCTCGGCCCACAGGGCCCGATGCTGTTTGGGGTAGGGCGAGTCGGGCCCGTTCCCGACGATCGCCACCGGCCTGGCGTCGGGGTGGGCGAGCGCGCCGCGGTGGGCGGCGCCGTCGATCCCCTTGGCGAGCCCCGACACCACCGAGACACCGTGAGCCGACAGCTCGTAGCCGAACTCGGCTGCCGTTTCACGTCCTCGTTGGGTGGCGTTGCGCGTGCCGACGATCCCGACGCGCCGCGCCTCGAGCGCGGCCAGGTCGCCTTTCACGAACAGCACGGCCGGCGCCCGCGGATCGTGGTAGAGCAACGGTGGATATCTCGGGTCGGCGCGGGCGACCACGTCGACGCCCGCCTGCAGGCACTCGTCCCAACACTGCGCTGGATCGCGTCGCGTCCGGTCGATTCTCCAAGCCTCGGCCAGCTTCGGGTCCTTGGCCAGCAGCGCGGCGATCCCTGGCGGTGCCGGCACCTCGCCGATCGCGACACGAAACGCCGTGACCGGGTCGTGGTGGGCGAGGAGCGACGACAAGCGAGCCGTGGTCATTCGGTCGAAGCCGGCGAGCGCGGCGGTGAAGGCTTCGGGTGGGAGGTCGGAGCTCACGCCGCCCTCCCCTGGTGGGTGCGGCCGACGATCGCTCGCATCTTGAGCGCGAGCACCACGTCGGCCTCGTTGATGACGTGGTGCTGATCCGCGCTGAGGTCGGCGATCGTGCGGGCGACCCGCCGCACACGGTGGTAGCCGCGGCCGGTGAGGGATCCCATCTCCATCTCGTACCGCAACAGCGAGCGAGCGTGGTCGTCGATCGGCGCCAGTTCGTCGAGCACGTTGGGCTGGATGCCCCGGTTCAGGAAACCCTGCCGATCGGTTGCCACCCGTCGGGCCGCGACCACTCGCTGCGCGACGGCGGCGGAGGCCTCGCCCGGCTCGTTGGTCATGATCTCGTCGATCGCCGGACGGCGAACGTGCACACGCAGGTCGAACCGGTCGAGCAACGGCCCCGACAATCGGCGGGCGTAACGCTGCAGCGCCGCGTCGCCGCACACACAGTCGCCCGGGGCGCCACCCCCGCACGGACACGGGTTCATCGCGGCGACCAGCAGGAAGCCGGCCGGCATCGTGCCGCGGAACGCGGAGCGCTGTGGGCGAACGACACCTTCCTCGAGCGGCTCGCGCAGCGAATCGAGCACCGATGCCGGGAACTCCGCGATCTCGTCGAGGAACAGGATTCCGTGGTGCGCCAAGCTCACCTCACCCGGCCGAGGCAACAGGGAGCCACCGCCCACCATCGACACCTGCGAGCTGGTGTGATGTGGCGCACGGAACGGAGGCCGCTCGATCAGGCCGGTCGGTGGCAACGCGACCCCGGCCGCCGAGTGGACCATGGTGGCCTCCAATGCCTGGGCTCGATCGAGCGGTGGCAGGATGCCGGGCAACCGCGAGGCGAGCATCGTCTTGCCGGACCCCGGCGGCCCGACGAACAGCGTGTGGTGCCCGCCGGCAGCCGCCACCTCCAACGCGAGACGACCGAGCGGCTGCCCCTGCACCTCGGCGAGATCGGGCACCGGAACGACGTCGGGCGAACACTCCGGCGGACGGTGCTCGGGCCACGGCTCGCCGTCGCGGAGCGCCGCCAGCAGCTCGGTGAGCGACCGGACACCGATGACCCTGCCCGTCGCCGCCACCTGCGCCTCGACGATGCTGGCCACCGGCACCACGACATCGCACCCGTCGATGGCACCGACCATCGGGACGACACCACGCACCGGCCGCACCGATCCGTCGAGGCCGAGCTCGCCGACGAACGCAAGCCCGCCCACACGCTCGGCGTCGACGAAGCCGGCGACCACCAGCATCCCCACTGCGATCGCGAGGTCGAGCCCGGTGCCGGTCTTCTTGTCGTGGCTCGGTGCGAGTGAAATGGTCAGGTGTCGGCTCGGCCAGTCGATGCCCGAGCTCGCCAGTGCGGCGCGCACCCGGTCGCGCGCCTCGCGGATCGACTCGTCGGGAAGACCGATGATGTGCAGGCCCGGCAACCCGTCGCCGAGGTACACCTCGACCGTGACCGCTTGCCCACCGGCACCGCGGAGCATCGCCGAGGGAATGGATACGAACATCGCTCCTCCTGGAACGCCTGGGAACGCGGCAAGCCGCAACCGGACATCGAGGAGAGGCGAACGTGGGCCTCACGACCACTCGAGCCGCCAACTGCGGACTCGACGATGATCACCCTACCGAGGGGGTCTAACACTCCGTACGACGCCGATTTGGCGTGTGGCCGTGCGACACTCTCCGCCGTGCACCGTCCGGCTCGATCGATCACCAGCGCGGCCATCGGGTTGCTCCTGTGTGCGCCCGCCCTGGTGGGGTGCAGCCGGAGCGAGGCGGGGAACGCCGAACGGTTCTGTGGCGAGATCGCCGAGAACAAGGCGGCGTTGACGGCTCCGGAGCTGCAGTACAGCGACGACGTCGAGCCCCTGCTCGAGCTGTACCGCGAGATCGGCGACCTCGCCCCGCTGGCGATCGAAGAGGAGTGGAACGATCTCGTGTCGGCCTACGAGACGGCGAGCACGATCGTGACCGGCGACGCCGGTTCTGAGCAAGCCGCGGTGGCGGCGATCTATTCGGCCGAAGCGTCGGCCGCCAAGGTCGACGCGTGGTTACGGGCCAACTGCGCGGTCGACATCGGCCCGGTGGTCACGCTCGTGCCACATCAGCCCTGAGCGGGCGATCGATCAGGCGATCTCGCCGCGGTGCAGGAGCACCTTGTCGACGAGGCCGTACTCCTTCGCCGCGTCGGCGGTGAACCAGCGATCACGCTCGGAGTCGGCCTGGATCTGCTCGAGCGGCTGGCCCGAGTGGTGGGCGATCAGCTCGGCCATGCGCAGCTTGGTGTAGCGGAGCTGCTCGGCCTGGATGGCAATGTCGGAGGCCTGCCCACGCAGACCGGCGAGCGGCTGGTGCATCATGATCCGTGCGTTCGGGAGCGTGTAGCGCTTGCCGTCGGCGCCGGCCGTGAGCAGGAACTGGCCCATCGACGCGGCGAGGCCGAGGCACACCGTGGCGACGTCGCATCCGACGAACTGCATCGTGTCGTAGATCGCCATGCCGGCGGTGACCGAGCCACCAGGGCTGTTGATGTACAGCCAGATGTCCTTGGCCTCGTCTTCGCCCTCGAGATACAGGAGCTGGGCGCAGATCTGGTTGGCGATCTCGTCGTTCACGTCGGATCCGAGCATGATGACCCGGTTCTTCAACAGGCGGTCGAACACGGCCGAACGAGGATCGAAACCGCCGTCGAGGGCGAAGGGCGCTGCGGGATCGGACATGCGCCAAGACTACCGGTGCGCTCTCACCGCTCCCTCGACTCGCACTACGGTCGCGACGATGACCATCACGACGTCACTCGAACCGTCACTCACGACGTCGATGCCCGGCGTGTCGGTGCCCCTCGCGCTTCGGCTGCACAACCTCGAGCCCGTGGCTCAGATGGTCACGCTGCGTCCCACCGGGCCCCTCGCGGACTACACGGTCGTCGAGTTGGCCTCTTTCGAGCTGGGGCCTGACGGGACGATCGACGTGCCGTCGGTCGTGTCGATCCCGCCGACGCTCCCGCCGGGAGAACACTCCTCGGCCATCTCGGTGTCGGTGGGCGATGTCGAAGTGGCCACGGCCGAAGCGACCGTCGATGTCAGCGCCGCCGCGGCTCATGTCGCGCTGATCGGTCCACCGCGGTCGAAGTCGGCGTCGAGCGGCCGTCACCGCATCACCATCGAGAACCGCGGCAACGTACCGGTCGACGTCACGGTCGCGGCTGCGACCGAAGATCCGACGATCGCGCTCCAGCCGGACCAATCGCACCTGTCGGTCGACGCCGGTGCGAGCACGTTCGTCGACATCACCGCAGTGCCAGCGGAGAAGTACTGGAACGGACCGGTCGTCGAGCACGAGTTCACCGTCACCACGCTCGGTAGCGACGGGCAGTCCTTCGATCTCGTGGGCGTCTACGAGCAGCGTCCGCGGCTGCGGCCGTGGTGGGGGCCGGCGCTCGCCGGAATGGCCGCCGCGCTGGCGATCGGGGCGATCCTGTGGTTCGCCGTCCTCGCGCCGTGGGTCCGCTCGACCGCCGACAACGCCGCCGAGGAGGCCAACGCCGCGGAGCAGGCCCAGCTCGACGCCAAGATCGCCGAACTCGAGGCGTCGGCGGCGGAGGCCGAGGAGCTCCCCCTCGGTGAGCCGGCCGACCTACGGCTCGCGGTCGAAGCGGGTGAAGGTCAAACCGACACCGACTCGTTCCGGGTCGGCACATCGACGGTGTGGTCGGTCACCGACATCGTGTTCCAGAATCCGACCGGTGCGGCCGGTCAGGTCGCGCTCATGCGTGACGACGACATCGTGATGGAGTCGGAGCTCGCCAACTTCCGTGACCTCGATTTCCACCTGATCGCGCCGTACGTGTTCGACGGCGGCAGCGAGATCGTGCTGTCGGTCACCTGCGACGCGCCGGGGCCGAGTGCCAGCACCTGCAACGTCGGCATGACGTTGTCGGGCTTCACCGACGAAGCCGACTGACCAGCCCGTCAGGAGCCGAACGGGCTGCCGGCGGAGTGCGTGAGCACCGACGACGACCGATCGGACGTGCCGGCGATCAACACGTCGCCGACGACGGTGGAGAACTGATCGGTCTGTCCGGCCACGACCGCACTGCTCGGACCGCGTGGTGTGCGGGGCAGGACGAGCAAGGTCTCGACGAAGGACCCGTTGGCGTCGGTCTGGATCGGCTCGGTGATCGCGTCACCGAGCCAGGTGAGCGAGACGGCGATGCCGGCCGGGAAGCCCGAGCCTTGGACGGTGACGACCTGGCCGCTCGAGGCCACGCCCGGCACGACCGTGAGCGTGGGCGGCGGTGCCCCCGTGCCGCCGAGCATCGCTCCGGCGGTGTCACCGTTCGAGAGGATTGCTGTGATCGTCGCCGACGTGCTGCCGATCGCGACCGGAGCGAAGGCGACGACGACGGTGCACGTGCCGCCGGCGGGGATCGACGCGGACTCGCAACCGTTCTCCACGATGCTGAACGCGCCGCCGGTGTCGCCGCCGATCGACAGGTCGATCACCTCGACGGATTGAGCGGTCGGGTTGGTGATGGAGAACGTGGTCGTCTGCCGGCCGGCACCGACGATCGTCGGCGAGAAGTCGACGGCGACGGGAACGAAGGCGACCTCGGCGACAGGAGTCGGCGACGCGTAAGTGACCGTCGAGGAGGATCCGACCGGACGGCTCGACGAGCCGCTCGAACCCGTCCCGCTGGTGGCCGGCGGACGGTACGGCGGCACGGTCGTGGCCGTCGGCGGCCGGTTGGGCACCGTGGACGCGGGAATCGTGGTCTCCGGCGGGCCGATCGTGGTGGGCGGCGTCGTGGTGGACGGCGAGGTGGTTGGTGGCGCGGTGGTTGGTGCTGGCGTCGTCGGCGTGGTGGGCGGCGTGGTCGGCTGGGTCGTGGTCGTCGGCGTGTCGTCGATCGTCCGAGCGAAGACGTGGGTGCCGGTGGCGGCCGCGGGATCGCCGGTCAGGGCTGCCAGGTGGATGCTGTCGAAGATCCCGATCTTCCCGTTGGCAGTCAGGACTGGGCCGGACACCGACGGGCCGGACACCGACGGGTCGGTCGGCAACGTGCCGCCCGACGCGGCCGACAGTGACACCTCGGTCACGCTGCTGAACGGCGTAGCGCCCACCGACCGCTGGCGACGAACGTCGTCGTTCGTGTCGTAGGCGATCGTCGAGCCGTCACCCGAGATCACGGGCCGTTCGCCATCGGCCGCCACCACCTTCGCCGTCGGTGGCGCCGTACTCGAGGGATCGTCGTCGAAGAGGACCACGAAGGTCCCCAACGGACCCGGCGTGGTGGGCTTCGACGCGGCGAGGAGCCCGACGTCGTCGGACTGGTAGACGACGAACCTCCCATCGGCGGAGATCGATGGCGCTGTCGATCGAGTCGTCGCACTCGCCGAACTGGCCGACGCGGACAAGAGATCGACCGTTCCACCCGAGCTTCCCCCCGCCGTCCATCGGAACACGTTGGCCCTGGTCGGCGCGAACGGGGTGTTGCCAGGTCCGGCGGCGAACACGATCGTGGCTCCGTTGGCACTGATGTCGACGACCGGCGCGACGATGGTGGCCGACGGTACGACCTCGGCGGGAACGACGATCGTCTGACCGCTCCATGTCGAGGCCGGCTTGGTGTACCGCGCCACGCCGAGCCCCGTCGACCAAACGATCACCGCGCCGTCGTCGGAGAGCGCCGGCGCCGGCAGGGCGCTCTCGACAGAACCGTCAGGAATGGGCACGGTTGCGATCCGTTCCGGTTCCGCCCCGGACGTGCAGCGGTTGAACGCGACGAGATCGATCTGATCAGGCAGCCGATTCGGTGTCGAATACGCCACGACGCAACCGTCGCCGCTCACAGCAGGGTGAAGGCTCGGTACATCCGGCGCGACGGTGGTCGTTCGACTCGCCCGGTCACGAATCATCACCACTCCGTTGGCCGGGTCGAGTGGGTCCGACGCAGCGTCGAACACGACGATCTTGCCGTCACCCGACACCTTCGGGCCGGTGTTGAGTGACGAGACCGCCGTGCCGTCGGACTGCACCGACACGACCTCGATGGGCGTGACGACAGTTTGCGCGCTGCTTGGGCTGCTGAAGGCCGCGAGGGCGCCGACGGTCCCGATGACGGCAACGATGGCACCCCAGCGGGTCCACCCGGCGACACTGGCGGAAGACGTGGCGCCCAGGTTAGTTGGTCACCCGCCCCGGCAGGCCTCGTCGCCCGCTCCGTCAGCGACGAGCCCCCTGGTCAGCGAGCGATACCGCTCATCACGAGGGCGATTCGTTCGTCGTCACCGACGCCGAACGCCGGGTCGGCGCGAGCGGTGAGGACGCCGGCCAAGCCGGCCGATCCGGTCGGGCTCACGTCGAAGCCGGCTGATCGGGCGAGCTCGTGGGCCCGAACGATGTCGGCCTCGGACGCCACCACGGCCGAACCATCGGTGCGACGCAGGTGGTCGACGATGCCGATCCAGTCGTAGGTCTCGTCGTCGAGGATGCCGTCGGCGAGCGAGTGCGGGTCGTCCCACACGGTCATCGCCTCCGCCCAGTGGTCGGCCGGCCGATCGAACGACGCCGCCCGTTCCCACGCCCGGGCGAGCGGAGCGCATCCCGCCGCCTGCACCGCATGCAGCCGCGACCCCGAGCAATCGGGCCCAGCAGCCACGTTTGCGTCGGGACTTGGCTCGCCTGTCGGTGCTGAATCCCGACGCAAACACTCCAGTCCGTCGCCGATCGAAGTGGCCAGCGCTCCGCCGCCGACCTGGACGAAGACCCGGTCGAGCGACACGCCGAGCCCGATCGACTGGTCGACCAACTCCCAGGCGATCGTCCGGCCGCCGTCGAGGCAGAGGGCGTTCTCCGGCCCTTGGACCGTGAACGGGACCGATCCGTCAGCGACCGCCTCCCGGAAGCGGAACATGGCGGGATCGCCCGGCGGGTCGCTCGAGAGGCGCTCGCAGCGGTGGATCGTCGCGTCGAGCGCATCGAGACGGGCGCCGACGCCATCGCCCATCCAGGTCGGTACGAACACGTCGATCGGCCAGGACGCAGCCTTGGCCAGCGTCGCCGCTGCGAGCGCGGCATTCCCGCACGACGCGATGGCCAGCCGCGGCCGATCACCACTCACCAGCCCGAGCGCCTCTGCCGCGAGCAGATGCAGCAGGATCGACATCAGGTGCCGGGCCTTCTGGCTGCCGCCGACGGCATGTGTCTCGTCCTTCACCCAGATCCCGCCGGCACCCGAGAACCCCAGCAGATCGGACAGCGCCTCGGACCGCTCGAACGGCGTCGTCGCGAAGCCAGTGCCGTCGACCGCCACGATCGCGGCGTCGAGCGTCGCGACGAGTCGCCCCCGAGCATCGCCGCTCATCCCGTTCGCCTCGGCGAACGCCGACCACGCCATCCGCTCGTCGTACCGCACAAATGGGTTGTCGTTCTCGTGATCTTTCTGCGTACGCGGGTACGCAGAAAGATCACGAGAACGGAGGTGGAGGACGTGGTGGCGGTCGGTCAGGGTGGCGTTCGGGCAGCGGAACGGCAGCGGGTCGGCGATGTCGCGAGTCGCGCCGCAGACCGCGCACTCCCATCCGAGCGCCCACATCGCCGTCACTGCGTCGCCCTCATGCCCCTCGCCCGCCGGAACATGTCACGAAGTGCCTGACCCCCCGGTGACATGTCAGGCGGAGACCTGGGTGTTGAAGTCGGTGATCATGTCGTCCCACACGGCGACGAAGCGGCGCAGCCCGCGCCAGAAGTCCTGGTGGCGGCGGGCCTCGAACAGCTCGAACGGCGTGCCCTGCTGTTCGACCCAGGTGTAGTAGCCGAGGTTGAAGATGCGGCGCCGATCGGCCTCGGTGCACTCGATCATGTCGGCGGTGGTGACGGCGGCGAGGTGCTCGCCGAACGCCTCGGACGCGTCCGCGGCGTCGAACGATCCGCCGAAGCGGCCCGCGATCAGCTTGGCCCGCTCGCTCGGATACAGAGCCGCGCCGTCGGTGGCGACCGTGATCACGGCGTCATCCGGGCCGAGGTCGAGGAGCTTGACCGTCTTGATCGCCGCCAGCACGTTGGCGATCGAGGAGAGCCCGAAGTGTTCGAGCGCGGCGATCACGTCGGCGGGCACGCCCTTGCGGTCGGCGAGGAAGGCCCGGCCGGCGCCGGTGTTGAAGAGCGCGCCGAGCTCGTCGGTCACCCGGTCGGACACGGCGACCACCACGTCGGTGTTCATCACGTTGTGGATGAGCGGGATGTGCTTGTCGCCGATGCCCTGGATGTTGTGCTCGCCGTATCCGTTCTCCAGCATCGTCGGGCATTCGAGCGCTTCGACGGCGACGATGCGCGTGCCGTAGTCCTCCTTCAGCCGGTCGCCGGCGGCGATCGTTCCCGCCGACCCCGTCGCCGAGGTGAACGCGGCGAGGCGGAGGTCACGACGGTCCGTCGCCCGCACACCGTCACGGACCGTCTCGAACACGTGGGCCAGCGCGTTCCCGGTGACGGTGAGGTGGCCGAGGTGGTTGCCGAACTCGGAGAACTGGTTGAGCACGAAGTTGTCGGGATCCGTCGCCAGTTCGTTGCAGGCGTCGTAGATCTCCTTCACGTTCGACTCGGTGCCGTGCGTCCTGATCACGTCGTCGGCCGGGTTGGCGCACCACCGATCCAGCCAGTCGAAGCGCTCCTGGCTCATCCCTTCCGGGAGTATCGCGACGCCGCGGCTGGCCATGATCCGGCTGATGGCGATGCCGCCGCGGGCGTAGTTCCCGGTCGACGGCCAGATCGCCCGGTGCCGAGTGGGGTCGAACTGGCCGGTCACGACGCGCGGCGCGAGGCAGGCGTACGCAGCCAGCACCTTGTGCGCGCTGATCATCGGGAAGCGGTCGCCGAACACGACGATGATCGGGCTCTCCACCCCGGTGAGGCTCGACGGGAGCACCACGTGATCGGGAACGTCGACGCGGCCGCCCGCAAGATCGTTGTACCAGTGCACGCGCCAGAGGTTGCGGGCGTCCGCGCCCTGCGGATCCGCGTCGCCGACGACAGCCGCATGGTCGAACGACCCCGGGTCGGCGAGCTGGGCGAACGTCGGCAGCGTGATGCGCTGCGCCCGGAACCGCTCGATGCCGTTGGCCAGCGCCTCCTCGTCGACGATCCGGTCGGCGAGCCCGAACTGGTTCTCGAGAGCGTGGGAGGTTGCGTCGGCCGCCGGGGCATCGATGGAGATCACGTTGACATTCTGTCAAGGGAGCGGGCGCGCCGCTCAGAAGCGGTCGTCGGGCGGGAGGGTGCTCGGGCCGACGTGGGCGTCGAGCCACGCGCTGAGCTCGGCCACGCCGGCCCAGGTGTCGCGCACCCGCTTGACGGCGCCGGCGGTGTGAATCCACGCCGGCGCGCCGAACTCCTTCATCGCGATCAGCCCCTTGCGGCGCAGCAGTTCGATCCGGGGATGGTCCTTCGGGAACCCCCGCGGCGCCGTCTTGAGCTCGTCGATCGCGCCGATGCGATACCGGCGACGTGTCGCATCGGCGACGAGCCCGGCGATCTCGCGACCGGTCGCGTCGGCGTCGACCACCGCCCGGAATCTCGCGAGTTGGTCGCTCGCCATCCCGTAGTAGCCCGCACCGGCCATCAGCCCGCCGGCCGAGAACTGCACGTAGTAGCCCGTGCCGCCCTCCGATTCGCCGTACGCGCCCTGCGCGGTCTTGTACGGCGGCTTGTTCTTGGAGAACCGGGCGTCGGTGTACGGGCGGAACAGGTGGAACGGCCCGAACTCGTCGAGCGCGTCGGTCAGCTCCTCCATCGGGGCCCTCACCGACTCGTCGAACCTGGACCTGTTGGCCTGCCAGAACGATTTCGAGTTGTCGGCCTCGAGTTGCTCGTAGAACGCGATGCCATCGACGGGAAACCCTCGGAACGCCACGATCGAACGGTAATCCACCGACCGCGGGACGCCTTCAGGCGCTGGATACTGTCGGCGTCATGGCAGACCTGATGCTCGGAGGGACGATCGACCCGGCGACACACGAGCGTGTCGACCCGACCGAGGCCGGCCACCTGAACGTCGGATCCGACGACCTCACCACCCACGGCGTGATCGTCGGGATGACCGGCTCGGGCAAGACCGGGCTCGGGGTGGTCCTCATCGAGGAGGTGCTGCGCGCCGGTGTCCCCGTGATCGCCATCGATCCGAAGGGTGACCTCACCAACCTCTGCCTGATGTTCCCGAGCCTGGCGAGCACCGACTTTCGGCCCTGGATCGACGAGTCGCAAGCGAAGAACGCCGGCCAGACACCCGACGAGTTCGCTGCCGCGCAAGCGACGATGTGGGCCAAGGGCCTCGGTTCGTGGGGGATCACCGGCGCCGAGATCGGCGCGTTGCAGAGCAATGTCGACACCACGATCTACACGCCCGGCTCGACCTCCGGCGTGCCGCTGAACCTCGTCGGTTCGCTGCAGGTCCCGGCCGACATGAGCGACGACGAGACGGTCGCCGACGAGATCGGCGGCTACGTGTCCGGCCTCCTCGGCCTCGTCGGCATCGCCGCCGACCCGCTGTCGAGCCGCGAGCACATCTTGCTGTCGAACCTCATCCACCACGCCTGGGAACTGGGTCAGAGCCTCGATCTCGCGACGCTCGTCGGGCAGGTCGCGACGCCGCCGATCCGCAAGCTGGGCGTGTTCGAGCTCGACCAGTTCTTCCCGGAGAAGGATCGCATGGGGCTGGCGATGAAGCTGAACGGGCTCCTCGCGTCGCCGTCGTTCGCGGCGTGGGCGGCCGGGAGTCCGCTCGACATCGCCAGCCTGTTGTTCGCCGCCGACGGCTCGGCCCGGTGTGCGATCGTCACGACGGCGCACCTCTCCGACGACGAGCGCCAGTTCGTGACCACCCTCGTGCTGTCCAAGCTCGTCACCTGGATGCGCCGGCAGAGCGGCACCACCGAGCTGCGGGCCCTGCTGTACATGGACGAGGTGGCGGGCTACCTGCCTCCCACCGCGAACCCCCCGACGAAGCAGCCGATCATGACGCTGATGAAGCAGGCCCGGGCGTTCGGCGTCGGGGTCGTGCTGTCGACCCAGAACCCGGTCGACATCGACTACAAGGCGATCTCGAATGCCGGCACGTGGATGATCGGCCGGCTCCAGACCGACCGCGACAAGGCCCGCTTGCTCGACGGGATGTCGAGCGCGGCCGGCAGCGTCGACGTCGGGGCGATCGGCGCCACGATCTCCGGGCTGGCCAAGCGCGAGTTCGTGTTGCGCCGGGCCGGGAAGGACTCCCCGGAGAACTTCACCACCCGCTGGGCGATGTCGTACCTCCGCGGGCCGATGACCCGCGATCAGATCGCCCAGGTGATGGCCGGCCGCACGCCAGCCACCACGGTGGGCGCCCCCACGGGCGACCCTCCCTCGACCGGCGACGCCGGCACCGTCCCACCGCCGCCTGGGGCGGCGCCGCCCGCGTCCGCCTGGCCCGCTCCTTCCCCACCGGGCGGAGCGGCACCCGTGTCGTCGGCACCTGCATCGACCGACACTGCATCGACCGATACCGCGACGCCCGTCGCGCCGGCGGTGGCCAGCGGGATCGCCGTGCGGTACGTCGACGTCGCCGCGCCCTGGCTCGCCACGGTCGGGGCCGACCCGACCGGCACGACCCGGTCGGCGGCGATCGTGGCGCGGGTGGCGTTGCGCTACGACGAGACGAAGGCCGACCTCGTCCACGACGAGGAGTACGAGACGGTGATCCACCCGCTCGGCGAGCAACTGGACGTCACGACCCTCGTGCCGGTCGACTACGACGACCGCGACCTCCAGGTCGAAGCGCCACCCGGTGTCACGTTCCAACTGCCGGCCGCACCGGTCGCGACGAAGGCGTACTGGGCCGCGGCCGAGCGCGACATCCGGGACCAACTCGTGCGGTCGCTCACGCTCGACATCCCGGCGAACACCGCGATGAAGATGTACGGGCGCCCCGGCGAGACGGACGAGGCCTTCGTCGAGCGCTGTCGCGAGGCCGCCATCGAGCAGGCCGGCGCCGAGGTCGCGAAGCTGCGCAACAAGTACGACGCCAAGGTCGCCCGCGCGCTCGACCAGCGTGCTGTCGCCGATGGCCAAGCCGACACGTTGCGCGCCCAGGCCGACGCGAAGCGCAACTCGGAGGCGCTGTCCGGCGCCGGATCGATGCTGGGCGGGCTCCTCGGTGGCCGCAAGTCCGCAGGCAAGATGTTGGGTGGTCTGTTCAGCGATGCGGGCTCGGCGGCCAAGCGGCGCGGCACCACGTCGGCGGCGGATCAACGCGTGCGCACCGCCGAGCAGAAGGTGCGGCGCCTGGACGACGACATCGCCGCACTCGAGGCCGAACTGGAGTCGGAGGTGGCCGCGATCACGAAGCGCTGGGCGGCCAACGCCAACTCCGTCACCACCATGCGCATCGGCCTCGAGAAGACCGACGTCAAGGTCACGCAGATCTGCCTCGCCTGGCTCCCGTGCAGACCTGCAACGCCGGGGTCTGACCCCAGCGTTGCAGGTTCCACTGGTTGACTGGTGCCGACGGAGAGACTCGAACTCTCACTGACGGCGACCTAAACGCCGTGCCTCTGCCAATTGGGCTACGTCGGCGTGGCGGGCACACCGAGCGTTGATTGTACGGGGCCGCCCGTACCCTGCTGCGGTGCGTTCGAGCGCAAGGCGGGTGGCCGAGGCGGCAGGATGGGTGGCGGGGTGGGTGGCGGTCGCCGTGGCCGGGTTCGTGATGCTCACCCAGGCGCTGGGATGGCCAGGCACCCGCACCATCGCGATCCTGCAGTCGCTGACCCCGTATCTCGCGTTGGCGATGGCGCCCGTCGCCGCTGCTGCGCTCACCGGCCGGCGCATCTGGATGGCGTTCACCGCCTCGTTGATCGGCATCGCCGGCCTGATCCTCGCGCTGCCGGTCCTGTTCCCCGCCGACCTCCCGCCCACCGCCGACGGCGCCGCCTCGCTCCGCATCGGCGCGCTCAACCTGCTCTACCTGAACGAACCGGCCAACGTCGAGGATGTGGCCGCTGACCTGGCAGAACGCGACCTCGACGTGATCGTGTTCGCCGAATACAGCACGGCGCACCAACGAGTGCTGCAAGGTAGCGACCTCGCCGCGGAGTATCCGTTTCGCATCGACCGGAGCGGCCTCGGCGCCGGCGGGATCGCCGTCTGGTCACGGACAGCGGTGATCGTCCACGACCACCCTGACACCACCAACTACAGCCTCGACCTCAGCGTCCGCACCGCCGACGGGCTCGTGCGCGTCCTCGCTGTTCACCCGCCCACGCCACTGGCGAACTTCGACGCGTGGAAGCGTGATCTCGACCACTTCGGCGAGCTCGGGCTCGCCGGCTCCACACCGACGGTCGTGATCGGCGACTTCAACGCGTCGTTCTGGCACCCGGGCTTCCGTGACCTCCTCGATGCCGGCTTGACCGACGCCCACATCGCCCTCGGTCACGGGTTCGCGACGTCATGGCCCGCCGACCGCTGGTATCCACCGTTCGTGCGTCTCGATCACGCCCTCACCACCGATGGGTTGGTGCCGACCGCCGTCGAGGACTTCGCCATCGCCGGCAGCGATCACCGCGGGCTGGTGGTCACCGTCGCTCCAGCTCGCTGAGGAGCGCACGGAACGCCCGCCCTCGGTGGGAGAGCTCGTGCTTGAGCTCCGGGCCCATCTCCGAGAACGTCCGGCCGTCGCCTTCGTCGGGGACGAAGATCGCGTCGTAGCCGAAGCCACCCTCGCCGCGCTCGTCCTCGGCGATGCGCCCCGTGCACACCCCTTCGGCGGCCAGTTCGGACCCGTCGGGCCACACGATCATGGCGACCGTCCTGAACGCGGCGGACCGATCGGGCACCCCGGCGAGCTCGGCGAGCATCTTGGTCCGGTTGTCGGCATACGAACAACCGTCACCCGCGTAGCGGGCGGTGTACACGCCCGGGGCGCCGCCGAGCACGTCGACTTCGAGCCCGGTGTCGTCGGCAACGGCGGGCTGCCCCGTGGCCCGCATCACCGCCGTCGCCTTGAGCCGGGCGTTGCCGGCCAGCGTGTCGGCATCCTCCACGACATCGGCGAGCCCAGATGGCCGGGGTAGCAGCTCGACCGCTCCGGCGAGGAGCTGCTGGATCTCGGCCACCTTGTCGGGGTTTGCCGACGCGCACACGACGGTGATCATCGTGCCGGCCGTCATCCGGCGGCCGAGCGACCGGCGGCGCGAGGCGCCGGCGGCGCGGCGATCACGAGCGCCTGGGCATCGGCGATGTCGTCGAGGCCACCCTCGGCGAGGGCGACGAGCGCGTCGAGCTCACTCCGGCTGAAGGCGGCCCCCTCGGCGGTGCCCTGGACCTCGACGAACTTCGCCTCACCGCCGCCGATCGGCCGCAGCATCACCACGTTCATGTCAACTTCGGCGCGGCTGTCTTCGACGTAGGGGAGGTCGAGCACCGGGGTGCCGTCGACGATGCCGACGCTGATCGCCGAGCAGAAGGAGTGCAGCGGGTTCGCCGGAAGCCCGCCACGTTGCACGACCCGTTCGAGCGCGTCGTGGAGGGCGACGAAGCCCCCACAGATGCTCGCCGTGCGGGTGCCACCATCGGCCTGCAGGACGTCGCAGTCGACGATCACCTGCCGCTCGCCGAGCGCCTTCATGTCGCACGCCGCCCGCAGTGCGCGGCCGATCAACCGTTGGATCTCGACGGTGCGCCCGCTCTGCTTGCCCTTTGCCGCCTCGCGGCCGATGCGCTCGGGCGACGCGCCCGGCAGCATCGAGTACTCGGCGGTGACCCAACCCTTGCCGCTCCCCCGCATCCACCGCGGCACGTCCTCGTCGATGCTGGCCGTGCAGAGCACCCGCGTGTTCCCGAAGGTGACGAGCACGGAGCCGTCGGCCATCTCGGTGAAGTCGCGTTGGAACGACATCGGGCGGAGTTCGTCGGCCGCGCGGCCGTCAGGTCGGGTCATCAGTGTCTCCAGGGGGTCGGTGATCAGGAAGGGACGGGGGTTCCCAGCGCTCAGTGTGGTCGAGTTCGGGGCCGAGCAGGCGGCTGCCGAGCTCGCGGAAGATGTCGACGTCGCCGCTCGACACGAACCGGTGGCGTCCGGCGCCCGGCGACGAGCGCGCCAACCCGAGCGCGAGGAGCTCGTCACGGACGGCGAACGCGGTCTCGTCGGCGGAGCTCACGAGCGTGACCGACTGTCCCATCACGTCGCCGATCGTGCGTGCCAGGAACGGGTAGTGGGTGCAGCCGAGCAGCAGTGCGTCGACGTCGGCGTCGCGGATCGGAGCGAGCAGCCGTTCGGCGAGCACCGTCACCTCGTCGCCGGTGGTCTGGCCCCGCTCGACGAACTCGACGAAGCCTGGGCACGCGGCGCTCGTGAGCACCACCGGGGCGCCCGTGTCGGCGATCGCGCGCACGTATGCGCCAGACGAGACGGTGCCGACGGTCCCGATCACGCCGACCCGGCCGGTCTGCGTGGCGCGCACGAGGGCCCGCGCACCCGGCTCGACGACGTCGAGCACCGGCACCGGCAGTTCGTCACGGAGCTCGTCGAGCCCGGCGGCCGTCGCCGTGTTGCACGCGACCACCACAGCCTTCGCTCCATGGTCCTTGACGAGGCTCCAGGCCAGCTCGCGGGCGTACTCACGCACTTCGCCGAGCGGCTTCGACCCGTAGGGGTAGCGACCGGTGTCGCCGATGTACACCACGTCCTCGGCCGGGACGAGATCGATCAACGCCCGGGCGACCGTGAGGCCCCCGAACCCGGAATCGAACATCCCGATCGGCCGATCCACGGCGGAGAGCCTACGGTTCGGGGGCTGCGGTCAGTCGGCGACCGGCTGGAGCATCGCATCGACGAGGTACAACACGCCGTTGCCCACCGGCGCGACCTGCTGCATGATGGCCGCGCCCCCGACCCGTGGGGGCACAGCGCCGCCGTCGATGTGCTGCGGGCCGGCGAACATGACGCTGATCGTCGACATCGTCACGAGATTGCTCTGCGACACCGCGCCGCCGTCGTGCACACCGGCGAGCACGAGGTTGCGCAGCACCTCGGAATCGATCGTGCCGGCGTCGTCCCCGAGCGCCGCCTCGATGGCGTCGTTGGTCGGGGCGAACACCGTCAGCGTCGCCTCCGCGTCGTCGAACGTGTCGCGCAGATCGGCTCGTTCGATGAGGGCCTGGTACGCGTCGAGCACGTCGGTGTTCTCGATCACGTTCCACAGCGTGTCGCCCGGCTCCGGCACGATCTCGGGCACAGTCGTGCTCGTGGTGGTGGAGGTCGTGGTGGCCTCGGTCGTCTCGGGTGGCAACGTCGTGGGCGCCTCGGTCGTGGGCGCCTCGGTGGTTTCGGGTGGGAGCGTCGGCACGACGGCGAGCGTCGTCTCGGGCGGCAGTGTGGTGTCGGGGAGCGTCGTGGTCTCGAGCGGCGCCTCAGAGGTGGTGGTCGTCTCGAGGGTGGTGTCGACGATCGCGTCGTCGTCGTTGCCGCTCCCGCCGCTGAGCAGCCACGCCAACAGCGCGATGAGCAGCAGGATGACGATGCCGATCACGATCAGCGGCCCGGGCTTCTTGTACCACGGTTCGTCGGGCCCGTCGGGCTCCATCGGGCCACCTGGTCCCGGGCCGTACGGGCCACCAGGTCCGCCGGGGGTGATGACGGCCGTCGGCGGGACATCGCCGGTGAGCGGGACGCCCGACGGCGGCGTGATCGGCATCTGCGCGGTCGGTGGCACGATCGGCTCGGGGTTCGGCACCGGAGTCTGCTCGGTGATGAAGAACGGTTCGGGTTCGCCCGG
>CAZYWK010000058.1:0-1197 GCA_964651825.1 uncultured Ilumatobacteraceae bacterium | reverse complement strand
GGCGGCGGCGTGCCGGGCGTTGGCTGCGGCGGCGTGTCGTTCGTCTCCGAGTCGCTCATCGGACCAGCTTCGCACGCCGACGGCAAGCAGCGGTGGCTCCCCGGCCGCTCAGTCGTCGAACAGAAATCTGGAGCGGATGTCGCGCTGAGCGCGACGATCGCTCCAGATTTCGGGATTCAGAAGTAGATCACGCCTTCGGCGTTGGCCTCGGCGGTGTCGAGATCGTCGGTGTAGGCGCCGGTCGACAGGTACTTCCATCCGCCGTCGCTCACGATGAACACGATCGTGCCGTCGTCGATCTGCTCGGCGACCTTTGCCGCGCCGGCCATCGCCGCGCCGGCGGAGATGCCGGCGAAGACGCCGCACTCGTTGACGAGCCGGCGTGTCCACTCGATCGACTCGCGCGGCCGCACCACCCGCTTGCGGTCGAGCAGTTCGTAGCCGTTCCAGTTCTCGAACACCGGTGGGATGTAGCCCTCGCCGATGTTGCGCAGGCCCTCGACCCGTTCGCCGAGCGGTGGCTCGATGGCGACGATCTGGATCTCCGGGTTCTGCTCCTTGAGGAAGCGGCCGGTGCCCATGAGGGTGCCGCTCGTGCCGAGGCCGGCGACGAAGTGGGTGATGGTCGGGACGTCACGCCAGATCTCCGGGCCGGTGCCCTCGTAGTGGGCCCGCGGGTTGGCGTCGTTCGCGTACTGGTACGGGAAGTACCACTCGGGGTGCTCCGCGGCGAGCGTGATCGCCCGGGCGACGGCTCCGTTCGACCCCTCCTCGCCGGGGGTGAGGATGATCTCCGCGCCGAACACCTCGAGCATCTGGCGCCGCTCGACCGACACGCTCGTCGGCATGAGGATCTTGATCGGATAGCCCTTCATCCGGGCGATGGCGGCGAGGGCGATGCCCGTGTTCCCGGACGACGGTTCGACGATCGTCTGGCCGGGCTGAAGGCGGCCGTCGGCCTCGGCGGTCTCGATCATCAGCTTGGCGATGCGGTCCTTCACCGAGCCGAACGGGTTCTGCATCTCCATCTTCGCGAGGATCCGCACCCGCGGGTTCGGCGAAATGTTGCTGACGTCGACCATCGGGGTGTTGCCGATCATGCCGAGCACGCGCTCGTGCACCATCGCCGGCAGGGGGACGGTGGGATGGCTGGGGGGCGCAACGACGGCCGGACTCACGGGCGGGTTAGCGGGCGGG
>CAZYWK010000057.1:0-25384 GCA_964651825.1 uncultured Ilumatobacteraceae bacterium | reverse complement strand
CGACGGGCTCGAGAAGTACGGCAGGCGCGTGCAACAGAACGCGTCGTCGTACGCCATGATCGTCCGGTAGCCGGCCGCCTTGTTGATGAAGCCGTTGTTGTACCCGAGCGACCCGCCGGTCGGCCCGTGATCGGCGCCGAGGTTGTGGCCCGTCTCGTGTGCGAAGGTCAGGTTGCCTCGGGCGCACGTGGCGTCGAGCACCCCGAATCCGTACGCCGCGTCGCTCGCGTACAAGGGCGGTCGCAGCAGCCACGCCTGGCCGCACGTCGACCCGTTGAAGTACGTGATCAACACGACGAGATCGGCGGCGAGCGCGTCGCGGCGGGCATGGACGGCGTCGAGACGCCCGTCGGAGGGATTCGTGAGGGTCGTCAACGCCGTGCTCGACGACATCGGCGGGCTGTCGGCGATCCGTTCGATGGCGGCTGCCTCCATGCGCAGGTTCACACCAGATCGGGCGTAGGCCGCGTTGACCTCGTCGATCGTCGCCGACAGCTCGGCGATGGCGGCGGCGTCGCCACCGAGCACGGTGCTCGCCGCGTCGTCGAACACGGTCAACACCCGGATCACCGGTGTGCCGTCGCCCGCTACCGCGACATCGGCCGGGCCAGCGGCGACCTGCCCCGGCGCAGCGGCATCGGCCGATGCGGAAGGCCCGTCGGTGACGGCCGGCGGGACCAGGGGCTCCTCGGCCTCGGGGAACGTCCGGCCCTCTTCGTAGATGGCATGCGTCGATCCATCGACCGGCACGAACGAATAGCTCGTCGCATCGGACTGGATGCTGCCGCGCACACCATCGGCGCCGAACGTGAGGGTGGCGGTCGCGGTCGGTGTCGTTCCAGACCACGTCGGATCTCCGCTCACACCGAGCGTGAGCTCGCCGGTCGCCCCGAACTGCACCGTCACGTCGTCGAACAGCTCGAAGCTGACGTCGCCGGCCGCGAGCTGGGCCAGAAGCTCTTCGGAGTCGATCGTGACGAAGTGCGATCGCGGCGAGGCCGCGAGCGCATCGGCGACGACCGGGGCGAGATCGCTCGCCGGCGCCACAGCATCGTCGAAGGTGATGGCGCCGGCCGCTTCGGCGGCCACGACCGCACCGCTGCCGGCACCGATTGCGGGCACGATCAGCGCGATGGCGAACATCGCCGACAACGTCGCGGTCAGACGGCGAACAGCGCCGGTCCCGAGCATCCGGCAAGGCTACGCCAGCCCCCGGCCACCTCCCCCGCGCCCCGAACCAGCCGTTTGCGTCGGGATCTGGCTACACCTGTCGGTGCCAGATCCCGACGCAAACGTGGGTCAGAGGAGCTTTGCCTGAAGGAACTGGATGACGCGCTGGACGCTGGGTTCGTCGCGTTGCTCGGTGAGCACGGAGTGGTCGGACGGCTTCGAACTGGGCAGCTCGACCGCGATGAAGGCGTCGCCGAGCAGATTTCGGAGGGAGGTGAAACGATCGCCCACCATCCGGTCGCCGGTGAACCGGAGACCGAGCACCTGGCAGCCCTGCGCCGCCCGCTCCGCGACCGCGGCCGCGTCGTCGGGCGAGAGGTTGAGGTCGGCGCCGCGGGCCGTGCCGATCGGTGCGGGCAGCGACGGTTGCGACAGCACCGGGGCGACCATGATGTCGTCGACCATCATTCCGAGCGCGAACCCGCCCGAGTAGCACATGCCGACCGCGCCGACGCCCGCGCCGCCCACGTCGCCATGGAGGTTCCGGGCCAGCGCCCGTAGCCAGGCGATGATCGGCGAGGTCTGCCGCAGCGCCAAGGTGGTGAACTCCTTGGCGACGCACAGCTTGATCGCTGACTGCGCGAGGTAGGGCCCGCTGGGCGCCTTGCCCGGCGTGCCGAGCAGCGACGGCATCACCACCGTGAAACCGGCGTCGACCACGTCGTTCGCGAACCGCGCCACGAGCGGGGTGATGCCGGGGATCTCGTGGACGACGATGACGCCCGGACCGTCACCTCGACGGTACGTCGGACGATCGATCCCCGCAGCGGCGAACGAGCCGCGCTCCCACCCCGCCAGGACGTCGGACCCGATCGCGGTCATGCCAGCCTCCGCAGCTCGTCCAGGGCCGATTCGGCCAGGATCTCGGTGCCCGCCTTCAACCCGGCCAGCATCTCGTCGTCAGGCGTCTGATCACCCATCGCCCCGTGCAGGTAGCGGGCGTACACACCCTCGGAGATCACCGCGAGCCGCCACGACGAGAAGGCCACGTAGTACGGGATCTCCGACAGATCGCGGCCCGTCCGGCTCGCGTACCGATCGAGCAGCTCCGCATATGGCGCGAACCCCTCCAGCCCGGTCGGATCGTTCGGGCGTCGGTTGGGTTCACCGGGATCCGACCAGTACACGCCGAGGTAGCCGACGTCGGCCAGCGGATCGCCGAGCGTGCACAGCTCCCAGTCGAGTACAGCGGCGATGCGGCCCGCGGAGGTGTCGGTCAGGCAGTTTCCGAACCGGTAGTCGCCGTGGGCGATCACCACACCGTGCTGTTCCGGGATCCGCTCGGCGAGCCGCAGCGCGACTTCGTCGATGGCCGGCAGCTCGCGGGTCTTGGAGTGCTCCCACTGGCTCGTCCAACGCCGGACCTGGCGCTCGACATACCCGGTGCGCTTGGCCAGGTCGCCGAGACCGACCGCATCGACGTCGACGGCGTGCAGATCGGCGAGCACGTCGATCAGGTGCTCGCTCGCCGCTCGTCGCCGGTCGACCGACATCGTCGCGGCCCGGGTGGGGCTGTCGAGCACCACCCCGTCGACGTGGCCCATCACGTAGAACGGCGCGCCGTTCACGGTCTCGTCGGTGCACAGACCGAGCGCCGGTGGAACGGGCACGTTCGTCGTGCCGACAGCGGCGATGATGCGGTACTCGCGCGCCATGTCGTGTGCCGTGGCGAGGATCGCGCCGGTCGGCGGGCGGCGCAGGACGAACCGGTTGCCACCTGCGTCGGTGACGAGGAACGTGAGGTTCGACCGGCCCCCGGCGATCAGGCTGAACTCGAACGGCGCCGCGGCATCGTCGATGTGCTCGACCAGCCATGCGCTGACCCGTTCGCGGTCGATCCCGGTGATCGGAGGAGGCTCGGACGACGACACGGAGGCCGACGGTAGTCGGCGGCGCCGGTGAGCGGTCAGCCGAGTGGTCAGCCGGGACGGCCGACGCCGGTGACCTTGCCCCAGTTGACCGCGGCGACCTTCACCGACGAGCCCGTGTTCGGGGCGTGCACGAGTTGGCCGCCCCCGAGATAGATGCCCACGTGGCTGATTGGGCTGTAATAGAACAGCAGGTCGCCGGGCTGCGCCTCGGCTTGCGACACGTGCGGCACGGAGGCGTACTGCGCCCGCGACTGGTGCGGGAGGTACACGCCGGCCTGTGCCCAGGCGTACGCGGTGAGGCCCGAGCAGTCGAAGGCCACACCGGGGTTGGAAGCGGCGAACCGGTACGGCACGCCCTGCTGCGCCATGGCGGCCGAGATGGCGATTCCCGATCGTGACGAGACCGCCGGAGCCGGCGTGCTGGCCACCGCCGCGCTGCTGCCCGAGTTTCCCGACGAGTTGCTCGACGAGCCCCCCGTGGTGCCGCCACCGCCACCGCCACCGCCACCCGAGTTCACGGCCGCGGTCGCCCGGGCGATCTCGGCCTGGCGGGCCTGTTCGGCAGCCGCCGCACGGCGTGCTTCTTCCTTGGCGATCAGCTCACCGAGTGTCGCTTCGGCTTCGGCGCGAGCCTGCTGGTACTGCTTGGTGAGCTCTTCGGTCTGGGCCTGCTGGGTGACGAGGCTGTCGGCGAGCTGTTGCGCCTGCTCGCGCTTGTTCTCCAGCTCCTGACGTTCCTCGTCGAGATCGGACACGAGGGCGTCGAGCTCGTCGGAGGTGACATCGCCGGCGCTCAGCGCCACGCGCGCGAGCTCGTCGCGCTGGAGCACGTCGTTGAGGTTGGTGGCGTCCTCGAACAGCGGGCCCAGCGGAGCCGCGCCACCGCCGACGAACGACCGCAACGCCATCTCGCTGAGGCTGCCGCGCAGGGTGGCGAGCTCGGCTTCCTTGGCGGCGACCCGTGCCTCGGCATCGACGATCTCGGCGTCGAGCTGCGTCTTGGTGTCGACGGCCTCGACGTAGTCCTCGGCCAACTGGTTCGACTTCTCTTCGAGCCGCTCCAGCTCGTCGACGATGTTTTCGACCTTCTGACGCTGCCCGTCGACGGTCTGCGCTGCCGCCGTACCCGCGCCGATGGCAGGAACGATGAGCGAGATCGCGACGGCAACCGGGAATACACGGAGAAGCTGCCTCATACGAACCCGGGTGAGCCTAGCGAATATGACGAATGTGTTTCGAAACTCAGACGAATGCGTTAGTGACGCGCGTCACAGCGCTGTCGACCAAGTTGTCATTCCCACTCGATCGTGCCCGGCGGCTTCGACGTGATGTCGTACGCCACCCGGTTGATGCCGGGCACCTCGTTGATGATGCGCTGCGACATCGTCTCCAGCACGTCGTAGGGGATGCGCGCCCAGTCCGCCGTCATCGCGTCGTCGCTGGTGACGGCGCGGATGATGATCGGATGCCCGTAGGTGCGTTCGTCGCCCATGACCCCGACCGAGCGGATGTCGGCCAGCACCGCGAACGACTGCCAGATCTCACGCTCGAGCCCCGCCGCCTTCAGCTCCTCGCGCACGATCGCATCGGCCTCCTGGAGCACGGCCACCCGCTCGGGCGTCACCTCGCCGATGATCCGCACGCCGAGCCCCGGGCCGGGGAACGGCTGGCGCCACACCATCTCCTCGGGCAGTTCGAGTTCGAGGCCGAGCTTGCGGACCTCGTCCTTGAACAGGTCGCGCAACGGCTCGACGAGCTCGAGCGTCATGTCCTCGGGCAGACCACCGACGTTGTGGTGGCTCTTGATCACCGCCGCGGACCCGTCGGCGCCGCCACTCTCGATCAGGTCGGGGTACAGCGTGCCCTGCACGAGGAACTTCGCCTCGGTCAGCCCGCCGGTCTGTTCCTCGAACACCCGGATGAACTGCTCGCCGATCGCCTTGCGCTTGGCCTCCGGCTCGGTCACACCTTCCAGCGCGGCGAAGAACCGCTCGCCGGCATCGACGTGGATCAGCTCGATGCCGAGGTGGCGGCGGAACGTCTCGACGACCTGCTCGCTCTCGCCCTTGCGCATCAGGCCGGTGTCGACATAGACGCACGTCAGCTGGTGGCCGATCGCCCGGTGGACGAGCGCCGCTGCCACCGAGGAGTCGACGCCGCCCGACAGGCCGCAGATCACCCGACCGTCGCCGACCTGGGCACGGATCAGTTCGACCTGTTCGTCGAGCACCGAGCCCATCTCCCACGATGCATCACACTCGGCGAGGCACCACAGGAACTGTTCGAGCACGGCCATGCCGTGGGGCGTGTGGGCCACCTCGGGGTGGTACTGCACCGCCCAGATCGCCCGCTCCGGCGACTCGAACGCGGCGACCGGCGCATCGGGCGTGGACGCCGTCGCGACGAATCCCGCGGGCACCTCGGTGACCGCGTCGAAGTGGCTCATCCAGACGTCCTGCGACTCGGGTACGCCGCCGAGCAGGGTCGAATCGCCGGTACGGGCGAGCCGGGTGCGGCCGTACTCGCCGCGCATGCCCCGGCCGACGACACCGCCCAACTGCTGGGCGATCAGCTGGGCGCCGTAGCAGATCCCCAGAACGGGCACGCCGAGGTCGTAGATCCCCGGATCGAGCGACGGGGCGCCCTCGACGTGGACGCTCTTCGGGCCGCCGGACAGGATGATCGCCTTCGGTGCCCGCTCCTTGACCTCCGCGGCCGTGATGCGGTGCGGGACGATCTCGGAATGGACCTTCAGCTCGCGCACCCGGCGGGCGATGAGCTGGGCGTACTGCGCGCCGAAGTCGACGACGAGCACGGTGTCGCGTTCTGACGTGGCGGGGGCGGGTCGGAGCGATTGACTCAAGGAGGTGAATCGTAGGGCAGCACACTCGTTGGCACCCGTCCTCGCACTGATCGTGTTCGCGATCTGTGCGGCGTTCCCCGGAGCGGCCCACGCGGCCGCCACTCCCGAGCCACCGGAACCGACCGTTGCGACCGTCCCACCGGTCACTGCCAACGAGTTCCTGCCGGAGAGCCGCGACCTCACCGACTGCGTCGGCGCGCTGGAGAAGCCGGGCTGCGGCAGCGAGGCGCGAGGCGGCACGATGGCCACGGTCGTGTTCGTCCTGATGCTTCTCGGGATGTCGATCATCTTCGTGCGGATCGCGGTGGGCGTACGCCGCAACCGCCAGCAGATCGACGAGAGCGTCGACGCGTGAACGCGGACGAGTTCCGCGCCGCTGGACACGACCTGATCGACTGGATCGCCGACTACGTCGAATCGGTTGCCGACCGTCGCGTGCAGCCGGACGTCGAGCCTGGCGAGGTGCGAGCCGCGCTGGCCGAACACCCGCCCACCGGAGTCGAGCCGTTCTCGGCGGTCATGGCCGACGTCGACCGGGTCATCGTGCCGGGTCTGACCCAGTGGCAGCACCCGGAGTTCTTCGCCTTCTTCCCGTCGAACCACTCGTACTCGTCGATCCTCGGTGAGCTGCTGTCGGCCGGGCTCGGCGTGCAGGGCATGAGCTGGGTCACGTCGCCGGCGTGTACCGAGCTCGAGACGTTGATGCTCGACTGGATGCTCGAACTGCTCGATCTCCCCGAGCGCTTCCGGTCCACGAGCGACCACGGCGGCGGCGTCATCCAGGGTTCGGCGAGCGAAGCCGTGCTCGTCGCCATCCTCGCCGCCCGCTGGCGTGCCACCGGCGGCGCGGTCAACGCCGACGGCGACACCACCCGCCTCGTCGCATATGCAACCAGCCAGGCGCATTCGAGCATCGAGAAGGGGCTGCGCATCGCCGGCGTCGGGAGCGAGCGGATCCGCGTCGTGCCCCACGACGCCGCGTTCGCGATGGTCCCCGACGCACTCGCATCGATGATCGCCGCCGACCGTGACGCCGGGCTCGTGCCGTTCTTCGTGTGCACCACACACGGCACCACGTCGTCGCTGGCGTTCGACCCGACCGCGGCGGTCGCCGAGATCTGCGAGCGCGAGCACGTCTGGTTGCACGTCGACGCGGCCATGTCGGGCATCGCCGCCCTCGCCCCGGAGCTGCGCTGGGTGAACACCGGCCTCGACCGCGCCGACTCCTACAGCACCAACCCACACAAGTGGATGGGGGTCAACTTCGACTGCAACCTGTTCTGGACCGCCGACCGACAGGCCCTGCTCGGCGCGCTGAGCATCCTGCCCGAGTACCTGCGCTCGGCCGCCGCCGAGCGGGGCGCCGTGATCGACTATCGCGACTGGCAGATCCCGCTCGGCCGCCGGATGCGTGCGCTCAAGCTGTGGTTCGCCATCCGCTGCGAGGGCGTCGAATCGTTCCAGGCGATGATCCGCGAGCACGTGGCGATGACCCAGGAGTTGGCCGCACAGGTCGAAGCCGACGGACGCTTCGAGATCGTGGCGCCGCACCCGCTCAACCTGCTGTGCCTCGCCACCGAATCGAACGAGGTGACCGACGCCCTGATCGAGCAGGCCAACGCAACCGGCCAGGCGCTCTTCACCCGCACCGTCCTCGACGGCCGCTCGGTCCTGCGCATCTCCATCGGCGCCCGCTCCACCACACGCGCCCACGTCCAACAGGGCTGGGAGCTGCTGAGCGGGCTTCAGTCCGGCTGAGCGCCGGGTACCAACAGTTCGACGAGCATGTGGGCGGTCGCGCCCCAGACCGTCTCGTCGACGAGCTCGAAGAAGTGCAACGCCCGATCGGTGGGCGGCGTCCCCCAGTGCTCGGTGCGGTACGCGCCCGGGGCGGTGAGGTCGGTGATCGGGGTCCACAGCACGCGGTCGACCTCGCCGGTCTGGGCGGCAAGATCGAGCGGACGGTCGACGGTCGCGACGATCGGCACGATGTAGCTGCGGCTGACGATCGTGTTGATGTGCGCGAGCTCCCCGACGATCGACGGGAGCGCGAGGTCGAGACCGACCTCCTCGTTGGCCTCGCGCACGGCGGCGTCGAGTGGCGATTCACCGGGGTCGACGCGGCCGCCGGGGAAGCTGATCTCACCACGGTGGTTGCGCAGGTTCATCGATCGGCGAGTGAGCAGCACCTCCGGGCCTGCCTCACCCGGCGCGAGCAGCACGAGCACGGCCGACAGGCGCGAGCCGGGAAACATCGGCAGGATCGGCGACGACGTCGGAGGCACGGCCTCGATGATCCGGTCGAGCGTCCACGTCGATCCGGGCGACCACGGCGTGACCTCCGACGTCGTGTACGCGGCCGGCCGCGGGATCTGCTGGGCGCCGCCGCGTCTCGGAGCCGGGACGGTGAGCGCCGGATCGTCGCTCAACTGGCCGGGGCGGCCGGCACCCAGCCTTCGCGGGTGAGTTGGTCGAGCACGGCCGGCAGCCCGGCGGTCTTCATGTCGGCGAGCGTGCGGCCGGGCGTCTCCTCGCCACGCTCCCAGGCGTCGAGGGCGGCGACGATCTTGGTCAGATCGGGTGCGGGTTGCTCGAACGGCATGGCATCAGCCTACGGCCCGGCCGGTGGTCCTGACGGGGGCGGGAACGACGTCGGCGGCGGGTCGCCCGGTTCGTCAGCGCCGAGCGCATCCTTCCACTTCCTGACGGTGTTGACACCGTGTCCGACGTAACGCCCCGCCGTCTTGCCCACGTTCGTGCTGTTCAACGGCTCGCGCTCGGCACGGGCGGCGGCCTTGGCTGCCTTGCGTTCGGCCCGCTCGGTGAAGTCGCTGTGGAACCAGATGAAGAACAACACGACGGCGATCATGGCCATGATGAGCCGGCCCGTCTCGTCGACCTCCCACCACGGCTGCACCGCCATCAGCACCAGCAGACCGATCACCCCGAGATCGAGCCACTTGTGGAGCCATCGAGGCACCAGCTTGAACGCGGCGGCCGGCCCGGCGACCACCGCGGCGTTGATCAAGATGACGAGTCCCATCAGCGCCGGCACCCGCGGTTCGGGCTGCTGGACCGACGTCATGATCAACGCGAAGGCGAGGATGTACTCGACGATCTGATGCATCCAGAACGGCCGCTGCACACGCTCGATCCGGACCATGGCGCGACAGAGTAACGGTGCCCGTACCGCGAACGAGCCCCGGGCGCTCGGCCCGGGGCTCGTGAGTTCAGACGTACTGACCGTGAGGTCAGTTGGTCACATCATGCCGCCCATACCGCCCATGCCGCCGCCGGGCATGCCGCCGGCGCCTTCCGGCTCGGGCTCGTCGGCGACGAGGCACTCGGTGGTGAGGACCATGGCCGCGATCGACGCTGCGTTCTGCAGCGCCGCCCGGGTCACCTTGGCCGGGTCGATGATGCCGGCCTTGAGCAGGTCGGTCATCTCGCCCGTCGCGGCGTTCATGCCGTTCGAACCCTCGGCCGCTTCGACCTCGCGCACCACGACCGAGCCTTCGAGGCCGGCGTTGTTGGCGATGTGGCGACCCGGGGCGACGAGCGCCTCGTACACGGTGCGAGCACCGGTGGCCTCGTCGCCTTCCAGCGACTCGACGACCTTGGCGACCGCGCCGCGGGCCCGGATGAGGGCGGTGCCGCCACCGGCGACCACGCCTTCCTCGATGGCTGCACGCACCGACGAGACCGCGTCTTCGATGCGGTGCTTCTTCTCCTTGAGCTCCACCTCGGTGGCAGCGCCGACCTTGATCAGCGCCACACCGCCGGCCAGCTTCGCGAGGCGCTCCTGGAGCTTCTCACGATCCCAGTCGGAGTCGGTGTTGTCGATCTCGGCCTTGATCTGGTTGATCCGGCCCTTGACATCGTCCTCGGAACCGCCGCCATCGACGATGGTGGTGTTGTCCTTGGTGATGATCACGCGCTTGGCGGTGCCGAGCAGGTCGAGGGTGACGTTCTCGAGCTTGAGACCGACCTCTTCGCTGATGACCTGGCCACCGGTGAGCACGGCCATGTCCTGGAGCATCGCCTTGCGACGGTCGCCGAAGCCAGGGGCCTTCACAGCAGCAGCGCTGAACGTGCCGCGGATCTTGTTCACCACGAGCGTGGCGAGGGCCTCGCCCTCGATGTCCTCGGCGATGATGACCAGCGGCTTGCCGGTCTGCATCACGGCCTCGAGCGTCGGCAGCATGGCCTGGACGGTCGAGATCTTGGCGCTGTTCAACAGCACGTAGGCGTCGTCGAGGACGACTTCCTGACGGTCGGCGTCGGTGACGAAGTACGGCGACAGGTAGCCCTTGTCGAACTGCATGCCCTCGGTGAAGTCGAGCTCGGTGCCGAACGTGTTCGACTCCTCGACCGTGACCACACCGTCCTTGCCGACCTTGTCGATGGCCTCGGCGATGACCTCGCCGATCGAACTGTCGGCGGCCGAGATGGTGGCGACGCTGGCGATGTCGGACTTGTCGTCGACATCCTTGGCCTGCGATTGGATCGACTCGACCGCAGCAGCGACGGCCTTCTCGATGCCCTTCTTGATCGACATCGGGTTGGCGCCGGCAGCGACGTTCTTCATGCCGACGTGCACCATCGCCTGGGCGAGCACCGTGGCGGTCGTGGTGCCGTCACCGGCGATGTCGTCGGTCTTGGTCGCCACTTCCTTGACGAGCTGGGCGCCCATGTTCTCGAACGGGTCCTCGAGCTCGATCTCCTTGGCGATCGAAACGCCGTCGTTGGTGATCGTCGGCGCACCGAACTTCTTGTCGAGGACGACGTTGCGCCCCTTCGGTCCGAGCGTCACCTTGACGGCGTCGGCCAGCTTGTTGACGCCGGCTTCCAGCGCGCGCCGGGCCTCGTCGTCGAATTTCAGGATCTTTGCCATGTCTGGGGGTTCCTCTCTAGTTCCTGGTCACTTCTCCACGACGGCGAGCACGTCGCGGCCGTTGAGGACGAGGAGGTCTTCGCCGTCGACGGCGACTTCCGTGCCGCCGTACTTCGAGTACAGGACGACGTCGCCGACCTTGATGTCGGTGGGGATCAGCTCACCGCTCGACTCGGCCCGCTTGCCCGGGCCGACGGCGAGTACCTCACCCTGCTGCGGCTTTTCCTTGGCGGTGTCGGGGATGACCAGACCGCTCGCGGTCTGCGTCTCGGCCTCGTTGGGTCGGACCACGATGCGGTCTTCCAGCGGCTTCAGGTTCATTGGTGCAAGCCTCCATTGGCTCAGATGTTGCTCGATGGATGTCGTCAAGCCGGCGGTTAGCACTCCACCGGCACGAGTGCCAAGGTTAGGCCACCGCGACGTTCATTGGCAACCGGAGGCCGAGAGTGCTAATCGCAAGGCGCTTCCACCGGCAGGTCGACGATGAAGCGAGCGCCGCCGATACTCGCCTCGTCGCGGCCGATGATCCCGCCGTGGGCACGCGCCACCTCACTGGCGATGGCCAAGCCGAGGCCAGCGCCACCGTCACGGCCGCGTGCCTCGTCGAGGCGGATGAACCGGTCGAAGATTCGCTCGCGGTCCGCCAGTGCCACGCCTGGCCCATCGTCGTCGACCACGAGTCGCGCGGCACCGCCCACCACCGACAGCGACACGTCGACGCGGCTGACGGCGTGCTGGGCGGCATTATCGACCAGGTTGCGAGCGAGCCGGGTGACGAGCGCCGCGCTGCCGCGCAGGCGGACCGGTTCGCACTCGACCAACTCGACCGGGACCGAACGTGGACGGCGCACCTCGGCGGTCAGCACCTCGTCGAGGTCGACGTCGGCGACGGGACCCATCCCGTCCTCGTCCAGCCGGCTCAACGCCAGCAGGTCGTCGATCAACCGACCGAGTTGCTGCTGCTCGGCGAGCACCGCGCCGGCCGTGACGGGCCAGTCGACGTGGTCGGGGTGGGCGAGCGCGACCTCGAGCTGGACCGAGCTCGCCGCGACCGGGCTGCGCAGTTCGTGGGAGGCGTCGGCCACGAACTGGCGTTGCTGGCGGTGGTTGGCGTCGAGGCGGACCAGCATCTGGTTGACGGTCGTCGCCAGTTCGTAGATCTCGTCGCGGCTCGCCGGCACCGGCACCGGCTCTGCCAGGTTGGAGGTCGTGATCTCTCCGGCACGCACGGTGATCGCGTGCACGGGACGCAGAGCCCGGGTGATCGTGAGCCAGGTGATCGCGGCGACCATCGCGGTCACGAGCGGAACGCCGATCCACAGCAGCCAGCGCATCGCTCGGACCGAATCGGACACCGGATCGAGCGGGCTCGACACTCCGACCTGGAGCTCGCCGCCGTTCGGGAGGGAGAACGACTGCGCCACCGCGACCATGCCGTCGCCGCGATCGACCGCGTCCGGCTCACCGGACGGCACTGGCGCGAGCGCGAAGCGCACGACCTCGCCGTTGCTGGCCACGAACTGGCCGGTCGAGTCGACGCCGACGCCACCGGCGACCACGTCGTCCGACGCGATCGAGAACTCGATCGACGGGCCCCCGTCGGGTGGAGGCGGGATCGTGTTGGTGTCGGTGCTCGCCACCGTGCTCGTGCTGGTAATCGCGCTGGCTCCGATCGTGTCGGCGAGCAGCCGCGCGACATATTGGCGCTCGGTCAGCTCCGAGCCCGTCGCGTCGAGGAAGAAGAACGAGGTGCTCTGCGCCGCGTCGACGGTCGGCGTCGCAGCCGTACCACCGTAGAGACGGGTGACGTAGTCGCTCAGCATCTGCTCGGCATTGGTGCGCGTGTCGGCCAGCAACCGGTTCTCCGTGATGCGCAGCGCCACAACTCCGGCGACGATCGACGCCGCGGCGAAGATCGCCGTCACCGCGACGGTCAGCCGGGTGCGGACACCCCACCGGCGCATCACGCCACCATCCGGTAGCCGATGCCGCGGACGGTCTCGATCCGTCCGGCATCGGTGCGGCCCAGGTCGAGCTTCCGGCGCAGATATCCGACGTACACGTCGACGACGTTGGACAGACCGGGATGCTCCGAGCCCCACACGAGATCGAAGAGCTCCGAACGGCGCAGCGGGGCACCGCGGCGACGGACGAACGCCTCGAGCAACGAGAACTCCCTTGGCGTGAGGTCCACGACCCGACCGCGCACGGTGCACCGGCGCTCGGCGAAGTCGATCGACATCGCGCCGACCGCCAACGTCTCGGCGATCGGTCTCCCGTCGGCGCGTCGGAGTAGGGCGCGTATGCGGGCGAGCAGCACGGCGTAGGCGAACGGCTTGCGGAGGTAGTCGTCGGCTCCGAGGTCGAGCCCCTCGGCCTCGTCCTCGTCGCCGTCCTTCGCGGTCAACATCAGTACCGGGGTCCGCACGTCGCGGGCGCGCAGCGTGCGGCACACCTCGTAGCCGTTCATCGCCGGCAGGAGGATGTCGAGCACGACGAGGTCGTACGGGAACTCCTGCGCCCGCCACAGGCCGTCGGCGCCGTTGTCGGCGACGTCGACGTCGTACCCCTCGGCGACCAGTCCGCGCTGCAAACCGTCGGCCAGCACCGGATTGTCCTCCACCACCAACACACGCATCTGGTGAGTGTGAAAGAGCGAGGTGAGAGTTCGATGAGAGCGCCTCACCGGTTCTCATCGAACTCTCAGACTGGCCGGCGCATCGTCGGAGCCGTCCGATCGAGAGGAGAACGAGATGAGGAAACGGAACGTGATCGTCCTCGTGGCCGCGACCGGCCTGTGGCTGGCGGCATGTGGATCGAGCGAGGGGAACGGTGGCGGCGTCGCGTCCCTCGGCACGTCGACCGGCACGGTCGCCGGCGGCGCCGAGGCCGACGAGGCCACGCTCGAGGCACCGGAGGATCCCCAGGAGGCGATGGCGCTCTTCCAGGAGTGCATGGAGGCCCAAGGCATCGAGATGCCGGAGTCCGTCGCCGTGACCCGCGACGGCGACGCCACGATCGCCGTCGGCGGCGGCCCGCTGGTGATCAGCAACGACAACGGCGGTGGCGACAGTGGCGACGGTGCAGCCGACGAGGATCCGGTCGACGTGCCCGACTTCGACGTCGATGAGTTCGAAGCGGCGAACGAGGAGTGCCGCGGCCACCTGGCGAACGCGACGGCCGGCTTCGACCTCACCCCCGAGCAGGAGGCAGCGATGGAGGACGCCCGGCTCGAGTTCGACCAGTGCATGGAGGAGCAGGGCGTCGAACTGCCGGAGATGACCGGCGGCGAGGACGACATCGGCGTCCACGTCGAGGTGCTCGAGGAGGGCGACGGGTCGCCCGCTCCGCCGCCGATCGACGTCGAGGAGCTGGCAGCGGCCTCCAAGGTCTGCCAGAAGGTGTACGACCAGTATCCCGAGCTCGACGACGTGTTCGGCGACGGCGGCGCGGGTGCGCCGATGGTGATCGCCGGCGAAGTGGGTGAACCGTGAAGCGGCTCGCTCTCATCGGTGCCGCGGTGATCGTGACCGGCGCGTTGGGTGCGGGCGTCGCGGCGAGCGGCTCCGAACCATCGCCGACCGACGCGAGCCTTGCGGACACACCCGACACCTCGTCCCGCATCGGGTTCGAGACGGCGGAAGTCAGCCGGGGCGACCTCACCTCCGAGGAGGACTTCTCCGGGTCGATCGGCTTCGGTGACGAGTGGCGTCTGCCGCTCCAGCTCGACGGGATCATCACCGCCAGCTCGCCGCCGGGAGCGGTCGTCCCGTTCGGGTCGTCGCTCGTGACCGTCGACAACCAGCCGGTGTTCCTGGCCGAGGGCGGCATGCCGATGTACCGCGACCTGCGGCTCGAATCGACCAGGCTCGAGGGGTACGACGTGGTGCAGCTCCAGCAGTTCTTGACCTCGCTCGGCTTCGACGACGACGGTGCGATGTCCGTCGATGGGGTGTTCGGAACGACGACCCGGAACGCGGTTCGTGACTGGCAGGACTCGCGCGGTGTCGACGACACCGGTGTCGTGACCACGCGTGACCTCGTGTTCTCGCCGACCGCGCTGCGGATCGCGTCCGACCTCCGGGTCGGCACGAGCTTCGAGTCGCTCGAAGTGACCGCACCCGAGGCCACGGTGACCGTCGACGCGTCGAGCGACGACCGGGGATGGCTCACCGAAGGCACCGTGGTCACGGTCGAGCTCGCCGACGGGTCGACGGTCTCGGGAACGGTCACCGAACAGTTCGCCGTGTCGACCGACAACGGTTCGACCGCCTATCGATCGACGATCACCATCGACGACGAGATGGGAACCGATGCGTCCAAGGTCCGGGTCGTGGTCGCCACGACGGTGGCCGACGACGTGCTGATCGTCCCGGTCGCCGCCCTCCTCGCTCCGGCCGAGGGTGGCTACGCCGTCGAGGTCGTCGACGGTTCGTCGACTCGGCTCGTCCGGGTCGACGTCGGAGCGATCCTCGACGGGCGAGCCGAGATCACCGGCGACGTCGCCGAGGGTGACACCGTGGTCGTGGCCGGATGAGCGCGGACTGCGAACCGAGCCCGGCCGCGCTCGAACTCCGGGCCGTCGAACGCGTCTACCCCGGGACCCCACCGGTCCCGGCCCTCGACGGGATCGACCTGCGGGTCGACTCGGGCGAGTTCGTCGCGGTCATCGGCCCGTCGGGCTCGGGCAAGTCGACGTTGCTGAACGTGATCGGCACGCTCGACCGCCCGACAGCCGGCACGATGCACATCGCCGGCGACGAGGTGTCCGCGCTGTCCGATCGAGAACGATCCGGCATCCGTGCCGAGCACCTCGGATTCGTCTTCCAGCAGTTCCACCTCCTCGAGGGCGCCGACCTCGTCGACAACGTCGCGGCCGGACTCGTCTATCGGGGATGTCCCCGGCGGGAGCGACGCCAGCGGGCCCGCGTGGCCCTCGACCGGGTCGGACTGTCACACCGGCTGGGGCACCGGCCGCCACAGCTGTCCGGCGGCGAGCGACAACGAGTGGCGATCGCGCGGGCCATCGTCGGTGAACCCACCTTCGTGCTCGCCGACGAGCCGACCGGCAACCTCGACTCGGTGAACACCGAGATCATCGTCGAGCTGCTGCACGAGTTGCACGCCCAGGGGTCGACGATGATCGTCGTCACCCACGACCGCGACCTGGCGGCGACGTTCCCCCGGTGCGTCCACATGCGTGACGGCCGCATCGTCGATGACTCGGTCGGGGCCGCAACCGACTCGATCGGGGTCGCGTCGTGAGCCGGTCGCGAGTTCGCGTCGGCGACGCGCTGGCGATCGGGTCGTACGGCTTGCGGAGCCGGCGAGGCCGGTCGGCGCTGACCGCGGTCGGCATCGCGATCGGCATTGCCGCGATCGTCGCGGTGTTCGGGATCTCCTCGTCGAGCCGCGCCGACGTCCTGGCCCAGATCGACGAGCTCGGCACCGACCTCCTGATGGTCCGTCCGGGCGACGACATGTTCGGCGAACGCGCGACGCTGCCGGTCGAGGCACCGGCCATGATCCGGCGGATCGCACCGGTCACGGCGGCGACAGCGGTGAGCTCGTTCGACGCCGACGTGCAGCGCAACGACCTCACCGACGTGGAGAACGGACTCGACGTGCTGGCAGCGGAGACCAACCTGCTCTCGACCCTGGACGGAGGCCTGTCGGACGGGCTGTTCCTGAACGAGGCTTCGAGCGACCTGCCCGTGGTCGTGCTCGGCTCCGTCGCCGCCCAGCGCCTCGGTGTGACCAGTCTCGCCGGGGGTCCTATGTTGTGGATCGCCGGGACCCCGTTCACCGTGATCGGGCTCCTCGATCCGCTCCCGCTCCATCCCGATCTCGATCGCTCCGTACTGATCGGGGTCGGCGCGGCCGGGACGTTCCTCGACGCCGACGTCGTCCCGACGCGGGTCTATCTCCGGGTCGAGCCGAACTACGTCGAAGACGTCCGGGCCGTGCTCGGCCGCACCACGAACCCGGCGGCGCCGAACGAGGTCGAGGTGTCACGGCCGTCCGACGCACTCGAAGCCCGCGCCCGCGTCGACGAGGGCCTGCAGCGACTGCTGATCGGGCTCGGCGCGGTCGCCCTCGTGGTGGGCGGGGTCGGCGTCGCCAACGTGATGGTCATTTCGGTGCTCGAACGGCGGGGCGAGGTCGGGCTCCGCCGGGCGTTCGGCGCGGCTCGCCACCACGTCGCAACGCAGTTCCTCATCGAGTCGGCGTTCCTGTCGACCATCGGCGGGGTCCTCGGGGTCGGGCTCGGCGCGGCGGCGACGGCCTGGTACGCCGACCGTCAGGGATGGCGGCTGGACGTACCCCTCGAGGTCCTCGGCCTGTCGATCGTGGTGGCGTTGGTGCTCGGGGTGATCGCCGGGCTGTATCCGGCGATCCGCGCTGCTCGCCTCGATCCGGCGACCGCCGTCCGGCCGACGAGCTAACCGCCCGCGTTCAGCGGGTCGAGCGTGTGCAGCATTTCCAGCGTCTCGGCCAGCGGCAGGCCGATCACGTTGCTGACACTGCCGTCGATGCGGCTCACGAGTGCGCCGCCGGCTCCCTGCATCGCGTAGCCGCCGGCCTTGTCCATCGGCTCGCCGGTGCCGACGTACCAGTCGATCGCCTCCGCGGTCAGTTCGACGAAGGTGACGAGCGTGCTGACCACCCGCGTGTCGAGTTGACCGTCGCGCAGCACCGTGACCCCGGTGTGAACCAGGTGCGTGGCTCCCGACAGCGCGCCGAGCATCCACCGGGCATCGGCGGCGTCGGCGGGCTTGCCGAGGATCGTGCCGCCGATCTCGACCGTCGTGTCGGCGGCGATCACCGTCTCGCCCGGCCGGGCGAGAGCGGCCGCCTTCTCCGCCGACAGCCGGCGCACGTAGGCGGTCGGAGACTCGTCCGGGAGGACGGATTCGTCGATGTCGGGCGGGCGGATCTCGAAGTCGAGGCCGACGGATTGCAGCAGCTCTCGCCGCCGGGGCGACGCCGACGCCAGGACGAGCACGGTCACCCGCCCGACAGCGCCATCACGTCGGCGTCGTCCGGCACGGTCACGTCGTCGAGCAGCGAGGCACGGGAGTGCTCGTCGAGCCAGCCGTCGGGGAGGCTGACCTTGATCGGCCCGTTCGTGTGGCCGCGCTTGATCCGCTCGCCACCCGGCACGATCCGTGCCGCCGGATCGAGATCGGCGAGCACGTCGTCGAGCTCGGCGAGCGTCGACACATGGGAGAACCGGCGGCGGGCGTCGGGGCCGACCGGGTAGCCGCTCATGTACCAACCGGTGTGCTTGCGGAAGTCGCGCATCGCGTGGTTCTCGCCCATGTGTGCAGCCAGCAGGCGGGCATGGTCGACCATCACGTTCATCACCTCGCCGAGCGTGCGGCTCTCCGGCGCCGGGCGACCCGACAACACCTCGACGAGATCGCCGAACAGCCACGGTCGGCCGAGGCATCCTCGGCCGATCACGACGCCGTCGCAGCCCGTGGCCACCATCATCCGCACCGCGTCGGCAGCCTCCCAGATGTCGCCGTTGCCGAGCACCGGGATCGACCCGACGGCCGCCTTCAGCTCACCGATCGCCTCCCAGCGCGCCTCGCCCGAATAGTGCTGTTGCACGGTGCGGGCGTGGAGTGCGATCGCCGCCACGCCCTCCTCGGCGCACACCTCGCCGGTGCGGATGTGGGTCAGCCAGTCGTCGAACAGCCCCATCCGGAACTTGGCGGTGACGGGCACTCCGTACGGGGCCGCGCTCGACACCGCGGCCCGCAGGATGGCCCGCAGCAGCTCGGGGCGCGCCGGCACCGCCGCTCCCCCGCCGCGGCGGGTCACCTTCGCCGCCGGGCACCCGAAGTTGATGTCGATGTGGTCGACCCGCCCCGCGTCGCACAGCTTGCCCACCGCGGCACCCATGATCTGCGGGTCGGAGCCGTACAGCTGGAGGCTGCGCGGGTGCTCGTCGACGCCGAAGCTGATCATCCGGTCGGTCTTCGCGTTGCCGTGCACCACCGGTGTCGCCATGACCATCTCGTTCACGTACACCAGCCCCGGGGCGTACCGGCGGCACAGCTCGCGGAACGGCGCGTTGGTGACGCCCGCCATCGGGGCGAGCACCACCGGCGCCGACAGCGCGTACGGTCCGATCGAGAACGTCATGCCTCGTCAACGGTACCGAACGCATCCCCGGGCCCCATTGTCATGAATTGTAGTGATATGTAGGATAACTCTCGTGACAGCAAGCCTCCGAGAGTTGAACGTCAACACCAGTGCGCTCGCGCGCCGTGCCCAGGCGGGCGAGGTGATCACGATCACCGACCGGGGACGACCGATCGCCGAGCTCGGCCCGCACCGCTCCGGGTTCCGGTTCGCCCGCAAGGCAGACGTGCTCGCGACGTTCGCGGGGCTCCCACCCGTCGATGCAGACCGGTTCCGCCGCGACCTCGATGCCGTGATCGATCCCGACTTCAGCGATCCGTACGACCGATGAGCGAGTCGCTACCGGCTGGCGTGCTCGACACCTGTGTCGTGATCGCTCTCGGCACCGTCGACCCGAGCGAACTCCCGAACGACCAGGCGATCACCACGATCACGCTCGGCGAACTGAGCGCCGGGCCCCTGATCACCACCGATCCGGTCGAGCAGGCACGACGCCAGGCGCGGCTCCAGGCCGTGGAACACGATTTCGGGGAGTCGATGCTGACCTACGACCAGTCGGCGGCGCGGGTGTTCGGTGGTGTGATGGCCGGTGCGCTCCGGCGAGGTCGCGCGTCCCGTGTGCGAGTGAGCGACTACCAGATCGCCGCGATCGCCGTCGCCAACGACATCGCCCTCTACACGATCAACGTCGACGATTTCGCCGGCATCGACGGTCTCGACCTCCGCGCCGTTGCGCCGCCACGCTGAAGCGGTCAGGGCTGGAAGGCGATGCGGAGGTTGGGGGTGGCGCCGGCGTCGAGGGGGGTCGGGCCGTCGGTGCGGAGGCGGTGCCAGCCGGCCGCCGCGATCATCGCCGCGTTGTCGGTGCACATCGCCCGGCTGGGCAGGAACCCCTGGATGCCGTCCTGCTCGCACACGTCGAGGATCCGCTCGCGCAGCAGCGAGTTCGCCGCCACGCCCCCGCCGAGCACGATGCCCGTCGCCCCGACCGCAGCCGCGGCGCGCCGGGACTTGGCCACCAACACGTCGACGACCGCGGCTTGGAACGACGCCGCGACGTCGGCCGAGCCCACGTCGGGGTGCTTGCGCACGTAGTTCACGACCGAGGTCTTGAGGCCGCTGAACGAGAAGTCGTAGCTGTCGTCGAGCATCGCCCGCGGGAACCGGATCGCCTCGGGGTCGCCGAGCAGCGCGGCGTGATCGATGGCCGGGCCGCCGGGGTAGCCCAGGTCGAGGAAGCGGGCAACCTTGTCGAACGCCTCGCCGGCCGCGTCGTCGATCGTCTGGCCGAGGAGGCGGTACTCGCCGTGCCCGCGCATCTCGATCAGCATCGTGTGGCCGCCCGACACCAACAGCACCACGAGCGGGAACTGCAGGTTCGGGTCCTCGAGGAACGCCGCATACAGATGAGCCTCGTGATGGTTCACACCGACGAAGGGCACGTCCCACGCCAGCGCCAGCGACTTCGCGGCCGACACGCCGACGAGGAGCGCACCGATCAGCCCCGGGCCGACCGTGCAGGCGACGGCATCGATGCGCGACTCGTCGATGCCGGCCTCGACGATCGTGCGGGCGATCACCGGGTTGAGCACCTCGAGATGGGCGCGCGACGCGATCTCGGGAACGACACCACCGAACTCCGCGTGCAGTTCGACCTGGGTCGACACCACGCTCGACACGACGTCGTAGCCGCCCATCACGAGCGCCGCGGCGGTCTCGTCGCAGCTCGTCTCGATGCCGAGCACCATCGTCGTTTCGTCGACGTCCATCAGCGCTCCTCGTCCAGCTTGCGGTGCAGGTCGGCGCGGATCGCGTCGAGTTGGCGGCCGTAGTCGTCGGTCGTCAGATCGTTGCACCACATGACGATCGCGTCCTCCACGTTCTCGTAGTACCGCGGGCGCACGCCCGCTGGCACGAAGCCGAAGCGCCGGTAGAGCTCCTGTGCCCCAGTGCTCGACACCCGCACCTCGAGCGTCCAGGCGGTGCACGAACGGCGACGCGCCTCGTCGGCGAGCGCGAGGAGCAGCGCCGTGGCGACCCCGGTGCGTCGCAGGTCGGGGCGGGCGGCGACGTTGGTGACATGGGCCTCGCCGGCGCTGAACCAGAGCCCGGCATAGCCCGCGATGTCCTTACCCCGCCGAGCCACCACGTAGTGACGCGAACCGGCCCTCATCTGATCGATCTCGCTCTCGAACACGCCCTGCGACCACGGCCGCGGATAGCTGACCGCTTCGATCGCCAACACGCCGGCGCGCAGGTCGCGCTTGCGCAGCGGGGTGATCACGACATCACCCTCGACCTGCGGGTCGTGGTGCTCGTCGCGTCGCAGCAGCCGTTCGATCACGCTCATCGCTGCACCGTCACCGTCGCCGTCACGGTCGGGACGCTCTCGTCGACCAGTTGATCTTGGCGTCGGGGGCGCGCAGGTAGATCGGCTCGATCTCCCAGGCGTTCACCCAGTCCTCCCGCAGCGCGCGGGCGTGCGCCAACTGGACGAGCGGTGCCGCTGACGGGTGGGCGACACCCCCGATCTCGCAGTGGAACCCGTCGAGGATCTCCTCGCGGTATCGCAACGCGCCGTCACCGACGCACAGGACGTCCTGGCTCCGTGCCAGCAGGTCGGCGATCAGGTCGTCGACCGAGCCGACCTGCGGCGGGGCGACCTGCTGGAGCCCGCCGGGCACCTGCCGGTACATCGCGTAGAACACCTCGCCCTTGCGCGCGTCGATCACCGGCACGACGACGCGGTCGGTGTGGCGGCACGGGAACGCGAGCAGGTCGAGCGAGGAGATGCCGATCATCGGCACCCGCAGGGCCTGCGCGATCGCCTTGGCCGACGCCAGCCCGACGCGCATGCCGGTGAACAGGCCCGGCCCGACGTCGACCGCGACGACGCTGATCTCGTCGAGGCCGATGTCGATCTGGCGGGTGACGAACTCGATGGCGGGCACCAGCGTCTCCGCGTGGCGGCGGCCGCGGGTCGACTCGAAGAGTCCGATCACTCCCTCGTGCCCGCCGACGGCCACGCTGACCTGTTCGGTGGCGGTCTCGATGCCGAGGATCAGCATCGGTACCCCCCGACCAGCTCGACGAGGCGCCCCCACCGCGACGCCCACGACGGCCCCGCCCCGGCGATCTCGATCGACCGCACGTCGCTCGCGCCGCCATCGTCATCACCGTCATCGTCATCTGCGCCGTCGTCATCTGCGCCGTCGTCGTGTTCGAGATGGACGACGAGGTGCTCCCCGAACGTCGTCTCCACCACGTCGCCCCACTCGACGAGCACGATGCCGTCGAACTCGGCGAGTTCGGCCAACGCCAGATCGGCCACCTCCTCGGTGCGGTCGAGCCGGTACAGGTCGGCGTGGTGCAGGGTCACCCGGCCGAGCGGCCCGGACTTCGGCAGGTCGTAGCTGTGCACGAGCGTGTAGGTGGGCGAGGTGATCGGCTCGTCGACACCCAGCGCCCGGCCGAACCCCTGGGCGAAGGCCGTCTTGCCCGCGCCCATCTCGCCCGACAGGATGATCACGTCGCCCGGCCGCGAGATCCGGGCGATCGCGGCGGCGATGGCCTTGGTGTCGTCGACGGACGACGCGCGGAGCAGCAACACGCTGATGGATGTTACGGGCGCACGACGCGAGGGATGCGCTTGCCGATCCCGCACACGATCTCGTAGCCGATCGTGCCGAGCCGATCGGCCCAATCGACGGCCGTGATCCGCTCGACCCCGTGTGGACCGTCCTGCTCGCCGATCAGCACGACCTCCTCGCCGGCGCGCACCTCCAGGTCGCCGCAGTCGACCATCAGCTGGTCCATCGTGATCGTGCCCACGATCGGGCACCGCTCACCGCGGATCAGCACCTCGCCACCCGGTTGCCCGCTCGTCGACGACAACCGCCGCGGCACGCCGTCGGCATACCCGATCGGCACGGTGGCCACCGTCGAATCGCGGGAGAACTGGTACCGCCGGCCGTAGGAGATCCGGCTGCCGGAGCGGGCCATCTTCACGTAGCTGATCCGTGCCTTCAACGACATCACCGGTCGCAGTCCCGCTGCGAGGTCGTCGACGCCGTGACCCGGCGAGATGCCGTAGACCGCGATCCCGGCGCGGACGAACGAGCGGCGGGCGTCCGGGAACGCGAGCGCGCCAGCGGAGTTCGCGACGTGCACATCGAGCCCGTCCGGGACGTGTGTCAGCGCGTCGTCGAAGCGGGAGAGCTGCGTCGCCGTGAACGGGTTGTCGGGCTCGTCGGCCACTGCGAGATGGGTGAACACACCGGTCAGCTCCACCGACGGCGACCGCTCCTGGATCGATGCCACGAGCGCGGCGACAGCGTGCGGGTGGGCGCCGACCCGCTGCATCCCGGTGTCGATCTTGAGATGAACCTGCAGATGATCGGGGTCCGCGGCGACCAGCGCGTCGACGTACTTCCTCGTGTACACGGTCGGGGTCAGCCGGTGCTCGACGATGGTCGGGGCCAACGCCGATGGTTGCTCCGACATCACCAGGATCGGCGCCTCGATGCCCGCATCCCGTAGCGCCACACCTTCGGACGCCAGCGCGACGCACAGCCCTTCGGCACCGGCGTCGAGCGCGGCGCGGGCCACGTCGATCGCGCCGTGGCCGTACCCGTCGGCCTTGACCACGGCCCACACGGCGCTCGGCGCAACCGCGGCGCGGAGCACACCGATGTTGTGGGCGACGGCCGCCAGATCGATCTCGGCCCACGCCCAACGATCGGGATCAGACATCGCCGAGACCTTCCAACGCACCCGGCAACAGCTCGGGGAGGTCACCGGCAACGAGGCCGGCCGCCGGGCCGCGCCGCGCGGCGTCGGCGTGGAGCCACGAGGCGGCTGCGGCGGCCCGCAGCGGTGCCACCCCGGCCGCGAGCAGCGCTCCGATCATGCCCGCCAGCACGTCGCCCGTGCCGGCGGTGGCCAGGCGCTCGTCGCCGTGGTTGATGACGAGTGCCGCGCCGGTCTCGTCGGCCACGACGGTGACCGGGCCCTTGAGGAGCACGGTGCAGTGGTAGGCGTTCGCCAACGTGCGGGCCGCCGAGAGCCGATCGGGTCCGGGCCGGGCGCCGGTCAACTGTTCGAACTCGCCGTCGTGCGGCGTCAACACGGTCGGAGCGTCGCGGTGCTCGAGCACCGACTCGTCACCCGTCGCGATCGCGTGGAGCGCGTCCCCGTCGGCGACGACGGGCAGCGCCGCTCGCGCCAGCAGTCGGCGCACCGCCGCCACGGTGACGGCGCGACGGCCGAGGCCGGGCCCGACCACCAGGGAGCGGAAGCGATCGAGTCCATCGAGGACCTCGTCGGCCCAGTCCGCGTCAGGCAACGTCGGCTGGAGCACCTCGAGCGGGGCCGGCGCCGAGCACCCCGGCGACGACACTGCCACCAGCCCCGCCCCGCAACGTGCAGCGGCACTCGCGGCGAGCCCGGCCGCGCCGAGCATCCCGGGGCTGCCGGCGACGATGCGGACGGCGCCCGACCACTTGTGCGCGCTCGCGGGGCGACGAGGGATCCAGGCGGCCACGTCCTCGGCGCCGACGAGATGAGCCCTGGCGCCGCTCACGTCGAGCCCGATGCGGGCGACCTCGACGGTGCCCGACATGGCCGGGCCGTCGCCGAACACGAGCCCTGGCTTGAGCGCCTGGAACGTGACCGTGCGGTCGGCGCTCAGCACCGGTGCGTCGTGCCGACCGGTCGTCGCATCGAGCCCGCTCGGGATGTCGACGGCCAGCACGCGGGCGCCGCCGACGGCCGGCGCCCGCCACGGATCCCGGCAACCGGCGCGATAGCCGGTGCCGTAGGCCGCGTCGATCACGAGATCGGCGGCCGGGAGCCGCTCGGGACAGGCGGCCGCGTCGATCGTGCGGACCGACACGCCGCGCCGGGTGAGCCAGTCGCCGGCGACGCGACCGTCAGCGCCGTTGTTGCCACGCCCGGCGATCACGATCACCCGGCGGCCGTAGGCGCCACCCAGCACACCGAGCGCCGCGCGGCCGACCGCCCGGCCGGCGCGGCCGATGAGCACCTCGGTCGGCTCGGGAGCGGCGGCGTCGACCGCCCGCATCTCCTCGGCCGTCACGATCGGGATCACCCCGCCGAATCTAGGCGCTGGCCCATGACCATGCGTCGGTCAACTGCCGAGCAGCTGGGCCTTGAGATCACGTTTGACGAACTTGCCGTTGGCGTTGCGGGGCAGGGCCTCGTTCAAGAACCACACCCGCTCGGGGATCTTGAACTTCGCCAGCCGGCCCGACAGTTCGGCCACGAGCTCATCCTCGGTCAGCGTGGCGCCTGGGGCCAGCACGATCGCCGCGCCGACGATCTCACCGAGGCGATCGTCGGGCACGCCGAACA
>CAZYWK010000056.1:24511-25571 GCA_964651825.1 uncultured Ilumatobacteraceae bacterium | reverse complement strand
CCATCGAGCCCGCCACCGAGTCCACCACCGAGCCCGCCACCGAGCCGGCCTGCACCACGGCCGGCCAGCCCGGTCCCGCCGCCACCGCCGTCGGTAGCCCCGCCGAGCACCCCACCGCCCGTGATGACGCCGGTCCCGCCACCTCCGATGGGCTCGTCGCCGCCGCCTCCGCCGCCCGTATCGATCCCGCCGGCAACGCCCGACGACATGGAGGAGCTGCTGGCGCGCCTGCACGAGGAGATGGAGCTCGGAGAGCAGTCCGACGCAGTCCCCGTCGGGACCGCCACGACGCTGCCCACCGAAGCCGAGCGGCCCGAGTCGGAGGCCATCGTCGTCGAGGTCGGCAGCGGACTGGCCTTCCAACCGGATTTCGCGTCGTTCGGTGCCCGGTTCGCCGGCTTGTTGATCGACGTCGTCATCCTGGTGGTCCTCTGCGTGCCAGGCGTCGCCCTGGTCGCCGCCGGATCGGGCGTGCTCGTCGTGTTGGGCGTGTTGCTCGTCGTCGCCGGATTCGCGCTCGCGACCGTGCTCTACGCGAAGGGTGTCTCGAGGACGGGCCAGTCGGTCGGCAACAAGATCACCTCGACGCGCGTGGTCGACGCCCGCAACGGCGACCTGGTGCCGGTCGGCGAGGCGGGCGCGCGGTACGTCGTGCGGATGCTGATCTCCTCGATCCTGCTGGTCGGCTTCCTGGTGGCGCTCGGCAGCTCGCAGCGCAGGACGTTCCACGACAACGTGGCGGGTACCGTGGTGATCCGGCCTGCCCGTGCCAGCTGGTCGATCGACGACGAGGTGACACCATGAGCACTCCCCCAACCGACGAAGAGGCCGCGGTCATCGTGGCGGCCATCGAGACGCTGTGGCCCAAGCCGGTCGCGGTGGCCGAACCGTCGACGAGCCGCGACCGGTCGTGGCGGTTCAGTGGTCGCTGGTGGGCGCGCCCGGTGCCGGTGCGTCGCGATCGCCCTTGGCGCTGACGTCGCCCGACGATCTGACACACTCGGCGCATGGGCATGCCGCCGCCGCCGTCCGGCCAGGACCGTTCCTCGACGCCACCACC
>CAZYWK010000056.1:7572-24411 GCA_964651825.1 uncultured Ilumatobacteraceae bacterium | reverse complement strand
GCATGGGCATGCCGCCGCCGCCGTCCGGCCAGGACCGTTCCTCGACGCCACCACCGCCGCCGCCACCCCCCGGGTCGCCACCACCGCCGCCCCCCGGGTCGCCGCCACCCGCCACCTCGCCGCCACCACCCCCCGGCGCGAGCCCGACACTCCCGCCGACCGGCCCGCCTGGCCTCGTCCCGCCGCCCCCACCGCCACCGGCCACCCCCGGGTACGGCGCGGTGCCACCGCCGCCGCCGGGGGCGGTCGCACCGAACCTTCCCGCCGGCTACCAGGCCTACAGCTCAGCGCCGATGGGCCAGCTCGCCGGCTTCTGGATCCGTTTCGCCAGCTACCTGCTCGACCAGATCCTCTACGGCCTCGTGCTCGCGGTGTTCGCCGTGCCGGCGATCCTCCTCGGCATCTCCGCGTTCGACGGATGCCGCTGGATCGACCGTGACTTCGGTGAGGATGCTCAGCTCCTCTGCCCGGCCGACAAGCCCGCGGGCGGGCTCCTCGCCGGCGCGATCGCCCTCGGCGTCGCCGGGCTGATCCTGGTGGTCATCCTCTACGTCCGGGCCCTCGGCAAGGGCCAGACCTGGGGGATGAAGCTCACGGGGATCCGCCTCGTCCGCTCCGACAACGGCCTGCCGGTCGGGTTCGGCAAGGCATTCGGCCGTGCGCTGTTCGCCGGGTTCATCTCCTCGAACATCTTCTACCTCGGGTATCTCTGGGCGGCGTGGGACGACCGCAACCAGACGTGGCAGGACAAGATCATCAGCTCGTACGTCGTGCGTGTCTGACGGTGGCGCCGATCGAGTGACAGGTCGCTGATGGAGATCACCACGATGGAGATCACCACGGTGGCCGACGATCTGGTCGTCGGCCACGAGGGCACCACGGCCCACCGCTTCGACGGGCTGGTCGGAGGCACCGAGTACGAGTTCGGCGGCCAGACGGTGCGGACGCTCGACCGGCCCGGCGGTGCCCTGCTGTGCCGGTTCACGACGGTCAACGACGTGCATTTCGGCGAGATCGAAGCCGGCCGGATCGACGACCTCGCCGAGGGCCCCATCCAGCGGGTGGCGCCCGGCGCCGAACCGTACCCGGAGGTGATGAACCGCACCGCCGCCCGGGAGATGGCTGCGATCGACCCCGCCGCGGTGATCGTCAAGGGCGACCTGTCGGCGGAGGGCACGCAGATGGAGTGGGATGCGTTCGAGGAGTGCTACCGCGTCGCGTTCGGCGACCGGCTCCACGTCGTGCGCGGCAACCACGACGCGTACCAGCACCAGGACTCCTATGCGGGCGACCAGTGGATCGAGTTGGCCGGCGCGACCGTTGCCCTGCTCGACACGGCGATTCCGGGCCAGACGACCGGAACGATCACGACCGAGCAGTTCGACTGGCTCGACGACCACCTCGCCAGCACCGATCGACCGGTGCTGGTGATGGGGCACCACCAGCAGTGGATCGGCGGGGCGGGCGGTTCGAGGAGCGACGACTACTTCGGGCTCCATCCCGACCCGAGCGACGCGCTCGACGAGCTCGCTGTACGCCGCCCGTCGGTGGTGGCGTACGCCGCCGGCCACACCCACCGTCACCGCGTCCGGCCGATGATGCGCTCGGGTGTGCCCTCCATCGAGGTCGGCTGCACGAAGGACTTTCCCGGCACGTGGGCCGAATATCGCGTCTACGAAGGCGGGGTCATGCAGGTGGTGCACCGGATGTCGTCGCCCGACGCGCTCGCATGGAGCGAGTCGTGCCGGCACCTGTACTCCGACTTCGGGATCGACTACGCGTCGTACGCCCTCGGCACCCTGCGCGACCGCTGCTTCGTGATCCCCGTGCGCTGATCGATCGCTGCTGCGTAGGCTCCTCGCACGGCGCACGGGACAGTCCGGTGACCGAAGGGCGCAACGTTGACGGAGTCCACGACGAACCTGATCGAGGTGGCGTTGCCCCTCGATGCGATCAACGTGGCCCCTCCGCGACGAGACTCCCAGCTCGGACCGATCCGACCCACCGATTGGAGCGCATCAGATGTCCACCGATGACACCACCTTCATCCGAACGGCGATGCCGCTGTGCGCGTTGCTCGGCGTCGAGGCCGACGAGCTGACACCGGCGCGGGTCGCGTTGCGACTGGAGTGGCGCGCCGACCTGTGCACGTCGGGCGGGCTCCTCCACGGAGGCGTACTGATGGCGCTCGCCGACTCCGCGGGCGGGGCGTGCGCGTTCGTCAACCTGCCCGAGGGAGCGACACGGACGGCCACGATCGAATCGAAGACGAACTTCCTCGGCGCGGTGACGTCAGGGTCGGTGGTGGCCACGGCGACGCCCCTGCACGTCGGCTCGACGACGATCGTGGTGGAGACCGAGGTGCGCCACGGCGAGCGGCTCGTCGCGAAGGTCACTCAGACCCAGGCCGTGCTGCGCTGAACGTTGCCCGTCAGGGCTTCTTGGGGGTCAGCTTCTTCGGGGTCAGCTTCTTCGGAACGGACTTGCGCGGGACGGACTTCTTGGGAATTCGCATGAGTGCGACGGTAGGAAACGCAGGTAACAGGGTCCGCGAGATGCCGTGAACGGTGCGTGAACGCCGGCTCTCGGGCTGGCATCCGCGCCGCTGTCACACCCCCGTGCGCATCATGAACGCATGAACTTCGCCACGATGTCGTTGGGCATCCTGATCGCCACGGCCGCTGCCGTCGTGGCCTACCTGGTGGCATCGAAGCGCGCCGCCGACACCGTCGCCGCCCGCGACGCCCAGGCCACCGATCAGCAGCTGCTCGCCACCGCCGAGCTCCGCGGCGCGATCGACGCGGCCGTGCACGACGCGATCCTGCAGGTCCGCGAGCAGGCCACCGCCGAGCGCGATGCCGCGGTCACGGCCGCCCTCGAGCAGAGCGCCGTGCTCCAGCGTGAGCAGCTCGGCTCGGCCACGAGTCAGGTCCACCAGCAGGTCAACGCCGATCTCACGTCGAAGAAGGAGCTGATCGATGCCCGGCTCGACCAGGTCCACGCCGAGATGCGCAGCGAGCTCACGAAGCTGAGCGACATGGTGTCCACGCTCGGGCGCTCCAGCGCCGAGAGCTTCGGCAGCGTCACGAGCTCCCTGCAGGCACACGCCGAGGTCGCCAACACCCTCGCCGAGTCCACGCGTTCGTTGCGCGAGGCGCTCGCCAACCCGCAGGTGCGCGGCCAGTGGGGCGAGCGGATGGCCGAAGACGTGCTGCGCCTCGCCGGGTTCCACGAGAACATCAACTATCTCAAGCAGTCCCAGATCGACGGCGGCGGGCGACCCGACTACACGTTCCCCATGCCGAAGGGCCACGCCCTGTACATGGACGTCAAGTTCCCGATGGCGGCCTATCTGCGCTACCTCGAGGCGGGTACCAACGCCGAGCGGGAGATGCACCTGAAGCGGTTCCTGGCCGACGTGCGCCTGCGCGTGAAGGAGCTCGCCAAGCGCGACTACGCGGGCGAGAGCGAACAGCCATCCGTCGATTACGTGCTGCTGTTCATCCCCAACGAGCAGCTCACGGGGTTCATCCACGAACACGACGCCACGCTGCTCGACGACGCGATGGGCCAGCAGGTGGTGTTGTGCTCACCGCTCACGCTGTTCGCCTTCCTCGGGGTGATCCGTCAGGCGTTCGACAACTTCATGATCGAGCAGACCAGCGACGAGATCCTCAAGCTGCTCGGCACGTTCGGCGCCCAGTGGCGCAAGTACGTCGACCAGGTCGAATCGGTGAAGAAGCGCTTCGACAGCGTCGACAAGGCATTCGATCAACTCGTCGGCACGAGGCGGCGCCAGCTCGAACGTCCCCTGCTCCAACTCGAGGCTCTGCGCCTCCAACGCGGTCTCCCGCTCGACGGTCAGCTCTTCGCAGCCGACGCCGACGAGTTGTCGACCGACGACGACACCGAGACGCCACCGAGCGGCACGTTGCGCGCTCTCGGGGCGTGATCGCCAACTGATTGAATCAGGGGCGATGTCTCAGCCCGCATTCGACTTCGGCGAGGAGGAGCTCGACGACGGCGCGAACCCGACCTACACGGTCGGTGAGCTGGCCGAGGCCATCAACGCGTCGATGAACCGGAGCTTCGGCGACGGGATCTGGGTACGCGGCGAGATCACCGGCTGGAGCGATCGCGGCAACCACGCCTACTTCAGCCTCGCCGACGACGCGCTGGTCGGCGAGCGCAACGGCGCGATCATCAACGTCCAGTTCTTCGCTCCGGCGCGCGTGCGGCTGCGGCCGATGCTGCAGAAGCACCGGCTCCGCCTCGCCGACGGCATGAAGGTCCGCGTGTTCGGATATCTCGATTACTACGCCCCGACAGGCCGCATCGGTCTGAAGATGACCGGCATCGACCCGAAGTACACCCTCGGCGACATCGCCCAGTCGCGTGACGAGGTGATCCGCCGGCTCGTCGCCGAAGGCCTCATCGACGCCAACGGCCGTCGCGCGCTGTCGCCCGTCCCGCTCCGCATCGGTGCAGTCACGAGCGTCGGCACCGCCGCGTGGCACGACTTCCACCACGAACTCGAATCGAGCGGGTTGGGGTTCCGCCTCTCGGTCGTCGACGTCCGGGTCCAGGGTGAGTTCGCCGCCGAGCTCGTCGCCGCGGGTATCCGCACGCTCGCGCGCCGGGCCGACCTCGACGCCATCGTCGTCATCCGCGGCGGCGGCGCCAAGAACGAGTTGGCGGTCTTCGACTCCGAGGTCATCGCGCGGGCGATCGCCGCGTGCCCACGGCCGGTGCTCACCGGGCTCGGCCACGAGGTCGATCGGAGCGTCGCCGACGAGGTCGCACACACCGCGCTCAAGACACCCACGGCGTGTGCCGGCACGCTGATCGATCGGGTCGGGGCGTACCGGGCGGCGACCGAAACGGCGTGGCGCTCGATCGTCCGGCGCGCCGACGCGGTGCTTGCCGGGTCGACCAACGAGTTGTCCGACACCGCCCACCGGATCGCCCGGCACACCCACGCCGCAGTCGAGCGTGCCGACGAACGTCTGGCGATGCGCATCGACCGGCTGCGGCGCGTCGGCCCGGCCGCGACCGAACGCTCCACAATGCGCGTCGCCACCGCCGCGGCGCGCCTGAGCGAACGCTCACGGACCACGATCGAGCGGTCGTCCAGCCGGCTCGACGTCATCGCGGCGCGGGTCAGTTCGCTCGATCCGGCGGTCCAGGTGGCGCGCGGTTGGACGATCACCCGACGCGGCGACGGCACGATCGTCCGTTCGGTCGCCGACGTCGCCCCCGGCGACGAGCTCTCCACCATCGTCCTCGACGGTTCGATCATCAGCACCGTCCGCGCCCCGTCCCGCCCAGTTCAGGAGTGACCCGATGCCCGACCGCACCACCGCCGCCGCCAGCACGAGCGCCGACCCGCAACCCGGCTACGCAGCCGCCCTCGGCGAGCTCGACGGCATCCTGCGCGAGCTCGAAGGAACCGACGTCGACGTCGATCATCTCGCCGAGCGCGTCGCCCGAGCCGCCGAGCTGATCCAGCTGTGCCGCACGAAGATCGCCGCCGCCCAGGTTCGCATCGAATCGGTCACCGCCGACCTCGACGCCGCCGCCGACCTCGACGAAGCCCGCTGAACGACGCGAGACGGGCACCGGCCCCACCCGCGATCGGCGAAGCGGTGGGCGCGGGCCTCCGCAGTAGCCTCGGCGGCACCATGCCAGCGACGCCGCCGCCAGCGCTCCGACGGATCGCCGACCGCGTCGATGCCAGGCTCACCACGTTCCTCGACATCGAGCGGGAGCGATGGGGGGCCTTCGACGACGATCTGACCCACCCCGTGGACGAGATCGCCCGTCTCGTGCTCGCCGGCGGTAAGCGCCTGCGGCCTGCGTTCTGTCACTGGGGATACATCGGTGCCGGTGGTGACGACGACGTGCAGCTCGAGATCGACGCCGGTGCGGCCCTCGAGCTGATGCACGCGTTCGCCCTGTTCCACGACGACGTGATGGACGATGCCTCGACACGACGGGGCCAGCCGACGACGCACGCGCTGTCGGCGGTCGACCATGCGGCGGCCGGCTGGGCGGGTGAGTCACGGCGGTTCGGCGAGGGCGTCGCGATCCTGGTCGGCGACCTCGCGTTCGTCTACGCCGATCAGCTGCTGGAGGGAGCACCGATCGAGGCCATCCGGCTGTGGAACGAACTGCGCATCGAGCTGAACATCGGCCAGTACCTCGACATCGTCGGCTCGGTGCGGCGGGAACGGCGGCTCGACAAGGCCGAGCGCATCAGCCGGTACAAGTCCGGCAAGTACACGATCGAGCGTCCCCTCCACCTCGGCGCCACGTTGGCCGACCCGACCCGGGCGTCCGAGCTCATCGCGCAGCTGAGCGCCTACGGGCTTCCCCTCGGCGACGCGTTCCAGATGCGCGACGACGTGATCGGCGCCTTCGGCGACTCGGCACTGACGGGCAAACCCGTCGGCGGCGATCTGGTCGAGGGCAAGCCGACGCCGCTGCTCGCCCGATCGGTCGCCCTCGCCAACCCGGCGCAGCGGGCGGTGCTCGACCTCGTCGGCGACCCCGATCTGTCGCCCGACGACGTGGCGCGCATCCAGCAGGCCATCGTCGACACCGGTGGCCTCGACGAGCTCGAGGCGCGCATCGCCACCCTGGCGGCGGAGGCCATCGCCAGCATCGAGCGGGCCGACGTCGCCGAGGTCGCGAAGCTCGAGCTCGTCGCGCTGGCCGACTACGTGACCGCACGCACCACTTGATGCCCCGGGGCCGATGATGCGCGTCGTCGTGGTCGGAGCGGGCCTCGGTGGTCTCTCGGCCGCCGCCCACCTCTCCAACCGCGGTCACGACGTCACCATTGTCGAGCGATCGTCACGCCCGGGCGGGCGGGCCGGGCTCGTCGAGGCCGCCGGGTTCCGTCTCGACAACGGCCCGACCGTGCTGACGATGCCGGGTCTACTTGCCGACACGTTCAACGCCGCGGGGGCGGACATGGACGACTTCGTCACGATCCGGCCGGTCGATCCGATGTACCGGGCGGTGTACGCCGACGGCTCGACGCTGTTCGTCCGCCACGGGCGCGACGCGATGACCGAGGAGATCCGTTCGTTCGCCGGCCCGGCCGACGCGGCAGCCTTCGGCCGCTTCTGTGACTGGCTGGCCGAGCTCTACCGCGTCGAGATGCCGGCATTCATCGACACCAACTTCGACTCGCCGCTCGATCTGCTTCGTCCGTGGCGGGCCGGGATCGAACTGGTCAAGCTCGGCGGGTTCGGCCGGCTCGGGCGCAAGGTGGCGTCGTTCTTCGACGACGAGCGACTGCGACGGATCTTCAGCTTCCAGTCGATGTACGCCGGCCTGGCGCCGTACGAGGCGCTGGCGCTGTACGCCGTGATCACCTACATGGATTCGGTGGAGGGCGTGTACGTGCCCGAGGGCGGGATGCACGCGATGGCCACCGGTCTCGCCGACGCGGTGGCGAAGGCCGGCGTCGACATCCGCTACGGCCAGGACGTCACCGAGATCTGCGGCTCTGGCGGCGGCAAGATGTCCGGCGCGGTCACCGGCGTGGTGGTGGGCGACGAGCACCTGCCGGCCGACGCGGTGGTGTGCAACGCCGATCTCCCGGTTGCGTACCGCACACTGCTGCCGGGCCTGGCCGCGCCGCGTGTGGCGCGGCGCGGTCGTTACTCGCCGTCGTGCCTGCTCTGGGTCGCCGGGGTGACGGGTTCGCCGCCCGCTGACGCGGCGCATCACAACATCCACTTCGGTCGCGACTGGGACCGATCGTTCCGGGCCCTGATCCACGACGGCGAGAGGATGCCGGACCCGTCGATCCTGGTCACCTTGCACAGCCTCGACGATCCCACGCTCGCCCCGGCCGGCAGCTCGACGCTGTACGTCCTCGAGCCGACCCCCAACCTCGACGGCCGCATCGACTGGAGCCGAGAGCGTGACCGCATCGCCGGCGACCTCCGCCGACGCACGGCTTCATTCGGGTATCCGACCGACGTCGTGGTCGAGGAGCTCTACGACCCGACCGACTGGGCAGCCATGGGCATGGAACGAGGCACTCCGTTCGCGCTGGCGCACACGTTCCGCCAGACCGGGCCGTTCCGGCCCAGCAACGTCGACCGGCGAATGCCGGGTCTCGTGTTCACCGGCTCCTCGACCCTGCCCGGCGTGGGGGTCCCGATGGTGCTGGTGTCGGGCAAGCTCGCCGCGGCGCGCGTCGACGAGTACGCCGTTTGGCGGCGACGATGAGCCAACCCGTCGGACCCGTGACGCTCGAGGAGAGCTACGCCCTCTGCCGCGCGTTCAACAAGCGCCACGGCACCACCTACTACTGGTCGACGAAGCTGCTCCCACGGATCAAGCAGCACCACGTCCACGCGCTGTACGCCTTCGCCCGCTACGCCGACGACATCGTCGACGAGATCCCGTGCCACGGCGGCCACGACGTTCCTGTCGAGCAACGACGAGAGGCGCTGGGCGACTTCGGCAGCCGCTTCTTCGCCGATCTCGCAGCCGGTCGATCCGACGACCCGGTGCTCAAGGCAGTCGTCCACACCGTCCGCGCCTTCGACGTCGACCAGTCCGCCTTCGAGCGCTTCCTGCGCTCGATGGCGATGGACCTGACCGTGGGTTCGTATCCCACATGGGACGATCTGCTCGTCTACACCGACGGCTCGGCCGCCGCGATCGGCGAGATGATGCTCCCGATCCTCGAACCGCGCGACCGGAGCGCGGCCCTCGGCCCGGCCCGCGATCTCGGTGTCGCTTTCCAGCTCACGAACTTCCTGCGTGACATCGGCGAGGACCTCGACCGGGGCCGCCAGTACCTCCCGGTCGAAGACACCGTCAGGTTCGGCGTCGACCTGCCGCTGCGCCGCGTCGACGAACCGTTCCGCGACCTGCTCCGCTTCGAGATCGACCGGTGCCGGGCGCTCTACGCGTCCGCGGACGCCGGCATCGCGATGCTGCCACCGCGTTCGGCACGCTGTGTGGCCGCCGCGCGCATCCTCTACAGCCGGCTCCTCGACCGGATCGAGGCTGCCGACTACGACGTGTTCAGCACCCGGGTGAGCGTGCCCACCCACGAAAGGGCGCGCGTGGTCGCCAAGCTCCTGCGCCGATGACCTCCGCCACGCCCCACTCGGCGTGCCCTCACGTGGCGACCCGGACGGTTGCCATCGCCGGGATCGTCACGGCGGCGGCGATGGTCGCGACGCCGTTGCTGCCTCAGGGTGGACGCGGCCGTCGGGCGCTGGCGTCGGTCGTCGTCGGCGGATTGTTCACGACGACGTTCGCGACGACCGGACGACGCTGGGGTATCCGGCGCGCGCTGGCGGCCGCCGCGACGATCGTCACGACGACCGCTGCGGTCGAGCGGCTGGGAACTGCGACCGGCCGGCCATTCGGCGGCTACCACTACGACGGTGCACTCAGACCCCGGATCGGCGGGGTGCCGGTGATCGTGCCGCTCGCCTGGTTCGCGATGGCGGCACCGTCTCGCGAGGCGGCACACGCCGCGCTCGGCACCCGCTCGAATCCGTTGGCTCGCGGCCTGCTGGGCGCCGCGGCGCTGACGGCATGGGACCTCTTCCTCGATCCGCAGATGGTGGGTGAGGGTTACTGGCGCTGGCATCGAGCGGGCCGCTACCGCGGCATCCCGGCGACCAACTTCGTCGGTTGGTTCGTGACCGGGCTGGGGGTGATGGTGATCCTCGAACGCCTCCTGCCGGCCGAGCCCGAAGCGGAGGCAGCGCTCGTCGGCGAGTACGGCTTCGTTGCGGTGATGGAAACCGTCGGCTTCGCGCGGTACTTCCGCGACCCGCTCGTGGCCGCGGTCGGTGGAGCGGCGATGCTGCCGATCGCCGTCGCCGCGATGCTCCGGAGCACGGGCGCGTCGGCATGACCGAGCGCCCGCGTCGCATCATCGTCGTCGGGGGCGGTGTGGGCGGGCTGGCGACCGCGATCCGCCTCGCCGCCGACGGCCACGAGGTCTCGCTGTTCGAACGGAACGAGGTGGTCGGCGGCAAGCTCGCGACGATCCGGCGCGACGGCTACACGTTCGACATCGGGCCGTCGCTCGTCACACTGCCGCACCTCTTCGACGAGCTGTTCGGGGCTGCCGGCACCGCACTCGACGAGCACGTCGACCTCGTGCGGCTCGACCCGCAGTTCGCGTACCACTGGCCGGACGGCTCCGAGCTCCGCGTCCACGACCGGGCCGAGCAGACCACTCGCGCGTTCGACGATCTGGCGCCCGGAGCCGGCGACCAATGGCGGCGGTTCGACGCACGCGGCCGCCGGATCTGGGACGTCAGCGCGCGGACGTTCCTCGCCGGCCCCATGACGAACCCGCTCGGCCTGGCCCAGCGCATGCGGTCGCCGCTCGACCTCGTCGCGATCGACCCGCTGCGCACGTTGCACCGCTCGGCGAGCAGATTCTTCGGCGATGAGCGGCTCGTCCAGTGGGCGGGCCGCTATGCGACGTACTCGGGCTCGTCACCGTTCCGGGCCCCGGCGACGCTCGCGTGCATCGCCCACCTCGAGGCGCGGTTCGGTTGCTGGTACCCGCTGGGCGGACTCGACACGATCCGGATGGCACTCGAGCACGTCGCGACGGAGATGGGCGTCGCACTGCACACCGGTGCGGAGGTCGCCCGCATCCGATCGACCCCCGAGCGCGTGACCGGCGTCGAGTTGGCGGGCGGTGCCTCGCCGGTGGAGGCCGACGTGGTGGTCGCCGACGTCGACGCCGAACACCTCTACACCGACCTGCTGCCCGACCGGTCGGCTCGACGACGCACGTTGCGCGCGGGACGCTCGACGAGCGGTTTCGTCGTCTGCGCCGCCGTTCGCGGGCTCACCCCGGGGATCGAACACCACAACGTGTGGTTCTCGGGCGACGAGCGCGGCGAGTTCGACGCCTTGGCCACCGGCCGGCTGGCCGCCGATCCGACGGTGTACGCCTGCGTGTCGGCGGTGACCGATCCGTCGCAGGCTCCCGAGGGATGCGAGAACTGGTCGATCCTGATCAACGCCCCGGCCGCGGTCCACGTCGATCGCGACCGTTCCGTCGACGTCGTGTTCGACACGCTGGCTGCCAACGGGGTGGTGCTGCGTGATCGACTCGAGTTCGTCGAGACGATCACCCCCGCCGACCTCGCCGAGCGGTACCGGTCGCCGGGCGGCGCCATCTACGGCACCTCGTCGAACGGACGCAGGGCGGCGTTCGCCCGGCCCGCGAATCGTGGTCCGCGCGAGGGCTTGTACCTCGTCGGCGGGTCGAGCCATCCCGGTGGCGGGCTGCCGCTCGTGCTGACGAGCGCTCGGATCGTCGCCGAGTTGATCGCGAGCGACACCTCGTGAGCAACCAACGGCGGCTCTGGCGCGTTGGGTTCACCGGGGTTCGGGTGGTGGCAGGGGCCGTCGCGGTCGTCCGCCTGGCACGGGCCGCCCGCACGGAACCCCCGGTGCGGCCGACGCTCACGCCCCTCGACACCATCGACGTCGTGGTGCCGGCCCGCGACGAGGAACATCGGATCGGTCCGCTCCTCGCTGCCATCGTCGGTGCACCGGGCGTCGGTGACGTGATCGTGGTCGACGACCAGTCGAGCGACGGCACGGCCGCACTTGCCATCGATGCGGGGGCGCGGGTGGTGTCGGGCACGGCGCCTCCACCAGGTTGGGCGGGCAAGGCCTGGGCGCTCCAACAGGGTTTCCGGGCGGCGAGCGGCGAGTGGGTCGTCACCCTCGACGCCGACACGCGGCCGCACCCGCTCCTGCCGACGGCATTGGTCGCGCGGGCGCGTGCCGAGCAGTTCGATCTGCTCACCGTTGCCGGGCGCTTCGACTGCCCCACCGGACCATCGCGCTGGCTCCACGCGGCGATGCTGACCACGCTCGTGTACCGGTTCAGCCCACCGGGGTCGAAGTCGTCGCCACCGAGGCGGACCATGGCGAACGGGCAGTGCATGACCGTGCGCCGTCGACCGTTCCTCGCCGACGGTGGCATGGCGGTGGTCGCCGGTGCGGTCGTCGAAGATCTGGCGCTGGCCCGCGCGCTCGCCGTCGACGGTCGGCAGGTCGCCTTCCTCGACGCGAGCGAACTGCTCACGGTGCGCATGTTCGACTCGTTCGCGAGCACGTGGCACGGTTGGGGACGATCGCTCGCCCTCCCGGGGGTCGTCACGCCGCGGCATCAACTCGTCGACGTCGCTGTCGTGGTGCTCGCCCAAGTGCTGCCGCTCCCGCGGCTGCTGACGCGCCGTGGCGACGTGATCGACGTGGCGCTGAGCCTCGCTCGGCTCGGAACGCTCGCCGGCACACGCCGCTCCTACCTCGACGGTGGGATCGGATACTGGCTGAGCCCGCTCGCCGACCCGCTCGCCGCCGCGGCCATCGCGCTCGGGATCGGCCGGCGCTCGCACGTTTGGCGCGGCCGGCGCTACGACCGTCCGGGGAACCCGGGGCCGGAAGCCTCCACCGCCGCGGTCGGTCAGGTGCCGCAGAACGTCCGGTAGCCGGCGAAGTCCTCGCCGGCCGGCAGGGCGTACCGATCGAGCCCGTGCCGTTCGGTGAACGGGTCGGTGAGCACTGCCGACAGGGCCTCGAACGGAGCGAGATCACCGGCGGTCGCGGCCTCCAACGCCTCCTCGACGAGATGGTTGCGCGGGATGTAGACGGGGTTGACCCGGCCCATCGCGGTGGCGACCGACGCCCGGTCGTCGCCGTCGAGCGCGAGGCGTTCCGACCACCGGCCGATCCACGCCTGGAACGCGGGGTCCTCGACGCGGCCGGCGGCCAACGCACGGAAGAACGATGTGTAGTCGACGTGCTCGGCTGCCATCAGATCGAGCAGATCGACGACCAAACGCTCGTCGTCGGCCGACTCGGTGCGCAGGCCGAGCTTCGCCCGCATCCGCGCCATCCACGCGTCGTGGTAGCGGTCGGGGAACGTCTCGAGGCGCTCCGTCGCAGCGGTGACGGCGGCGTCGGGGTCGGGGTCGAACAGCGGCAGCATCGCCTCGGCGAGCCGGGCCAGGTTCCACTGCGTGATGCGCGGTTGGTTGCCGTAGGCGTAGCGACCACCGTGGTCGATCGAGCTGAACACCGTCGCGGGGTCGAACGCGTCCATGAACGCGCACGGCCCGTAGTCGATCGTCTCGCCGGAGATCGTGACGTTGTCGGTGTTCATCACGCCGTGCACGAACCCGACGGCCATCCAGTCGGCGACGAGCGACGCCTGCGCGCCGAGCACCCGGTCGAACAGGGTGACATACGGGTTCGGCGCGTCGACCGCGTCCGGGTGATGGCGGGCGATGGCGTAGTCGGCGAGCCGCCGCAGGAGCGACTGCTCGCCGGCGGTGTCGTGGGCGGCGGCGAACTGGAACGTGCCGACCCGCAGGTGACTCGACGCGACGCGGGCGAGCACGGCCCCGGGCAGGACGGTCTCGCGGACCACGGGATCGCCGGTCGCGACCACGGCGAGCGAACGGGTGGTGGGCACGCCGAGTGCCGCCATCGCCTCGCTGATGACGTACTCGCGCAGCATCGGGCCGACCGCGGCCTTGCCGTCGCCGCCGCGGGCGAACGGCGTGCGGCCCGAGCCCTTGAGGTGCAGGTCGCGCCGGACCCCCGACGCGTCGACGAGCTCCCCGAGCAGAAGCGCGCGGCCGTCGCCGAGCTGCGGTGAGTAGCCGCCGAACTGGTGGCCCGCGTAGGCCATCGCGATCGGCTCGGCGTCCAGAGTCGCCCCGTCGCCGCTCACGTCGCCGACGAGCATCGCCACGCCGCCGGGCGAACGCAGCCAGTCGGCGTCGAGACCGAGCTCGGCCGCCAACGGCTCGTTGAGCACCAGCAGCTCCGGCGCGGAAGCCGACGCGGCCCGCCAGGCCACGAACATCCCGTCGAGTTGGCGCGCGAACGAGTTCTCGAACGTGACGGTGGCGGGCGCAGCAGGCACTGACCGCACGCTACGCGGCAGTGAGGGTCATGCCGGGTCTCCTTGGGTGGACACACGCCGGCGGCGCCGGCGCGAGCGGTGCGAAGACCGCGATCAGGTGGGGTGGTGGTGCCGGGCTCAGGCGTCGACTCGGGTCGTCGCGCGCCGCTCGAGCACCCGGGCGATGATCACTTGTGCCTGCTCCTCGGTCATCGGGGGGCCGATCGCCGCGAGATCGTTGGCGCGGGCGACACGGCCGAGCTCCTCGATCGGCGGGAACGACGGGTTTGGCGGCGGCACCCGTTGATCGGTGGGCTCACCGAGCTCGGCCACGAAGTCGCGGAACGTGGTGTTGTCGTGCACGACCAAGATCCGCGCCGGCCGGTCACCGACCACCCGGAACGAGTGCGGGACGCCCCGCGGCATCGACACCCAGTCTCCCGCTTCGGCGACGTACTCCTCGTCACCACAGAGCAACGCCATGCGTCCTTCGAGCACGTACCAGGTGTCGTCGACGTTGTCGTGCACGTGCAACGCCGGTGCGTGGCCGACGGGCAAGGTCATCTCCAGCACGACGCTCTGCATCCCCGGCGCACGCCGGTGCTCGACCACCAGCGTGTCGAGGAACCACCAGGCGTTGGCCTCCGAGTTGCTCGGATCATCGATCACTGCTGTGCTCATCTCTCATCTCCTCGTCATGTGTCTGCGTAAAGTGTCTGCAAGAAATCGTCGGTCAGGCTTCCTGACTATCATCACAGTAAGGTAGCCTGACCAACATGTCAAGCGGTATCGATCTTCCGCCGCCCTACATCGGGTTCAACATGCGCGTGGTCTGGCAGTGGGTGTGGGAGTTGAACATGGACGCTGCCACTGGCGCCGGGTACGACGACGTCACCTCGGCCCACGTCAGCTTGTTTCGCTACCCCGGGCTCGACGGCCAACGGCCCATCGACATCGCCCAGCGGATGCAGATCACCAAGCAGTCGGTGCACGAGTTGATCGGTCACCTCGAGCGGCTCGGCTACCTCGTGCGCGAACCCGACCCCACCAACCGCCGGGCTCGGCTGGTCCGGCTGACCGCCAAGGGCCACGGGCTGCAGGAGGTCATTCGAATCCAGGCCCAGGACGCCGAGCGTCAAGTCGCCGACATCCTCGGCGACCGTCGCTTCGCCCACCTGAAGGAAGCCCTCGCCATCCTCGTCGACGAGATCACGACCCGGCGGTGAGTTCAGGCTAGGACGCTGCCGAACCAGTGCGAACCGGCCCGGCCGTCAGGAAGCGCACGCCGATGAACGTCATCAGCACGCCGGTCGCGGCGGTGCGGTAGGGCCCGTCGATCACCAACTGGGCCAGCGGGAAGGCGACGATGCCGACCCGTGCCGCGACCGCGAACGACCGGGTGAGTGCCCACACCACGAGCAGCGCGGCGATCGCCACCGCGGCCGACGCCGGGGCGAACACGAGCGCCCCACCGACGAACGTGAGCACGCTGCGCCCGCCCCGGAAGCCGGCAAACAGGGGGAAGGCGTGGCCGACCATCGCCGCGCCCGCACCGACGTAGGCCATGCCCCACACGCCGGGTGGGGCCAGCGCGACACCGACCAGGGCCGCGACTGCCCCCTTGGCGACGTCACCGGCGAAGACGGGGAGCGCGTCGCGGCGACCGAGCGCAATCTTGGCGTTCCAGTAGCCCGGATTGCGGTCGCCGACGTCGCGCAGGTCGCCGACGCCATGGCGCCGCGCCACGAGGTTGGCCACCGGGATCGAGCCGACCAGGTACCCGACGAGCGCCGTCACGACGACGCGAGCGGCGGTCGACGGATCCATCACGTGCCAGCATGACGGACGATGGCCCGGATCGCGTCGTTCCACCTCGTGCGCGAGCGGGCGTGGAAGGCGCCACTGGCGATGGCGCGGCTCGGCACCGATCGTGTCCGGCTGGCGCGGACGCCCGGTCTGGCCTTCTGGCGCCTGCTCGGCACCGGCCGGGGTGACCGGACGGGAACCGGCATCGACCCGCGGCGGACCGCGCTGTTCGCGGTGTGGGACGACGAGGCGGCCCTCGACGAGTTCCTCCGGTCGAGCCCGATTGGACAGCGCTCGGACGCGGCCGACGAGGCGTGGCACGTCAGGCTGCGCGCGATCGGAGGCCACGGGCGGTGGCGGGGCATCGATCCCCTCGATGGCCTGGAACCAGGCGACGCGACCGGTCGCGTCGCGATCCTCACCCGGGCCGACGTGCGGCCCGGGGCGTGGCGATCGTTCGGCCGCGCCGGTGGACCGGTCGACGACGAGCTGCACCGCGCTGCCGGGCTGATCGACGTCGTCGGCATCGGTGAGGCGCCGATCGGGCGGCTGGCGACGTTCAGCCTCTGGGAGTCACTCGACGCGGCTCGCACCTTCGCCAGTTCGATGCCGCACCACCTCGATGTCGTCCGCCGGACGCGCGCCGAGGGCTGGTACACCGAAGAGCTCTTCGCCCGCTTCGAGCCGTACGCGTCGCGCGGCCACTGGAGCGGTCGCGACCCGTTGATCGGGTGCGACCGGTGACGGACAGGTCGACCGCCCGCTGGGCGGCATGCGCGATCGCCGCGTCCGGGCTCCTGGCGGCATGCAGTGAATCGGGACCTTCAACCTCGTCCGCGGCCACCTCGGACGCTGCCACCTCTGACGCGGCCACGGCCGGCGCGCCCGTCGGCAGCACGCCGGCCGGCGCCGGCACCCCGATGGAACCGTTGGCCTGCGAACACGACGGGCACGCGGGCTGATCCACGTCAGCCTCGGCGAGGACGACGAGTGGGGCGACAAGCCCAACTCCGTCGTGATCCAGGGCCTGCACCCCGCCCGCCGCCGGGCGGGGAGCCGTCACGTAGCGCCCTCCTCTGTCGCTACCCGAGACAGAG
>CAZYWK010000056.1:0-7472 GCA_964651825.1 uncultured Ilumatobacteraceae bacterium | reverse complement strand
CGCCGGGCGGGGAGCCGTCACGTAGCGCCCTCCTCTGTCGCTACCCGAGACAGAGCAACGACACCGACGCCGCCCAGGCGTCGAGGTCGCCACCGGCCTCGATCTCGATGCGGGTGCGTGCCAACGCGGCGGCCGCCGATGGCGATTCCGGCAGGTGGCGATGGAAGACCCGCATCACCTCGGTGACCGCGAGGTCGTTGACGACGGTGATCGGCGCGACGACGTGCCGAACACCGACGCCGAGCAGCGCGCCGGCGGTGCCGATGAGCTCGTCGCCGACCGACACCGCCGCGAGCCCGGCGTTGCAGGCCGGGAGCACCACCAGGGCCGGCGGGGATGCCAGCGATTCCAGGTCGTACACGGTCAACGGGCCATCGGCCATGGCGAGCGACGAGAACATCGGGCTGTCGCGGCGGAAGTGACCGTGGCACGCGAGATGGGCGATGTCGCTGTCGCCGAGCAGTGCGAGTCCGGCATCGACGGTTGCCGCCGAAGCCGTCAGCCGACGCGCGGTCGGACGGCTCGTGAGCACTGCTTCGACCTCCGCCGTCGGGTCCGCCAGCCGAGGACCCACAACGACCGCGACCCTGGCCGAGTCCGGCAGACCGGTGTCGGGTCGCCACCGCGTCGCACTGGCCGCCACGACGTGAGACTGCGATGACAACGACGGCAGCCCGCCCCACGGCACGTCGTGCAGCACCCCGGTCGGCACGATCACGACGTCGCCACCGTCGAGCCGCAGCGGGGTGACCAGGAGCCGCTCCAGCTCCCCCAGACTCTCCGACATTCCGGCACGAGAGGCCGCCCGTGATGCCTCCGACGAACCGGACCGGGCGAGCCGGCTGGCCGAGAACACCGCTTGGTCGATCGCGCTCGCCACCTCGCGGGTCGATGCGAGCGGGATCGTCCGGCAACGGGCGTCCGTCACGATCACCGCCAGGAGCGTGCCATCCACATCGACGTACTCGACCAACTGACACTCCGCGCCGAGCCGGGCCTGGAGGGTGGCGATCGACAGCTCCGACGCAGCCGCTCCTCCCTCGACGAGCCGAGCGAGGTCGCGAACCACCCTCTCCTGGTGCCGAACGGCGAGGTCGACGGCGTCGGTCGGCTCGCCCGCACGGCGGGCGTCGTCGAGCGCGGACCGCTGCCGCCGCAGTTCGACCAACGCCGACGCGAGTGGCGAGTCGGACGGCGGCCGCACCGACGGCACCGCGAGCGCGTTCGCCCGGACCCGCTCCGCCCAGGTGAGGATGTCGCGCGGTCGCCCACCCTCGACGGCCAGCCGGAGTCCGAACTGCGCCAGCCGGCCGGCGTGCGTGCTGGCTCCGACGCGCAGGTCGGTCGCGCCGAGCGTCGCCTGGTGGTCGCGGAGGACTCGCAACCCGGCGGCGGCTGCCCGCTTCGCTCCCCGCACGTCACCGTCCACCTCGCGCAGGTACGCCGTGGCCAACCAGGCATTCGCCCGTCGATCGGCCCGCCCGGTCGTGCGGGCGCCGGCCGCGGCGAGGAGTCGACGACGGGCTGGACCGACGTCGCCGCGTGCGAGGGCGAGCTCCGCCGCCGACACCCGGACCGCCGCGGCCTCCGCCGGCCAGCCCCGACGATCGAGGTCGTCGGCGATCCGGTCGGTGCGTCCGAGATCCTCCGCCTCCTGAAGCGACGATGCTGCCTGGGCGGCCGTCAACGCCACGAACTCGGCCAACGTCGCCCAACCCGGGCGGCCGCTCGCACGGAACTCGGCTTCGGCGGTCGTTGCCACGCGGTGAGCATCGACCGCGGCGCCGACCGCCAGGTGGGCGCGCGCGAGCAGGAGGCGGGCCTCGGCGAGATCGATGACGTCGTCGACGTCCTCCAGGGATCGAACGGCGGTCTCCGCGTTGGCCAGGGCTTCGTCGTGCAGGCCCGCGGCGAGCATCACCTCACAGCGGTCCGATGCCAACACCCCAGCGCTGCGGCCGGGGTAGCCCACCCGTGCGTACAACGCGTCGGCGCGGGCGAACGACGCGAGGGCGGACGGGATGTCACCCTGCAACCCAGCGGTGAAGCCCTGGTTGTGGGCGGCGCCTCCGGCGAGGAAGTACTGACCGTGCTCGATCGCCAGCCGTTCGGCGACCGAGGCGTCGGACAGTGCCTCCGCGATCCGGCCGAGATAGGCCAGCGCGACCGATCGGTTGCAGCGCGCGCGAGCCTCGAGCACGCGATCGTCCCCCGCGACGATGAGCTCCAACGCCGCCGAGTAGGCCTCGACGGCGGCCGCCGGGTTGCCGAGCTGCTCCAGCGCCAGAGCTCGCCGCAACTCGAGGTCGCCACGCTCGCTGGCCGGCAATGCGTCGCCCACCGATTCCGCCAGCGCCAGCGCCTCCTCCGGCCGGCCGCGGTAGGCGACGACGTAGACCAGCGCGCTCGTCACCTGGGCGACGCGCACCGGATCGTCGATCTCGTCGCCGATGGCGATGGCCTCGCGCAGATGGGTCTCGGCCTCGGCGAACCGGTTCAGCTCGCGCTCGGCAAGCCCCTGCGCCCACAGGGCGACGAGTCGCGCGACCGGCGAACTGTCGACGTCCTCGGCGATCCGCCGTGCCGCTTCGAGCGACTCGGCAGGGGAGTCGTGACGCCGCTGGATCGCGGCGAGCGCGCCGGCCACTGCTTCGTCGGGGGCGGCATCCGGCACGCGCGACAATATTGCCGGTATCACGGCGAGTCTCAAGTGATCGTGATGTCCGAGTCACTCGACCAGGAGGCCCCATGAAGCAGCCCACCGATCGGCCACGTCAGCCGTACCTGACCGAAAAGGGTGAGCCGCGCCTTCGCGCGGTGCTGACACCCAGCGGGCCGGTCGAGTACCGGACCGGGCAAGCGATCATCGACCTCGGCCGGTTCGACGGCGGCACCGACGCTCCGGAGCGAACGATCGAGCTCGTCGCCAAGGTCGCCGCTGTCGAGCTCCGTACCGACGAGGCGGACTTCGACCAGGCGCGCCGCTCCGGTTTTGTCCGCGTCCGTTTCGACCTCGACGTGGACGTGCTGGCGATGATCCGCCGCGTCGAGGCCGAGCTCGGTCGGCGGGTGATCGTGCCGAACACGGTGATGCGGATCGGTGCGTTCACGGCCGATCCGATGCACTTCGGCGCCGCGTTCGGGGCCGATCCGATGCACTTCGGCGCCGCGTACGGCGCCGACCCGATGCACTTCGGGAACTCGAACACCGCCAGGCCGTCCACCCGGCCGGCTTCGCTCGACGACCACCCTCGGTCGACCACTGGTCCTGGCCGGGCCACCGTGGCGATCCTCGACACCGGGATCCCTGCCGATGGATTGCCGGAGCCGAGCGACGTCGACTTCGTGGGCATCGGCACGCCGACGCGGGATCGGCCCGACCTCAACGGCGACGCGTTCCTCGACCTCGCGGCCGGGCACACGACGTTCATCCGCACGATCATCCAACGGGCCTCGCCGAGCGCCGATGTGATGGTCGAGGGCGTGATCCACAATGACGGTGACGGCGACGAGTTCGACATCGCCAACGCGCTCCAGCGGGTGTACGACTCGGTGAAGGACAAGACCCGGCTGCTCGTGAACCTCAGCTTCAGCGGCTACTACGACGACGACATCGAACCGCCGGTGATCGCGTTCTGGATCCGTGAGCTCGTGGCTGCCGGGGCGGTGGTCGTCGCGGCCGCTGGGAACAACGGTGCGTGCCGGAAGAAGTATCCGGCCGCGATGCCCGAGGTGCTCTCGGTAGGCGCGCTCGGGCCATGCGGGCCGGCATCGTTCTCCAACCACGGGCCGTGGGTCGATGCGTCGGCCCCCGGCGAGGACCTGATCAGCGAGTTCTTCAACCACTTCGATGGCGCCTACGAGCCGATCATCGCCGGCACGGTGCCCGACATCGACGACTTCGCCGGGTGGGCGATGTGGAGCGGCACGTCGTTCGCTACACCGGCGGTGGTGGGAGCACTCGCCGAGCTCATCGAGCTCTGCGACTGTCCGGCGCAAGTGGCGGTGCGCAAGCTCATCGGTCGTCCGGGCCTCTACCGGATGCCCGACTACGGAGTGATCGTCAACCGGGTCTTCTGACAATCGCGTATCACCGTGGGCAACCGCGGCTCCTGAGACACGTGATCATGACCGCGGCACCGCCCTGCCAGCCTCGCCTACACTCGGCCGTCATGGACGTCGGAGAGCTGCTCCGGCGAGTCATCGAGGGCGACCAGCGGGCATGGGACGAACTCGTCGGGCGGTTCGGTGGACTCGTGTGGTCGGTCGCGCGCGGCTACCGCCTCGGCTCGCTGACCGACGACGTGGTGCAGACCGTCTGGCTCCGTCTCGCCGAGAACTGCAACCGGATCCGGGACCCGGAACGGCTGGCCGCGTGGCTGGCCACGACGACGCGCAATGAGGCCCTGCGGGTGGCGACCAGGCAGTCGCGGACGATCAGCGTCGGCGAGGTCCCCGAGCGTTCCGACGGTGCCGTCTCCAGCCTCGACGAGATCGTCACCGACGACGACACCCTGCGCCACGTCCTGCACGGCTTCGCCCAGCTCCCCCCGAAGGACCAGGAGCTGCTCCGGCTCCTGTGCACCGTGCCGCCACTCGACTACGCGACGATCAGCGAGATCCTCGGCCGTCCGATCGGCAGCATCGGTCCCAGTCGCGACCGTGCGCTCGCCAAGCTCAAGAAGACCCTCCCACCGGGGCTCGACGACCGCCACCGGCGGCCCAGCCGAAAGGACACGGCGGAATGACCGACGACCAGCACCCCCCAGCGCAGCCGTCGGCGATCTCCGACGAGGGCCTGCTCGAGCTGCTCGGTGAAGCGCTCGCCGTCGCCGATCCGGTTCCCGACCACGTGCTCGATGGCGCCCGCGCGGCGTTCACGTGGAGCACCATCGACACCGAGCTGGCCGAGCTCGTCTTCGACTCGTCGCGCGAGCTCGCCGGCGTGCGGGCCGAGGAGACCAATCGCCAGATCACGTTCCAGGCGCCGGGCGTCGAGATCGAGGTGATGGTGATCGAGAACGGGTCACGCCGGCTGGTCGGTCAGCTCGTGCCGCCGTCGGAGCAGACCGTCGAGCTCGTCGGCGCCGAAACGGTGTATACGGCCCAGACCGACCGGCTCGGACGGTTCAGCTTCGACGCGATCGACCCGGGCCCGGTGCGCCTCGTCGTGCTCGACGCCAACGGCTCACGCATCGTCCAGACCGAATGGGTGCTGTTCTGAGGCACCCCCCGTTTCAGTCGTGGATCCACACGGTCGAGCCGAGCGGCAGGAGGTTCTGGCCCCAGATGAGATCCATCACGGGGTTGACCACCCGGACGCAGCCGTGTGAGGCCGGATAGTTCGGCACCCGCGGCGCGCCGTGGATCGCCACGCCACCGACGATGAACTTGGGCCGGTACAGAGTTCCCAGGTCGCCTTCGTAGCGGGCGACGTCGCTCTGGCGGTACGTGCGGTACTGGCCCGTCGGCGTGATCGCGACACCGATCACCCGGTTGCCGGCGCTCTTCTGGTCCTCTTCGTCGTAGCTCTTCCCGTTGCCGGTCGAGACGTTGAAGACGTACTTCATCTGACCGTTCTGGATGATGTAGGCGATCTGCTTGCCCTTGTCGACTTCGAGCAGAGTGCCGGAGGTACGGCCCGGTGTGGGGCGGCAGAGCTGGGTGTTGAGCGCGATGGCCGTCGCGTTGTCGACCACCGTGGTGGCCGGCAGGCCCTTCCACTTCTGGAAGGCCATCACGGCCTGTGTGGTGGTGAGGCCGTACACACCGTCGGTCGCCTGGACCCAGAACCCGAGCTGCGACAGGCGGCTCTGGAGATCGGCCACCGCTCGCCGTGACGAGCCGTAGATGATCGGCCCGACGGGTGCGCTGGGGTAGCCGACCGCGCCAGTGGCGCACGTGGCAGCCGGCGTGTTGGTGGGCGCTCCGTGGGCCGGGCTGGCCGGCGTGCCGAGGAAGTATCCCGCGAGATCGGCCAGCAGGTTGCCACCGGACTCGGTGAACATGGAAAAGCCGCGAGTGGACACGGGGACGATGGCGTGGTTGGCGAGTACCTGCGCCGGCCGGATGACGTTCATCGTCGAGGTCGTCGGCTTGTCGCCCGGTGCGACCGCACCGGCTGTGCCGACGGTGATGTAGCCGGGCACGATCGTGTCGACGCTCGTCGCGTTCACGACCACGGCCGACACGTCGGGGCGGCCGATCGCCGGGTTCGCCGCGACCGGCACCTCGAAGGTCCAGCCCGGCTGGGCCGGCGTCGTGCCACCGAGCGGGTTCAACGCGGCGACCCGGGTGTCGACGATGCGGGTCGGCGAGATCATCGGGACGAACAGGCCCACAGTGTCGGCCGGAGCGCTCGCGCCGGTGTAGGAGCCGACCACGTCGATGAGCAGGTCGCCACCGGATTCGGAGTAGATCGAAATCGCCCCCGCGGCGTCGACCGTGACGATGGCCTGGTTGGCGGCGACCGCGCCCCACCCGGCCGGTGAGTTGAGGTTCGATGTGGCGGGTTGTGCTCCACCCTGCGGCCACACCTGCCAGTACCCGCCGACGGCGGTGACCGCGGTCAGGTTGAGCGCTACCGCGCTCGCGCCGGCGGCCCCGGGGATCGTGAAGTTGCGAGTCTCACCCTGTGCGAACGTGGCGACGTTGCGGGTGTCGAGCACGCGGGTCGGCGCCGGGAGTGCCTGGAAGCGACCAGCCGTAGCGGTGTCGGCGCTCGTGTAGTAGCCGAGCAGGTCGACGATCACGTTGCCACCGGCGCTGCTGAACACGTCGACCACGCCATCGGCGCCGACCGGCACCGTGACGAGGTTGGGGATGACGTTGCCGGCGAGTGCCGTCAGTTCGTCGATGTTGATGTTCGACGCCTCGGGACGTGTGCTCGTGTGCGGCCACACCGTCCAGTAGCCCGTGCCGGCGGGGCCGGTGACGGTGACGTTCAGCACCGCCGCGGTGACCGTGCCGGGAGCCGGGAGCGGCGCCGCGCCGGTGACGCTGACCGAGAGCGACGCTTCGGCGGTGAGCGGGGTGCCCAGCCGGGTGTCGATCAGTCGTTGCGCGGTCGGCATCGCCACGTAGGCACTGGTGGTCCCAGCGGCCGACACGGTGGGCGCCGGGAGTACGGACGCCGCCGCCCCGATCAGCACGGTCGCCGAGACGATCAGACCGGAAACGGCAAGGGAGGCAGCACGTCGCACACGCATCCGACCAGGATAAAGCGGCCTTCGCGCTTTCGACCGTCATGCCCCGGACCAAGGCTGCGGGGCGTCGCAGGTTCGACTCCCGACACCTCGGTCGTGGTCGCAGGGCTCTGCCGGTGGCGTCGTGGCGCGCTTCGTCGGTCAACCAGCGATGTAGTCCAGAACCCGCACCGCTAGAGTTGCGGGCCGCTGCCCAGATAGCTCAGTCGGTAGAGCAACGCATTCGTAATGCGTAGGTCGCGAGTTCGATTCTCGCTCTGGGCTCCA
>CAZYWK010000055.1:12594-26185 GCA_964651825.1 uncultured Ilumatobacteraceae bacterium | reverse complement strand
GCGCCGGCCGCGCCGGGCACCGACGCCGCCCCGAAGTGGCGGAGGTACCAGCCGATCAGCACCGTGCCGAAGACGACGAGAGCAGTGGTGACCGCGCCGCCGGTGACCGCCGGCCGCCAGGGCACGCGCTTGTCGGGCAGGTAGCGGAAGAGGAGCACGAACACCGCCACACCCAGTGCCCACGAGGCGGCGGCGCCGAACAGGGCCGACACCGATTCGAGCAGCACGACGTCGGGCACGATCCGATCGAGCAGCGCCGTGACCGAGTTGATGGTGAACCCGACGACGAGCACGAGCCCCGCGGCCAGGATCACGAGGAACGCGCCCAGCCGCCGGAGCGCCGAGTTGCGCAGGCCGGGCCGCACCGGAAGCTCCCAGATCGTGTTCAGCGCATCCTGCAGCGAGAGCACGAGCAGCGATGCGGCGAGGATGAGCGCGGCGGCTCCGATCAGCCCCAGGCCGGCGATCGTTCCGGTCGATCCCAGCGTTGCCGAGATGGCCTCGGCGAAGCCGGAGGCCTCGGGACCGAAGATCCTCGTGATCCGGTCGTCGAGGTAGGCCGCCACGTCGGCGTTCGACACGATGCGGCCGGCCATCGCCAAGCTGAGCGCGAGCACCGGCACGAGCGCGAACAACCCGTAGTACGCGACCGCGGCGCCGAGCCGGATCGTCCGGTGCGAGCGCCATTCGCCATAGGTCGCCACGCCGATGTCGAACCCCCACCGCACGGGATGCGGGATGGTCCACGACATGACAGGAGGGTAGCCAGCCCTCCCTCACGGGCCGCCATAGTAGGAGTACCTAATAGCATTTGCGAATGATGCCGACCAGTGGACAGGATGACGGGATGCTCCGCTCACGCTGCTGCTCTCCCTCCGCTGCCCATCCCACCCGCCTGCACCGCATGCTCGCCCTCGGTGTCTCGGTCACGTTGCTTGCCGGGCTCGCCGCGTGCTCCTCCGACAGCGGCGACGACGGCACCGCGACGGACACCGCGACCCCGGCCACCGACACGCAGGTCGAGGAAACGACGGCTCCCGGCAGCGACGCCGCCGACGAGACGACCGAGCCGGAGGCCGACGAGACGACGGCGGGCCCGCTCACCTTCGTCGACGATCGAGGCGAAACGCTGACGTTCGACGAGCCGCCGACGCGCGTCGTCGCCTGGCAGGCGATCGTGCCGGCCCTCGTCGACCTCGGCATCCAACCGGTTGGCATCATCGCCTTCAACGACATCGCCACGAACCCGGCGCTGATCGACGCCGGCGCCGACACCGAGGCAATGGTGCCGATCTCGACGAGCTACGGCGAAGTCGACCTCGAGGCACTCGCCGCGCTCGACCCCGACATGATCGTCACCTACACCTACGGCGGCGAGTTCCTCCAAGGCTTCACCGACGCCAACACCGAGGAGCTGGCCGGTGAGATCGCCCCGTTCGTCGCCTTCGACGCGAACGCGCCGGTGCTCGACGGGATCGAGCGGACCGAGGAGCTGGCCGTGCTCCTCGGCGCCGACCTCGACAGCGCCGAGAACCGGGCCGATGCCGCGGCCTTCGACACGGCGGTCGCCGATCTCGAAGCATTGGTGGCCGACAAGCCCGGCCTGACTGCGGCGTTCGGCGGTCCGGCGCCGATCGGGCTGTTCATCGCCCCCATCGACTCGTACCCCGAGCTCCAGTTCTACGTGGAGCACGGCCTCGACGTGTTCGACGGGCCCGAGGACTCGGTCGTGAGCTGGGAGCTCGTCGAGACTGTCGGGGCCGATGTCTTCCTGATCGACGACCGCACGACCGAGGCCGAACTCGCCGAGACGGAGGGTCAACCGATCTGGTCGGTGATCCCGGCCGTCGCCGCCGGGCAGTACAGCCCGACCTGGAGGTTCCTCCTGTCCTACAGCCGCGCCGACTACGCCCGCACCATCAACCGGATGCTGCCGACGATGCAAGCCGCCGACCCCGACGTCGTCTGAGCAGACAGCGTTCTCGTCAACGAGAACGGGCTACGCGAAGGGGGCGGGGAGGCCGTCGATGCTTTCGCTGTTGGCGAAGCGACGGTACTCGGCGAGATCGTCGGCGGACTTGCGGGCCGCCCACCGGTTGAGGACGTCGCGGTCGGCGGCGAACGTCATCTTCGGCACTGCGTAGCCGCAACTGTCCGAGACGCGATCGACATCGACGTCGATGATCGCCCGCGACCCGGGGATCTCCGGGAACAGGTCGATCCGCTCGTCGTAGCCGGGCTCGCCGAGCACGTGCACGTGGCCAGTGCCGTACACCCGCACGATGCGCGGCGGGCCGTCGAACGCGCAGAACATGAACGTGATCCGCCCGTTCTCGCGCAGGTGCGCGATCGTCTCGACACCCGAGCCGGTCAGGTCGAGGTAGGTCACCCGGTTCGGGCCGAGCACGCGGAGCGTGTCGAGCCCTTTGGGCGACAGATTGACGTGGCCGCCCTCGCTCGGCGCGCTGGCCACGAAGAACAGGTGCTGGGCGGCGATGAAGGCAGCCGTCGGATCGTCGATCGATTCGTAACTCTGTCCCACGGACTCACCGTAACGGTCCGACCCAGGATTCGAACAGAGCTGCTCTCTCGTTCTGTTAGCTGCACCTAATAGATTCGGCGTATCCTCGTGCCCGATGTCAACGACGGAGATCGAGGATCCCGAGGCGTTTCTCGAACGATCGCTGGAACAGCCGCTCGAACCGTCGCACATCCCCGCGCTGCGAGTGGCGCACGCGACCCGGGCCCGGCGCACCACCGGTGTGATCGTGTTGCTGGTCGCCACCGCGTTGGGTGTGCTCGTGTCGTTGGCGATCGGATCGAAGTCGATCCCGTACAGCACCGTCATCGAGGCGTTCACCAGCTTCGACCCGACGACCACCGATCACCTCATCATCCGCGAGTTGCGCCTGCCCCGCACGATCCTGGCCGTCCTGGTCGGCGGGGCGCTCGGCGTTGCCGGCGCCTTGATGCAAGGTGTCACCCGCAACCCGCTCGCCGACCCCGGCCTGCTCGGGGTCAACGCCGGCGCCGCGTTCGCCGTCGTGCTCGCGATCTGGGCCTTCGACACGACCGAGATCCTCGGCCTCGTCTGGTTCGCGTTCATCGGCGCCGCGATCACCTCCGTGCTCGTCTACGCCCTCGGTTCGATGGGCCGCGGCGGGGCGAACCCCGTTCGCCTGGCGCTCGCCGGGGCCGCCCTGTCGGCGTTGCTCGGAGCGTTCACCGGAGCCGTCACGCTGCTCGACCAGGCGACGCTCGACCAGTTCCGCTTCTGGGCCGTCGGATCGCTGTCCGGTCGCAGCACCGACGTCACGTGGCACGTGATGCCGTTCATCCTGGTCGGGCTCGTCATCGCCATCGCGGCGGGCCGACAGTTGAACGCGCTGGCCCTCGGCGACGAGGCGGCCCGATCGCTCGGCACCAAGGTCAACACCACACGAGTGGTGTCGGCGCTGGCGATCACGCTGCTGTGCGGCGCCGCGGTCGCGGCGGTCGGTCCGATCGGCTTCGTCGGGCTCGTCGTGCCACACATGATGCGGGTGTGGTTCGGAGCCGACCAGCGCTGGTTGATCCCGTCCTCGGCACTCGCCGGCGCCACGCTGCTGCTCTACTGCGACACGCTCGGACGCGTCATCGCCCGGCCCGGTGAGATCCAGGTGGGCATCATGACGGCCGCGATCGGTGGACCGGTGTTCATCTTCCTCGTCCGCCGCACCCGGATGGCACAGCTGTGACCCTCGTCGTCGAACCACCCGTCACCACCACGGTCGATCGACGGTCGGCGGTCCGGCCCGCACATCTCCCGATTCGTGGCCGGGTCATCCGGACCCGCTGGTTCTCGGTGCGGGTCGATCCGCGCGCGATCAGCGTCTGTCTCGTCCTCACCGGCCTGATCGTCGTCGTCGGCTGCTGGTCGATCAGCGTCGGCGACTTCCCCATCCCGATGCGCGACGTGATCGCGACCCTGCTCGGAAACCCGACGAAGGACTCGGAGTTCATCGTCGGCACGCTGCGATTGCCGCGGGTGCTCGTCGCCATCGGGGTCGGTGCCGCCTTCGGGATGTCCGGCGCGATCTTCCAGGCGCTCGTACGCAACCCCCTGGGCTCACCCGACATCATCGGGTTCAACTCGGGCGCCGCGCTGGGTGCCGTGGTCATGATCGTGTACGTCGGCGGCTCCTCGACCCAGGTGGCGATGGGGGCGATCCTCGGCGGCTTCCTCGCCGCGGTGGCGGTGTACCTGCTCTCCTGGAAGCGGGGCGTCAAGGCCTACCGCCTCGTGCTCGTCGGTATCGGCGCCGGCTTCGCCATCGAGGCGTTCATCGACTATCTGATCACCCGCGCCAACATCTATGACGTGCAGCGTGCGGCGGTGTGGATGACCGGCTCGCTGAACGGGCGATCGTGGGACCAGGTCCGCATCGTCGGGTACGCGCTGTTGGTGCTCGGACCACTGGCGATCGTCATGCAGCGCTCGCTCGACCGGCTCGAGCTCGGTGACGACACGGCGGCCGCACTCGGTCTGCGCGTGTCGCGGTCGAAGTTCGCGCTCGTCTGCGTCGGTGTCGCACTCGCCGCGCTGGGCGTCGCGGCCGCCGGGCCGATCGCGTTCGTCGCGTTCGTCGCCGGTCCGATCGCCCGGCGCCTGGTCCACTCACCGGGCGCCTGCATCGTGCCGGCGGCGTTCGTCGGGGCGCTCGTGGTCGTCGTCGCCGACCTCGCCGCCCGGCGCCTCCTGGCCCCGACCGAACTGCCCGTCGGCATCATGACCGCCGTCATCGGTGCCCCCTATCTCCTCTGGCTCCTCATGCGCCAGGCCCGAACCGGAGCACTGTGAGCAACGACACCGCCCCCACCGATCGGCTGCGCGCCGAGTCGGTCCGCCTGGCGTACGACGACCACACGATCATCGACGACCTGTCGCTGTCGATCCCCGATGGCCAGGTGACGGTGATCGTCGGCCCGAACGCGTGTGGCAAGTCGACGTTGCTGCGGGCACTGGCCCGACTCCTGCGGCCGAGCACGGGTCATGTCATCCTCGACGGCGAACAGATCCATCGCCTGGCGACCAAGGAGGTCGCACGCCGGCTCGGCCTGCTGCCGCAGACCCCGATCGCGCCCGAGGGCATCCTCGTGGTCGACCTCGTGGCGCGCGGGCGCACACCGCATCAAAAGCTCTTCCAGCAGTGGTCGACCTCCGACGAGGAGGCCGTGCGCAACGCACTCGCGGCGACGTCGTCGATGGAGCTGGCCGACCGCCCCGTCGACGAACTGTCCGGCGGGCAGCGTCAACGCGTGTGGATCGCGATGACCCTGGCCCAGGAGACCGGCCTGCTGTTGCTCGACGAGCCGACCACGTTCCTCGACATCGCCCACCAGATCGACGTGCTCGACCTCGTGGAGCAGTTGAACCACGAGCAGCAACGCACGGTCGTGCTCGTGCTCCACGACCTCAACCTCGCCTGCCGTTATGCCGACCACATCGTGGCCATGCGCGACGGTCAGATCGTGGTCGAAGGCCCCCCGGTCGAAGTGATCACCGCCGACGTGGTGCGCGACGTGTTCGGCCTCGACTGCGTGGTGATCGACGACCCGATCAGCCACACGCCGCTCGTGGTCCCGATCGGCCGACGCCACGCCACTGCCGACTCCGACGTCGCCGCCCTCGACGAGCTGAGCGCCGCCGACGTTTGACCGCGCCGGGCCGGGGGAACCGCTTGGAGGCCACGGAACGATCCGTGGCCCTAACGAAAGGACCCCCATGGGCTTTCTCCTCTGGCTCATCGCCGCCATCCTCGTCGTCGTCGGGATCGTGCAGTTGTTCCAAGGTCAGATCATCTTCGGCGTCGTGTTGATCGTGATCGGCTGCATGGTCGGCCCCGGGGGCTACAGCATCTTCCGCGGCCGCGGTGCGTGACGGTGCCGATCGGATTTGGACGTAACGTGGCGCCATGACCGATTGGAACAGCCAAGTCATCAGTGAGTTCCGCGAGAACGGCGGCAAGGTCGCCCAGTTCGGCACCGCACCGATCGTCATCCTCCACACCATCGGCGCCAAGAGCGGTCAGGTGCGCGAGATCCCGCTCGTTGCACTGAAGGGTGAAGGCGACGAGCTCACGGTGTTCGCGTCGAAGGGTGGAGCGCCCACCAATCCCGCCTGGTACCACAACCTCAAGGCCAACCCGCAGATCACGGTCGAGTACGGCACCGACACGTTCACCGCGGCGGTCACCGAGCTTGCCGAAGCCGAGGGTCAGGCCCGCCTCCAGCAGCAGGCCAAGCTGATCCCAACCTTCGGTGAGTACATCACCTCCGCCGCCCCCAGGATCATCCCGGCCTTCTCCATCACCCGGGTCTGACCCACGTTTGCGTCGGGATCCACCCGCACCTGTCCGTGCGGAATCCCGACGCAAACGTGGGTGTGTGGGCCTACCTCGACCGCTCGCCGTACCCTGATCGCTGATGCTGCGACCGTTCAGGCGACGTGGGGGCCGGCACTCCGTCGATGACCCCCTGGTCGTCGCGCTCCGCGCCGCGATCGGCGACGGCAAGGTTCGCGACGACGCGGCCGAGCGTTCGCTGCTGAGCCGCGACGCGTCGGTGTTCCGCGGCGGGGTGTGCGGGCCCGTGTGCTTTCCCGAGTCGACCGCCGATGTCCAAGCCGTCGTCCGCGTCGCCATCGCCCACGGTCGTGCAGTCGTTCCGCGCGGCGCTGGCACCGGGCTCGCCGGCGGGGCGATCCCACTCGGTGCGCCGGTGGTCGTGGCACTCACCCGGATGAACCGGATCCTCGACGTCGATCTCGACAACCGGGTGGTCTGGGTCGAGCCTGGCGTGGTCAACCTCGACCTCACCAAGCACCTCGCACCGTTCGGGTTCCACTTCGCACCCGATCCGTCGAGCCAGCAGGTCTGCACGATCGGTGGCAACGTCGCCAACAACTCGGGCGGGCCACACTGTCTCGCCGACGGCGTGACCAACGCCCACGTCAAGGCGATCGAAGTCGTGCTGCCCGACGGCGAGGTGGCGATGCTCGGAGGGCTCGACGCCGAGCCCCTCGGCCTCGACCTGCGCGGCGTGTTCGTCGGCGGTGAGGGGACGCTCGGCATCGCCACTCGCATCGCGGTCACCGTCACCAAGAATCGTCCCGCCGTACGCACACTGCTGCTGTCGTTCGAGCGGGTCGACGACGCCGCTCGCACCGTGAGCGCCGTGATCGCTGCCGGCATCGTTCCGGCGGCGATGGAGGTGATGGACCAGCGGATCACGCGGGCGGTGGAGAACTACGTCGGCGCCGGGTATCCGACCGACGCCGCAGCCGTGCTGCTCGCCGAGGTCGACGGGCTCGAGGCCGGGGTCGAGCTCGACGCCGACGCGATCGCCGCGATCGGCCGCGAGCACGGAGCGACGAGCGTGCGGCTCGCGGCGACCGATCACGAGCGGCAACTGCTGTGGAAGGGCCGCAAGACGGCGTTCGGAGCGATCGCGCAGATCGCGCCCGACTACTACCTCCACGACACCGTCGTCCCCCGTGCCCGCCTCGCCGAAGTCCTGACGGAGGTGTACGCGATCGCCGAGCGTCACGACCTGATCGTGATGAACGTGTTCCACGCCGGTGACGGAAACCTGCACCCTTTGCTGCTGTACGACGGCCGCGAGCCCGGCGTGCTCGAACGCGTCCACGCTGCGGGTGCGGAGATCATCGCCGCCTCGCTGGCCGCCGGCGGGGTGCTCTCCGGCGAACACGGGATCGGCGTGGAGAAGCAGGGATACATGTCCGAGTTGTTCAGCGACGACGACCTCGACCATCAAGAGCGGCTCCGGCGCGCGTTCGACCCGGCGTGCCGCGCCAACCCGGGCAAGGTCCTGCCGGTCGGTCACAGCTGCGCCGACATCCAGGCGCTCCGCGAGGTACCGACGGGAGTGTGGGGATGAACGCCACGCTCGTCGACCACGACGCGGCGTTGCTGGCCTTCGCCGACGAGGTCGGCGCCGACGGCGCGATCGCCGTCCGCGGCGGCGGGACACGATGGGAGCTGGGCGGGCCGCTGACCGCCGGCGCCCGGATCGTCGGGGCACCCCCGGGGATCGTCGCCTACGCTCCCGAGGAGATGACCGTCCGGGTCCGTGCCGGCACCCCGGTCGCCGAGCTCCACGCCGAGCTCGCCCGGCGCGGCCAGCGGACCGCTCTCCCCGACCGGGGCGGTACGGTCGGCGGCGCCGTGATGGTGGGGGAGAACCACCCCGAGCTGCTCGGCCGGGGCACGTTGCGGGCAAGTGTCCTACAGGTCCGCTACGTGTCGGCGGACGGTCGTGTCGTCAACGGCGGGGGGCCGACGGTCAAGAACGTCACCGGGTTCGACCTTCCCCGTCTGCTCGTCGGATCGCTCGGTACGGTCGGCCTGCTCGCCGAGGTGATCCTGCGCACCAATCCCGTGCCGCCGGCGAGCACATGGTTGGCGGCCGACGAGGTCGACCCGTTCGCAGTGCGCGACTCACTGCAACGGCCGAGTGGCGTGTGGTGGAACGGCACGCGGACCTGGGTGCTGATCGAGGGTCACGCCGCCGACGTCGCCGCCGAACGGTCGGTGCTGGCTCGGCACGGTGCATTCGCCACGGTCGAGGGCCCACCGGTGCTGCCACCCCACCGGTGGTCGATGCCGCCGGCCGGACTGCCCTCCCTCACCTCCACCACCGGCGAGTTCGTGGCGGTCGTCGGCGTCGGCCTCGTGTTCGCCGCGCACGCGCAACCACCGCGGCCGGTCGCCGCACCGATCCGGCAACTCCACGACCGGATGAAGGCGAACTTCGACCCCACCGGCCGGCTCAACCCCGGCCGCGATCCGTTGGCCCGCTGATGGACCTCCGCATCGACCCCGACGATCTCAACGCCTGTGTCCAGTGCGGGCTCTGCCTCTCGTCGTGCCCGACGTTCCGGGTGACCGGCGACGAGGCGATGTCGCCGCGCGGCCGCATCGCCCTGATGCGCGAGGTGCAACTCCACGACGCTCCGCTGACCGACGAGGTGATCTCCGCGTTCGACACGTGCGTGCAGTGCCGCGGGTGCGAGCCGGCCTGCCCGTCAGGCGTCCCGTACGGCAGGCTGATGGAGCGCACCCGCGAGGCCCTCGCCACCGAACGCGTCACCCCGCGCTGGCGACGACTCGCCCTCGCGCCGCTCGACCATCCACGGGTGTTGCGCGCCGGCTCGGTGGCGCTGGGGGTGGCCCAGCGCCTCCACGTCGTGCCCAAACGTGTCGGCCTGTCGACCCGGATCCCCCTCCGCCAGCCCACCGAGCCCCCGAAGTCCTCGTTTGCGTCGGGATTCAGCACCGACAGGCGTTCCGCGATCCCGACGCAAACGTCACTCGGACCCGTCTACTTGTTCACGGGGTGTGTGATGGATGCGTGGCAGCGCGAGGTGCACCTCGCCGGCCAGCGCGTGCTCGAGACCGCGGGATTCGACGTGACGCCGACCGGGTCGCTCGCGCCGTGCTGCGGCGCGCTGCATGCCCACGCCGGCTTCACCGACGACACCCGTTCGTTCGCCCGGCGCATGATCCACGCCCTCGATCCCGACGTGCCGATCGTGGTCGACTCCGCAGGCTGCGGCGCGGCGATGAAGGACTACGGCCACCTGGTCGGCACCGCCGAGGCCGAGGCGTTCAGCCGGCGGGTGTTCGACATCCAGGAGTTCGTCGCGCTCCACCTGGATCGGCTTGCGGACGCGAGCCCCCTCGACCTTCGCGTCGCGGTGCAGGACCCGTGTCACCTGCGCCACGTCCAACGGGTCCACCTCGCGACCCGAACCGTGCTCGAGCCGTTCGTGCGCGAGCTGGTCGAGCTCGACGACGACGGCTTGTGTTGCGGAGCGGGTGGCGCGTACTCGATCTTCCAACCCGAGCTCGCCGGAGCGATCGCCGACCGCAAGCTCGGCGCCATCGGCCGCGCCGCCCCCGACGTGGTGGCCAGCGCCAACCCGGGGTGCTCGATGCACCTCGGCGCCCGCGGCGTCGAAACGGTCCACCCGATGCAGCTCGTCGACCGGGCCCTGCACCCCCACCACCCCTGACCCGGCCGGCGAGCCCCTGAACTCATCCTTTGCGTCGGGATTCTCCGCACCTGTCCGTGCGCAATCCCGACGCAAACGTCGAGTGATGTGCGACGGATGTCATACCGGATTTGGTCGAAACGGGAAGCAATCGGTGGTCGGAAGGTTTACGATACTGGTCGGTTTCGTATCGTAAGTGAAGAGGTTTGGAATGTCCACGAACACAACATCGGCATCGGTCGATCTCGACCCCATCGATCCATGGGTGCACGAACGCCGCTGGCTGATCCTTGGCGTGCTCTGCATGAGCTTGCTGATCATCGTGATGGACAACACCATCCTCAACGTGGCGATCCCGTCGCTGATGACCGACCTCGGCGCCTCGAACAGCCAGGTCCAGTGGATCGTCGACTCCTACGTCCTCGTCTTCGCCGGGCTGCTGCTCACCACCGGCAGCCTTTCGGACCGCTTCGGTCGCAAGGGTGCGCTCCAGCTCGGCATCATCCTGTTCGGCATCGGCTCGATCGCCGCGGCGATGTCGGAGACGGCCAACCAGCTGATCTTCACCCGGGCGTTCATGGGCATCGGCGGCGCGCTGATCATGCCGGCGACGCTCTCGATCCTCACCAACGTGTTCCGCGACCCCAAAGAGCGCGGCCGGGCGATCGCCGTCTGGGCCGGCTTCTCCGGCCTCGGCGTGGCCATCGGCCCGATGACCGGCGGCATGCTGCTCGAGCACTTCTCGTGGCAGTCCGTGTTCTGGGTGAACCTGCCCATCGGCATCACCGCGCTGATCCTCGGCATCATCTTCGTGCCGACCTCGCGTGATCCGAACCAGTCGAGGCTCGACCCGATCGGCGCCGTGTTGTCGTTCGTCGGCCTCGGCACCCTGCTGTTCGGCATCATCGAAGGGCCCGCCAAGGGCTGGACCGAGCCACTGGTGCTCGGAGCGTTCGCACTCGCGCTCGCTGCCATCGGCGGCTTCATCGCCTGGGAACTGCACACCGACTCCCCGATGCTCGACCTGTCGGTGTTCAAGAACCCCCGCTTCAGCGCCGCCAGCGGCACGATCACGATCGTCTTCTTCGCCCTCATGGGCTCGCTGTTCCTGATGACGCAGTACTGGCAGCTCGTCCACGGCTACACGCCGCTGCAGGCCGGTGTCCGTCTGTTGCCCTATGCCGCCACGATGATGATCGTCGCGCCGATGTCGGCCCGGGTGGTCGAGCGGCTCGGCACCAAGCGGGTGGTGCTCATCGGCCTGTCCCTGGTGACCACCGGGCTCCTCCTGCTGTCGACCATCGCAGCCGACTCGCCGTACCCGATGGTCATCTCGTTCTTCATGGTCATGGCCTGCGGCATGGGCATGACGATGGCTCCCGCCACCGAATCGGTGATGGGATCGCTCCCCCGGGAGAAGGCCGGCGTCGGCTCGGCGATCAACGACACCACCCGTCAGATCGGCGGCGCCCTCGGTGTCGCCATCATCGGCAGCGTCGTCTCCAGCGTGTACGCCAGCGAGCTGAGCACGGCGTCGTCGACGTTCGGGCTCGACGGAGCGCAGGCGGCGGCGGCCGAGTCGTCGCTCGGAGCGGCCCAGGGAGTGGCCTCCTCGCTCGGCAGCAACGCCAGTGGCTTCCTCGATGCCGCGAGTGCCGGGTTCGTCGACGCCCTGTCGATCGGGCTGCGGATCTCTGCCTTCGTCGTGGTGATCGCGGCGATCGTCGCCTGGCGGTTCCTCCCGTCGCACGCCAGGCAAGCGGCGATGCCCGGCGTCGCGATGGTCGATCCCGGCGATCCCGCCGAGGAGCTCGCCGCCCACACCATTCGCCCGGCACACTCCGGCGGCACCGTGGTCGACGCGGTGCTCACCGACTCGCAGGTCCCCACACCAGTGCCGATCGCTGGGAACTGACGCCGTGGGCACCGTCGCTCCATCGGCCGTCGTGACTCGGGGCGGCGGCGGGTCGGCCAAGATGGTCGCGGTGACCGACGAGCCCGCGACCTGCAACGACGAGTCGCCAGCGCGTCGGGGCCGGCCGCGCTCCAAGGAGTTCGACGAGTCGATCCTCCGGGCAACCCTGGAGCTCGCCGGTGAGCTCGGCATCAACGGCATGTCGATGGACGAGGTGGCGAGCCGAGCGGGTGTGTCCAAGGCGACGATCTATCGGCGGTGGCCGTCGAAGGAGATCCTCGTCCTCTACGCGCTACAGACGGCCGTCGCTCCGCTCGACGACGTCGACACGGGCGAGTTGGTCGAGGACCTTCGCCAGTACCTCCACCAGCTGCTGTCCAAGATGCGCACGCGCGGCAGGATGAACGACGTCCTACCCCACCTGATCGAGGCGGCGACCCACGACCCCGCCTTGCGCTCGGCAGTCGACGACTACATCCGGAGCCGCCGGGCGCCGATGCGTGTCGTCCTCGAACGTGGCCTCGAGCGGGGCGAGTTGCCGCCGGATGTCGACATCGAGATCCTCCTCGACGCGCTCCTCGGGCCGGTGCTCTACCGGCGACTGCTGAGCGGCGACGTGCTCGACGACGCGTTCATCGACGGCCTCATCGCGCTCGTCCTGCCCGCGCGGTGACCGCCCGCGCGGTCTCGCGGTCAGCGGGGAAGAACAGCTCGACCGAGAGCTCCTCGAGCGTCACGTCCAACGGCGTTCCGAACGTCGTCAACGTCGTGAAGAACGACCAGGTCGTGACGTCGTCGACCGCCAGCTCGAACGGCACGAGCAACGCCGGCTCCTCGCCGCGGTCACTCCGACGGTCCCGCGGCAGCTCGGCGACGTTCGGGTAGCCGAGCACCTCGGCCTCGAGCGCAGCGAGCTCGTCGTCGCCCGTCAGCACGATCGTGCGTCGGAGCTGGCGGAGCAGGTAGCGCGCCCAGGCCGTGAAGTTGACCGTGCGGGCAGCAAGCCCAGCAGGGTGCAGGCACATCCGGAACACGTTGCCCGGCGGACCGGAGACGGCCGCGGGCAGGCCGGCGGTCAGCGCCGCGGCCGCCTGGTTGGCCAACACCACGTTCCACACCCGGTCGATCACCACGCCGGGGAACGGGTCGTGCGCGTCGAGCATCCGCTGGAGCGCTGACACGACCGGCTGCATCTCGGGCGCATCCAGCTCACGCCTCGAGTACCGGGGCGCGAAGCCCGCCGCCAGCAGCATCGTGTTGCGCTCGCGAAGCGGCACGTCGAGGTGTTCGGCCACGGCGAGCACGAGCTCGGGGCTGGGCTTCGATCTGCCGGTCTCGACGTAGCTCAGATGACGCGTCGACACGCCGACATCGAGCGACAGATCGAGTTGGCTGCGACCGCGACGCGTTCGCCAGTCGCGCATCAACGGACCGATCGTGAGGGTGGCCATTCGCGAACCGTAACGACCCAGCGGGCGCGGCGACATGACGTCTCAGGTCATGTCCACATGACCTGAGACGTCATCGCCAGCAACCGGAGCAGAGCGCACGATGGCCGACATGACCACCACCGAAACCACCACCGAAACCACCACCACCGACCCGATCACCACCGTCACGAT
>CAZYWK010000055.1:0-12494 GCA_964651825.1 uncultured Ilumatobacteraceae bacterium | reverse complement strand
CGATCACCACCGTCACGATGACGATCGACACCCACCTCCGGGCCTACTGCGAACCCGATGCCGCCCGTCGCGCCGATCTCCTGGCCGCCGCGTGGGCGTCCGGCGGCACGCTCGTCGACCCACCGTTCGACGGGCAGGGCCTCGAAGCCATCGCCGGCATGACCGACGTGCTGCTCCAGCACTACCCCGGGCACTCGTTCCGTCGCACGACCGACGTCGACGCCCATCACACCTTCGCCCGCTACGGCTGGGAACTGGTCGGACAGGACGGCACCATCGCGGTCGACGGAACCGATTTCGTCGAGTTCGACGCAGCGGGCCGCATCGATCGCATCGTCGGCTTCTTCGGCCCGCTCACCCTCTCCTCGTGATCGGTTGGCCCCCTTCGGGGTCTGACCCCGAGGGGGCCGACTTCAAGCGACCGGGTAGCCGGCGATCCGCGCCGCGGCGTAGGCGAGCGTCGCCAACGACGCGGCGAGCAGGATGAGCCGGGTGAACCGGCTCGAGAACGATGCGGTGACGCCGGCGAAGAACAGCGCGCTGGCCATGAACAGTGTCGTCTGGATGTAGTCGTCGGCAGTCGCGCTCGCCGCGTCGGCTTCGATCGTGAGCGCCTCGGCCTCCGCGTCGTAGCGATTCGCCTCCGAGAACAGCTCGTCGAGGTACTCCTGGTCATCCACCAGGTTGGGCGGCACTTGACCCGTCTCTTCGACGATGCGTTCCCACTCCTCGATGATCGGGAGGAAGCCCGGGCGGACGATGGTCTGGCGGAGGAACGACTGCAACCGCTCGTCGTCGTTCAGCACGGCTTGCGCGTACTGCGTCGCAACCGTCGCGTCGTAGGCGACCTTCTGCGTCGCCAGCGCGAACTCGCGCGATCCGCTCAGCTTGGCCGCGGCGGCCTCGCGCGCGAAGTCGGTCTCGATGCCGTTCCACTGCGATACCTGATAGGCGCACCACGCCGAGCCGACGGTGGCCGCGCCCAACAGCAGCACCGTGAGCACCTCCAGGATCCGGTGGACCGGGATGCTGTTGGTCTCCGCCTGCTTCTGCCAGGAGCTCTCCGACATCAGATCTCGCCCGGTGCGCCGTCGCCGTCCTGCGACTCGTCGACCTGTTCGTGCGCGGCCGCCGTGGCCTGCCAGGTCGCGTCCGCCCGGAGCTGCGCGGTGATCGCGGCCGGCACCTGTTCGGTGCCGCCGGACCATCGCTGGATCAGGTCACGCCACGCCTCGACCTGGCGATAGCGCAGCAACAGGTCGTAGTCGAGATCGTCGACCGCTGCCAGCAGTGCGGCGTCGTTGTCGATGCGTGCCCGCCGCACCGATGCCAACGCCTGCTCGCGGCGGAGTTCGGCGTCGGCCCGGATCGATGACTGGATCACCTCGCCGGTGTCACCCAGGTCGAGCGTTCGCAGGCTGAACAACTTGAGATCGAAGCCGATCTGGCCAAGCTCGGCGGCGAGACGCTCGGCGATGTGGGTCTCCAGCGTGGCATATCCCTCGCCGAAGGCGTCGGCGGCGGTGACGCCGCTGTCGGCCGCCCGCGCGATCACGGTGTGCCGGCTGAGGTCACGCAGCACCGACCAGATGCCCTCCGGGCCGTACGCCTCGTGAACGTCGTGGACGCGCTTCGGGATCAGCTGGCAGCGAACCGTGTAGCTGACGGTCGCGACGGACTGGTCGGCGAGGAAGGCCGTGACGGGCTCGTCGAGGTAGTCGACATCGGGGTTGGACTGCTGGATGCCGCCGGCGACGAGGGCGAGCTCGCGCGACGGATACGTCTGGATCATCACCTTGCGCCACGGCAGCATGAAGTGGCGCCCAGGCGTCATCGTCCGTCCGGTCGACTTCCCCCGGACGAGCGCGAGTCCCAGCGTGCCCGGTTCGACGCGCACCGACGTCTCGACCAGTACGAGCCACACGATGACCAACAGGCTCGGCACGAGGACGAGGATCAGAACCCAGATGCCGACGTTCACCGGCCGAACAGTAGTCGCCGGAGGCTCGATCGCGTCCCGCCATCGAGGCGACGATGTCGCGCTCGTCGACGCGTTCAGTCGCCCCGTGACTCTCGCTCGCGGTGTTGGTCGTCGACCTCTCGCAGCGCGTCGATGGCCGGGGTGACCGCGGCGATGTCGGGCCGCTCGCCGGGTGCCGACGGGACCGACCGGCCCTGATCATCGAGACCGAAGTAGTTGCGGATCAGCGTCGAACGCTGCGGAAGGAGGCGAAGGATCGGCAACGAGAAGATCGCTTGGGAAAGGCTTCCGAATCGGTCGAACAGTGCGGCGTTCATGCTCATCGACAGCGACAGTGTGCGGCCGATGATGAACAGCCAGCCGAGCGCGACGACAGCGACGCCGATCCCCCCATACAGCTCGGACGCGCTCGAGAGCCGGTTCGGGATGTAGATCTGCGACACCGCCTGCATCCCGGTCACCACCACGGCGACGAAGGCAGCCCCTGGGATCAGCGCTCCGGGATCGCCGGTACCCCGCGGCAACGACGCCATCAGCACCACGAAGATGACGACGTACAGCACGAACGACGCCCCGAACGAGAGCCCGGCGAACGCCACGCCGTACTGGTCGATGATCCGGTTGTTGATGATCGTGACGAGCACCAGGGAGAGCATCAGCCCGGTGATGGAAGCGATCGCCCGGACTCGGGCGGTCACCTTCCCGGTCGCTGACCAGGCGAGGCTGCTCGACGCGACCAGCGACTTGGCGAGCGATCGGCCGGCGCTGACCATCAGTACCAGTCCGGTCAGCAGCGACACGACGGCAGCAGCGGTGGTCTGATGCTGCGCGCTCTGCACGTTCTGGGCGAGGACACCCGTGATGCGGCCGGTGTCGGTGATCGACTCGGCGTCGACCCATCCCGACAGGGCGCCCATCACACCGACACCGAAGACGATGCAGGGGACGAAGAACAGGAACAACCGGAATGCGATCGCGCTCCCCAGCACGGTGCCGGCGGCGATGCGATCGCGCTCGTACACGACGAAGCCGGCATCGATCAACGCGCTCCGCCTCCGCAGTTCCGTCGCCCAGGCCGTGGCCTGTTGCGTCCGCTTCCGGGCTGCGGCCTGCGCCTCGGCGAGCCTTCCCTGCCGTTCGTGGTGCTCATCGTGTTCACGCGCCGGTGATTCGTGGTCATCCGGCCCGATCGGGACGTCGTCGTCAGGCCGCTGGGACACGTTCCACTTCGGTCAACGCGCCGGTGACGACGTCGTACACGAACCCACGGATGTGATCCTTGTACGCGATGAACGGCGACTGCTCGAGCCGGTTCATCGACTGGCGGACATCAGCAAATGGATCGGTGAACGATTCGAGCGACCACCACGGCTTGATCCCGGTCTCGCGCTCCAGCCGCGCCTTGAAGTCGTCCTCGCTCACGTTCTGCAACCCGCAGTTCGTGTGATGCATCAACAGAATCTCGCGCGTGCCGAGCGCGCGCTGGGACAGGCACAGCGAGCGGATCACGTCGTCGGTGATCACGCCGCCCGCGTTGCGGATGATGTGCGCGTCGCCGTGCGCCAGCCCGAGGATGCCGAAGATCGCCATCCGTGAATCCATGCAGGCCACGATGGCCATCCGCCGGCGAGGGGCGACGGCGAGGATGCCGTCGTCGTAGGCCGCGGCGTACTCGGCGTTGTGTTCGAGGAGCTCATCGGTGTTGGGCGTGAACGGCACGTTCGCCGCCGATCGCTTGTCGGTCATCGTGTTTTTCCGGCGTCGGGCACGAGCACGATTCTGACGCGGTCGCTCACGTTTCCCTCCGTACGACTTCGTTCTCGAGTGGCTCGCCGGCGACGAAGCGCTCCAGGTTACGGAGGAAGATCGACGCCGCTCGATGGCTCGTGCCGTCGGTTGCACCGGAGTTGTGCGGGGTGATGATCACGTTCGGGAGGTCCCACAGCGCGTCGTCGCTCGGGAGCGGCTCGGGCGTGAAGACGTCGAGCCCGGCTCCCCCGAGCCGCCCACCGCCCAACGCATCGGCCAGCGCGGCCTGATCGACCAGCTCGCCGCGACCCACGTTGATGAAGAGGGCGTCGGGCCGCATCCGCCCGATCACGTCGGCCGAGACGATGCCTCGCGTCGCATCGACGAGCGGCAGGGCGACGACGATCGCGTCGACCGTGCCCGCGATGTCGGCGAGGTCGTCGAGCCGGCGGACCGGGCATGGTTCGTCGCCGAGCGCACGCCGCCGCACGATCAGCGGATCCATCCCGAACGCCGTGGCCAGCCGGACCACCTCTTCGCCGATCGGGCCGTACCCCACGACCGCGATCGAGCTCCCGGCGAGCTCGCGGTACTGCCCTGGCGCCCAGTCGTGAGCCTGCTGGGCCCGCATCAGGCGCGGCAACTCGCTCGACAGGGCGAGCAGGTACATCATCACCGTCGCCGCGATCGGCGTCGAGCTGGCCCCCGACGACGTGGTGACCCGTACCTCGCGGTCGAGGAACATGCCGAAGACCGGGCTGTCGACGCCTGCCGACATCGAGTGCAGCCACTTCAGGTTCGGCGCGTCGAGCGCAACTCGCATGAACGGCGCCGCCCGCTCGGGCCACGCGTCACTGGAGAAGAACGCGACCGTGACCCGTTCGACGTCGGCCGCGGCGACCGGCCGCTCCTCAGTGAGCTGGACGAGCTCCGCGCCCGGCGCAGCCGCCTCGACGTCGGCGCCGTACCGAGCCGCGAACGTGTCGGTACAAAACACGACCGGGGTCCGAGGCGTCATCCGCCCATCATGTCAAACCAATTCTTCTGCGAACTCCGCGAACACGTCGGCGTAGCGCATGGTGTCGGCCTCGTCGTGCATGAGCGAGATCAGCCACTGCTCGTCGAGACCCGGCGGCAGCAGCACCCCACGGTTGATGCCGTGGATCCATTGCGCGAACGCCAGCTCGAAGTTGGTCGCTTTGTAGTCGCGGTAGTTCCGTACCGGCGTCGACGACCACGTGATGCATCCCTTGGCGCCGAACCGGACCGTGTGAGCCGGCAAACCGGCCTGGTCGATCACGGCCTGACACGCATCGACGAGGCGGTCGTTGCGGGCCACGGTGGCGGCGACGGCCTCGGGCGTGCAGGCTTCACTCAAGGTCGCCTTCACCGCCGCCATCACGAGCGGGTTGCCGTTGTACGTGCCGAGATGGAGTACCTCACCGGTGGCGATCAGGTCCATGTACTCGGCTTTGCCACCGAACGCACCGACCGGGAAGCCGCCGCCGATCGACTTGGCGAGCGTGACGAGATCGGGTGTGACGCCGAGCTGGGCGGTGGCGCCGCCGTAGCCGGCGGTGATGCCGGTCTTCACCTCGTCGAAGATGAGCAACGTGCCGTAGCGCTGGGTGATCTCGCGCACGGCTTCGAGGTAGCCGGGCTGCGGCAGGCAGATGCCGATGTTCTCCATCACCGGCTCGACGATGAACGCCGCCACGTCACGGTTGCGCAAGGCCCGTTCCAGGGCGTCGGCGTCGTTGAACGGGACGACGATGACGTCGTCGATGGTGCCCTGGGTGATGCCGCCGGACTGTGGCACCGAGTGCGGGGCGTCGGCCGGGCCGGCCTTGTCGAGCGGGGGCTTGTTGGAGATCATCACCTCGTCGTGGTGGCCGTGGTAGCCGCCTTCGACCTTGACGAGCTTGTCCCGCTTCGTGACGCCGCGGGCGAGGCGGATGGCGTCCATCGTCGCCTCGGTTCCCGAGTTGGTCGGCCGCCACATCGGCATGCCGTAGCGCTCGCCGAGCAGTTCGGCGACTTCGGTGTCGAGCTCACACGGTGTGACGTACAGCGTGCCGGCGTCGAGTTGGGCCTCGACCGCCCGGCGCACGGCCGGGTGCATGTGGCCGGCGAACAACGCTCCGAAGCCCATGTCGTAGTCGACGTACTCGTTGTCGTCGATGTCGATCATCCTCGACCCGGCGGCGTGCTTGACGACGATCGGATGGGGGTCGTAGGCCTGGAAGCTCGACGGCACACCGGCCGGCAGGACCTTGCGGGCCCGTTGGGTGGCCGCCTGCGAACCGCGGGTCCGCTCGGCGTAGATCGCCAGTTCCCGTTCGGTGATCGCCTTGGCGCGGGCGGTGAGCTCGACCGGATCATGCTCGGTGGATCCTCGTGCCCCCGTGCGCTGATCGGCGGACGGTCGAGCGGGTGTCGTGACAGTCGGGTCGGTCACGGACATGAGTTATCAGCCCCTATGTGGTGTGTCGGGGGGCGAGCGCCCGCACCGATCGGGCCATCGTAATCCATCTCCCGACAGCTCGCGCCCGAGCAACGGGCGGCAGTCCCACGGATCTCGGTCCGGAGACGCTCTACGCTCGGTGTTCGCGACCGACGCGACGAAAACTGCCTGTGCCGTTCGTTGGAGTGGTATGGCTGCCGTGCCGATCGAACAGGGAGGGCTCGTCGACTCGATCGACGAGTTCACGCGGTTCTACCGCCGGCACCTGTCCACCGTGTTCGGGTACGCGCTGCGGCTGTGCGGCGGCGACCGGATGCGCGCCGAAGACCTGACCCAGGAGGCGTGGTTCGCGCTCGCTCGCGAACTGAACCGCAACCACACCGACTGCGCCGACATCCGTTGGCTTCTCACGGTGACTCGATCGCGCTTCCTCGACGGCGTGCGACGCGACCGTCTCGCCTCGGCCAAGTTGCGGCTCCTCCGCTCGGAGGTCGACATCGTCGACGAACCGAGCCGATCGGAGGTGCTCGAGCTGCTCGAGGGGTTGCAGCCACTTCACCGGCTGGTGCTGATGATGCGGTACGTCGACGATCTCACGGTGCCCATGATCGCCCAGGAGGTCGGGCGTGACGTCACCGCCACCCACTCGTTGCTCGCCCGGGCCAGGGCCGAGCTTCGCCGTCAACGACTGGACGCCACGCCATGAACGCTTGGAACGACGTCGCCGTCGACCCGGACGACCGATTCGCGACTCGCCTCGAGGCCGCCCTCGTGTCGGCGCTCCACGGCTCGGCCACCTCGATCAGCACTCCGACCAACCAGCAGGGGGACATGATGGTCATCACACTCGACGAACCGACCCACGACGTGCGGCCACCACGGTCACGGTGGCTGGCGATGGTCGCCGCCGCCGTGCTCGTCGTGGGGGCCGGCGCGTTGTTCGTGCTCCGCCGCGACGACAGCGCACCGGCCAGCGGGGAAGCCGACGTCACCTTCGAGATCCAGTGGCCCGGTCTCGCGGCCCACGGCAGCAACCGGTGCATCACCACCGAGGCCACCTACGAGTCCGCGGCCTCGGGACACTGCCTCCGCGGTTCGACGGGCGAGGCGCGCTTCACGGGCGACATCGACGGCACCGCGATCTTCGACATGGCCGCCAACCTCGGAGACGATCCTGCGGCCGACGAACAGAGCACGAACCTGGCGACGTTCAACGCGACGTACCTCGTGCGCGGAACGGTCGTGGGTTGCGGGACGGGTGAGTTCATGATCGCCGAGCTGCTCCAGTTCGTCGGGTGGGAGAACGGGGCCTTCGTCGGCACCTGGCAGGTCATGCCCGGCTCCGGGCGCGGCGAGCTGGCGGGCATCGGCGGGTCGGGTGAGGTCCCAGGCGATCCCGGCGGCGGACGCGATGAGGCGCCCCGTACGCACACCGGCGTCATCGACTGCGGCTGACAGTTCGCAGCGGGTTCGCCCACCCGCCCGGCGGTTCGCCACAATGGGGTCCCGGCCGATCGAACGTACGAGGGAGCCCGCCATGAAGACCGCCGCCACCGAGATGCTCGGCATCGAGTTCCCGATCTTCGCGTTCAGCCACTGTCGTGACGTCGTGGCCGCGGTGTCGAAAGCCGGCGGCCTGGGCGTGCTCGGGGCGGTCGCCCACTCCCCTGAGCAGTTGGAGATCGACCTGGCCTGGATCGAAGAGGAGCTCGGCGACCGCCCGTACGGCGTCGACCTGATCGTTCCGGCCAAGTACGCCGGTGACCAGGACGGCGGGTATTCCCTCGACGACATCCGGGCCCTGATCCCCGACACGCACCGCGAGTTCGTCGACGACATCCTCGCCCGCTACGAGGTGCCCGAGCTGCCCGCCGACGACACGACCCGGTCGGGGACGGCGATCTCCGGCCACGACGGCAACGCCCCGTTCAGCGCCAACTCCGCCGGGCCGCAACTCGAGATCGCACTCGCCCACCGCACGGCGTTCGTCGCCAACGCGCTCGGCCCGCCGCCCCAGTTCCTGATCGACCGGGTGAAGGAGGAGGGCCGCCTGATCGGCGCTCTGGCCGGCCGGCCGCAGCATGCCGAACGACACCAGGCGGCCGGTGTCGATCTGATCATCGCCCAGGGATCCGAGGCGGGCGGGCACACCGGCGAGATCGGTTCGATGGTGTTGATCCCCGAGATCGTCGACGCGGTCGACATCCCGGTGCTCGGCGCCGGAGGCATCGGCCGCGGCCGGCAGATGGCGGCCGCGATGGCCCTCGGGGCGCAGGGCGTGTGGTGCGGCTCGGTGTGGCTGACCACCGACGAGGCCGAGACCCATCCGGTGGTGAAGGACAAGTTCCTCGCCGCCACCTCGGCCGACACGATCCGGTCCCGCTCGCTCACGGGCAAGCACGCCCGGATGCTCAAGTCGTCGTGGACCGACGAGTGGGAGCGGGCCGACACTCCCGACCCGCTCGGCATGCCCCTGCAGCCGATCCTGACGGCGAAGGCCCAGCAGCGCATCGCCCGCGCCGCCTACACGAAGGGGTCGGGCGCCGAGAAGCTCGCCAACTACTTCGTCGGCCAGATCGTCGGCGCGATGAACCAGCCGAAGTCGGCCGGGCAGGTCGTGATCGAGATGATCGAGGAGTTCATCGAGTCGGTGGAGTCTCTCGCCAAGCAACTCGAGACTTGAGCGCTCCCGAGCGCGACGACTGGCACACGGCGCTCGCCGGGTCGCGCTGGGGGCGGATCGTCGTCGTGACGATCGTCGCCGTGCTGGCGGTGTGGATCGTCGGGCCGAATCTGCCGGCCGGGCCGATGCGCTCCGAGATCGACGCCCTCTGGAAGCCCGCCGACGAGCTCGGGCTGAGCCAGGACTGGGGCGTGTTCAGCCCCGACCCGCGGAACCAGTCACTCGACGTGCGGGCGATCGTTCGCTTCGACGACGGCTCGGCGGTGATCTGGGACGTTCCCGAGCTCGACCCGATCATCGGGGCGTACCGGGAGTACCGCTGGCAGAAGTGGCAAGAGCGCGTCCGGCTCGACGCCTCCGACGCGTTGTGGGAACCGACCGCCGAGTGGATCGCCGAGGAACACCGCCGCGATGGTGAGCTCCCGGTCGAGGTGGTGCTCGTGCGCCGCTGGCGCGACCACGAGCCGCTCACGAGCGACGGCACGGTCGACAGCGACTGGGCCGAGTTCGACTTCTACACCTGGACGCGCGACGGGTGAGCGGTGTGCTCGATCGGCTGCTGTTCGACCGTCGCCCCGCCTGGACCATCGCCATGGTGCGTGTCCTCTACGGATCGATGCTGTTGGCCTGGACGGTCTCGTCACTCGTCGATGCGGGCACGTGGTTCGCGAGCGACGGCCCGGTGCCACCCCGCTTCGCGACGACCGGCGGGTGGACCATCGCCGACCTCGACACCACCGGCACAGCTGTCGTCGCCCTCGTCGTGTTGCTGCTCGCTGGCGTGGCGATCGTCGTCGGCTGGCATCCGACTCCGTGGTTGGTGCTGTCGTTCCTCCTCCTCGTCGCCGTCCAGCGACGCAACCCGCTCATCCTCAACTCCGGCGACCTGATCCTGCGCAACCTCGCACTGCTGCTCGCGTTCTGCCCGACGGGCGCGGCGCTGTCGGTCGACCGGTGGCGCCGCCATGGGCGCGATTCACTGTGGACCGCACCGCTCGTTGCCCCGTGGGGTCTGCGGCTCGTCCAGCTCCAGATGATCGTCGTCTACTTCTTCGCGTTCTGGTCGAAGAGCGGGTCGACGTGGCACAACGGCACAGCGGTGTCGACGGCGCTCCGCCTCGATGACCTGCAGCGGATCGGCGCACCGTGGTTCATGACCGACAACGTGCCGATCGTCGCCATGCTCACGTGGGGTGCGCTGGCGATCGAGCTGGCCCTCGCCCTGCTCCTCTGGTACAGGCCTGCCCGGTTCGCGCTGATCGTGCTCGCGATCCTGTTGCACTCGATGATCGACGGGCTGATGCTCGTCGGGTTCTTCGGCCCGGTGATGGTCATCGGCCTGCTGTCGTTCGTCGATGCCGGCTGGCTCGACCGCCGGATCAGCGAGCGTTCCCCGACGGCAGCAGCGTCACGATCGGACGCCCGCTCCGGAACACCGTGATGTCGCCGTCCTCCGACACCTTCAACACCGCGAGCGCCACGTTCGACAACGACTTCGCGGCCGCGGTGCGGGCGCCCTCGTGCTGGCTGTCGGAGCTGGTGAGGATCGCTCCGTAGGCGAGGAGATTGCCTTCGCGATCGAGGATCGTGGCGCCGTCGAGCTCGCCGAGCCGGGCCAGGGTCGCCGCGTCGAGGTCGCCGCCGTCGATCAGGTGGTGCAGCCGGGTCTCCGGACGCATCGCGTTGACGTCGCTCTCGTTGCGCAGGTCGTAGCGATCCTTCACCGCCACGATCCCGTCGAGCGTCGCCACGTCGTCGACGATGCCGTAGATCGCTCCGCCGGAGCGGATCGACACCATCAGTGAGGCGCTCACGATCAGGTCGACGGCCCGACCGCCGCCGATCCCCTTACCGAGCGCTTTGGCGAGCCACAACGGGAACGCCGACCAGTGCTCGCTGCGACGGATGACGAGCGGCTGGCCGTCGAGGAACGTCCAGATGCTGCGGTCCTCGCGGAGGAAGAAGCCGATCCCACCGAGCTGTCGCGTCGTGAGCGCGACGAGCGAGCCGCGGTCGACGAAGTCGAGGTCGCTCGCGGACTGGGGTGAGGCGCTCGGGTGGAGCCGCTCGGGCCGGTTCGCCTGGAGCTCGGTGCGCGCCCGCCCCTTCGGGTCGACGATCAGCACCGACCGGATGCCGTCGAAGAGCAGCGGGCTGCGCTTGGCGTCGCGCAGGCCCGCCGGATAGGGCACGGAGAGCCGGGGTTCGTCGCTGAGCGCATCGGTGATCACCACGCCGTGGGTCAGGTTGCGCGATTCCACACGCGCCCCGCTGAGCTCGATCAGGTACTCGAGTGTGTCGGCCAGCAGATCGGTCGGCGCACACTCGGGTCCTGACAGGCCCTGGTGATGGCTCAACAGTTCGACGATCACCGTGTCGCGCAATGCCCGCTGGACGGCCGGGGTCAGCCGGCCGCCCCGTCCGACGGCCGCATGGCGGAACGACTGGGCCGCCCGCAACGCTGCGGCGGGGAGCGCGCGGAGGGCCTCGGGGATCGAGTCGATCCGGGCCCCGGCAGCGTCGCTGAAGCCGACGGTGATGGTGGTGATCCATCGGGGCAGCACCTCCGCCGATGCCTCGGCGACCACGAGGTCGTCGACGACGTCGGTGGCCGCCGACACGGTCTCACCTACCCGGTGGTACGTGAGCGTGACGACCGCCGACGTGAGCAGCTCGGCGATGAAGCCGACGACCGCCTCGCCCACCGGATCGACCGGGCGTTCGCTCGGCACCGACACCAGCGCCGGCGTCGTGAGCGTCGGCACCGGCGCGAAGGAACCAGCAGCCTCGTCGAACGCTTCTGCCTCGGTCATGAGGTTCCAGTCTCGCACGGCGTGGCCGGTTTCACGATCGATGTCGCCCCGGCCAATGGTGGTTTTCGCCCCGTCCCCCGGCACCGTGTAGCGCGTGAAACGGGTCGACGTGGCGGTGATCGGGGGCGGGCCCGCTGGAGCAGCCGCCGCGATCCGCGCCGCCCGGGCCGGGGCATCGGTCGTGGTGTTCGACAAGGGCGTGCACGGGCGCGACAAGGTGTGCGGTGACGGGCTCACCCCTCGGGCGGTCGGCGCGCTGGAGGAGTTGAAGATCGACCTGGGCGACGCACACCGCATCCGCGGGTTGCGGATGATCGCCGGCTCGCAGGTGCGCGAGCTCGATTGGCCGACGACCGACCGCTTCCCGAACCACGGAGCGGTATGGCCGCGGCGGCGGCTCGATGCCGCGCTCATCGACGCCGCCCAGGAGGCCGGGGCCGAGGTCGTCTGGGAGGCCGACGCCATGCCGGTGCTCGACGGCGAGCGTGTCGTCGGTGCGGAAGCGAACGGTTGCCGGGTCGACGCCGCGCTGACCGTCGTGGCCGCTGGCGCGCAGGGTGCGGTCGCCCGCATGCTCGGTGCCGATCGGGTACCGGACGAACCGTTCGGGCTGGCGATCCGCACGTATGCCACCACACCCCGTCACGCCGACGAGCATCTCGAAGCGTGCCTGTCGCTGCGCGACGAGCACGGCACGCCGATCCCCGGCTACGGCTGGATCTTCCCGGCCGGCGACGGCACGGTCAACATCGGCGTCGGTGCGCTCTCGACGATGAAGGGCTTCCGCAAGCTCAACCTCAACAC
>CAZYWK010000054.1:0-26557 GCA_964651825.1 uncultured Ilumatobacteraceae bacterium | reverse complement strand
GTGCCGGTCGTCGCCCACTGCCGCAACGCGTCGTCCACCCGCGACGCGGCGCGGGCGGGTGTCGACCTGATCCTGCACGCGTCGTTCATGGACGACGAGGCGCTGGAGGCGCTCGTCGACAGCGGCGCGGCGCTGTGCCCCACCTTCACGTTCCTCGCCAACCTCGCCGACTACGGCGAGCGCGTGGGCGCCGGGGCGGGGATGACCGACGTGTTCCGCGGCGAGATCAAGGCGACCGCGGCCATGGTTCGCCAGGCCTACGACGCCGGCGTGCCGTTGTTGTGCGGCTCCGAGTCCGGGTTCGCACTCACGCCGTACGGGCACTGGCACGCACGCGAGCTCGAGGTGTTCGTCGACGAGCTCGGCCTGTCGCCGATCGAGGCGATCACGTGCGCCACGAAGAACAACGCGATCGCGATGCGCATGCCCGGCGAGCTGGGCGTCGTCGCCGAAGGGTTCCGAGCCGATCTGCTGGTCGTCGACGGCGACCCGTCCGCGGACGTCACCGTGCTCCAGGACCGCGAGCGGATCCGCGCCGTCGTCAGCCGCGGGCGTGCGGTCGACCTCACCGCGCCATGGCCGCAACGCGGTCGCATCGCCGGCGAGAAGGTCGGCAACTGGGCGGCGGAGGTGCTCACCTACGATGTCGCGCATCAGCGCCACGTCTGAGAGAGGACCCGCGACGGACAAGTCACAAGTGGATCGCGGACGCCGGACGCGTCCCGGGCTGGACCTGAACCTCCACACCGAGGGCGTCAGCCGGGCGGACCGAACCACGTGGTCAGGGCTCGCGGACAGTCGGAGTCGGTGAGGTCGCCGGTCCAGGCGACGTGGCCGTCGGGGCGGATCAGCACTGCGCTGGGCGCCGCGACCTGGCCGATCACCGGAAGCTCCCACGGGCCGTCGTACCGGGCGTGAATCGTCTGGACCCCGGGCCAGGGTGAGACGTCGAAGCCGACGGACGCGCCGAAGTCGAGCAGTACGGGGCGAGCCGCGTGCAGCATCGCGAACGCCCGCGTCGGGCCCTCAGCGGTGTGGACGTCGAGGTCGGGCATGCGCCGACCGACGAGCGGATGGCCGCCGCCGACCTCGCCGTGGATGGCGTAGTGGATGTCGAGCCCGGAGATCATCGCCGAGACCTCCTTGCGCGGCTCGTCGAGCGCGAGCCATCGGGCCACCGCGGCGTGGAGCGCCTTGTGCCGGTCGTCGGCGACGACGAGCGCGGTCTGGGCCATCGTGTTGTCCAACACCCGCGCCCCGACCGGGTGGCGTTCGGCGTGGTAGGTGTCGAGCAAGGAGTCGGGCGACTCCCCTTTCACCACTCGGGCCAGCTTCCACCCCAGGTTCACCGCGTCCTGCACGCCGGTGTTGAGACCCTGCCCGCCGAGCGGCGCGTGGATGTGGGCGGCGTCGCCGGCCAGCAACACGCGGCCCTGGCGGTACTCGGCCGCCTGGCGCGACATGTCGGTGAAGTACGAGAGCCGGGTCGGGCTGTGCAGCCCGAAGTCGGTGCCGTAGGCGGCGATCATCGCGGAGCGAAGTTCGTCGAGCGTCGGTTCGGTGGTGCGATCGGCGTGCGCCTCCTTCAACACGATGCCGTACGGGCCGCCTGGTGACGCCGGGTCGACCGGCCCGATCCCTCCGCCCTCCGGTCGGATGCCGACCACGGGGGGTTCGGTCATCTCCGCCTCGGCGATGATGAAGCTGGTCGACGCGTCGAACCCGGCGAAGTCGACGCCGGCCGTCTTGCGGACCAGGCTCCGCCCACCGTCGCAGCCGACCAGGAATCGCGCCCGCAGCGTCGTCCCATCCGAGACGGCCACGTCGACCGCGTTGTCGTCCTGTGCGAACCCCACCACCTCTCGCCCGCGCACGACGCGTACGCCCAGTTCCTCCTCGACCCAGTTCGCCAGCATCGGCTCGAAGTCGCTCTGCTTCAGCGCGAGCAGGTAGTTGTGCCGCGTCGGTTGATCAGCGACGTCGAGCCGGATGTAGGCGTAGCCGAGGGCGGGGTACTTCTGCCCCGCCTCGATGAAGCGGTCGACGATCCCGCGTTGGTCGAGCACTTCCAAGGTTCGAATGTGGAGTCCACCGGCTCGCGACCCGTCGACGACGGACGTCTCGCGGCGCTCGACGACCACCGCGTCGACGCCCGCCAACGCCAACTCGCCGGCCAACATCAGCCCCGTCGGCCCGCCTCCGGCAACGACGACCTCGTGCTCGTTGTCCGCGTTCATGCCGTCGAGTGAGCGCAGAAAAGTCGACTTGCAACAAGCCCACCGCCGGCTCGTAATCTGGGGTTGGCGGCGCCGTTCGTGACGCTGGCCACGACGAGTCGAGCGCTGGAGTCCATCCGCTTCCAGCCGTCACTGATCGTGCCGCCGTCACCGCGTCACCTCGTTGTTGCCCCCGGCCTGTTGCAAAGCTCTGCCATCGATCCGAACGAGGTCGCCGATCGTCTCTCGGCGGCCTATCTGATCGCGGTGAACGCTCGGACGGTGTCCGAGGTCGGATCGATCGCCTCGAACGCGACGACCGGAACGCGTCTGCCGACCCTGACCGTCGACACGGTGATCGGGTTCAGATCGGCCGAGGATCGTGCCGCAGCCACCACGACCTCGGGTCGCTCTGTTGGCACAATAGGCGTACACTCTTCGCATGGCCGTGACACCCGAGGCAACTCGCCGCAAGGAAGCTCGTCTTGCCATGCGCCTCACGCAGGATCAAGACGCTTTGATCCGTGACGCTGCTGCCGTCACCGGGCAGTCGCTGACCGAATTCGTCACGACCGCAGCCGTGACCCGCGCCGAGGACACTCTGGCTGACCGTCGCGTGTTCCGTCTCGACGACGCCGCATGGACGGAGTTCGCCGCGATCCTCGATCGTCCAGCCAAGCGGATCCCTGAGCTGGCCGAGCTGCTCGACGAACCTGCCCCCTGGGACCAGTGAATCCGCAGCAGCCGCGCCCGATCGCGCCGACCGACAACACGACGGACTTCGACTCCGGCGAAGAGTCCCTCGACCGCTACCTCGCGGACCGAGCGCTCACCAACCATCTCGCCGACCTCGGGCGCTGCTACGTCTGCCTCGACGGTGACACCGACGAGCTGCTCGGCTACTACACGCTGTCAGCCGTTGCCGTCGAGCATGCCGACCTGCCCGGCAAGGTGCGCCGCAACGCACCCAACCCCGTGCCAGCGGTCCTCATGGGCCGACTGGCGATCGACACGAAGGCGCAAGGCTCCGGCCTTGGACGTTTCCTGGTGCGAGACGCGATCCTCTCGACGCTTGCCGCAGCCGACCGCATCGGTGTCCGTATCCTGCTGGTCCACGCGATCCACGAGCAGGCCGCTGGGTTCTACGAAAAGCTCGGCTTCACGCGTTCGCCCACCGACCCGCTGCACCTCTACCTGCTGCTCGCCGACACCCGGAAGTCACTCGGCGGTTGACTCGCCCAATACTTCCTGGGCCTGTCTGCGGTCGCGCGCGTCAGCGGCGGTCGCGATGCGGTCGCCCACCTCGGTGGTCGAGCCGGTGCCGGCGTGGGCACAGGCGGCGCGCATGCGGACGCCGATGTCGGGCTCGCCGAGGAACTCCATCATCATCGCCGCCGACAGCACCGCGGCCGTCGGGTTGGCCTTGTTCTGGCCGGCGATGTCGGGCGCTGAGCCGTGCACCGGCTCGAACATCGACGGGCCGGTGCGGGCGGGGTTGAGGTTGGCGCTCGCGGCGAGGCCGATGCCGCCCGACACCGCGCCACCGAGGTCGGTGAGCAGGTCGCCGAACAGGTTGTCGGTGACGACGACGTCGTAGCGATGCGGGTCCTGCACGAAGTAGATGCAGGCCGCGTCCGCGTGCTGGTAGGCGGTCTCGATGTCCGGGTAGTCGGCGGCGACGAGGTTGAACGTGCGCTCCCACAGATCGCCGGCGAAGGTGAGGATGTTCGTCTTGTGCACCATCGTCACGTGACGCCGGCGGTCACGACGGCGGGCGAGGTCGAACGCGTAGCGCACCGCCCGCTCGACGCCCATGCGGGTGTTGACCGAGCCCTGCGTCGCGACCTCGTCGAGCGTGCCCTTGCGCAGGAAGCCGCCGTCGCCGATGTAGGGGCCTTCGGTGTTCTCGCGGATCACCACGAACTCGTGCGGCCGATCGTGACCGGGCGCGGTGCCCTCGAACGGCCGCTCGTTGATGTAGAGGTCGAAGGCGATACGCATGCCGACGATCAGGCCACGTTCGAGGATGCCTGGTTGCACGTCGGGCCGGCCGGCGGCGCCGAACAGGATCGCGTCGTGGCCGCGGAGCTCGTCGATCGTCCCGGCGCTCAGCACCTCGCCGTCGCGGAGGTACCGGCCACCACCGAGGTCGAACTCCGTCGTCTCGATGTCGGCACCAGCGGCGCGGAGCACCTTGACCGCTTCGGCCGTGACCTCCGGGCCGATCCCGTCGCCACCGATCACTGCGATGCGGTACGTCATCACTCTGCTCCCTCGTCGTTGTGCTGTTCGATCTCGGCCCGCACCTCGGCGCCGTGCTCACCGAGCAATGGTGGCCGCCGGTTGACGCCCGACTTCGTGCGGCTGAACTTGATCGGCGAGTTGGCGAACACGGTCGGTCGCTCGGTGCCCGGCGTCTCGATCGCCACGAGCATCTCACGGGCGGCGAGGTGCGGATCCTCGAACAGCATCTCGTTGTCGTTCACCGGCCCGACCGGCACCTTGCCGCCGAGCTCGGCGAGCACCTGCGCGGTCGTGCGTTCGGCCAGCCAGCCCTCGACGATCTCGAGCACCATCGCCCGGTTCTTGTTGCGGGCCCGGTTGTCGCGCGTGCGCTCGTCGTCGATCAGCTCGGGCCGGCCCATCACCTCGCACAGGATCGGCCAGTGGTTGGTCGGCGCGGCAAGCGCGACCGCGCCGTCGGCGGTGGCGAACACCCCGAACGGCAGGTGGATCTGGTGGGTGTTGCCGTGCGGTTCGTCGTGGCGACCCCAGTAGCTCCAGCGGTAGATCGTCTCCTCGCACATCGCCACCAGCGCGTCGTACATCGCCACGTCGACGAACTGCCCCTGGCCGGTGCGCCGCGCCTCGTGCACGGCCGACACGATGCCGAGCGCGAGCAGCGTGGCCGGGTAGATGTCGCCGACGCTCGGGCCGATCCGCGTGCCGAACGTGCCGGGCTCGCCCGTCGTCGCCACGAGGCCGCTCATCGCCTGGGCCACCACGTCGAAGGCGGGCCAGTCGGCGTACGGGCTCTCACCGGTCCGCGGGTCGCCGAAGCCACGCACCGCGCCGTACACGAGGCGCGGGTTGATGGCGGCCAACGATTCGTAGCCGAGGCCGAGCTTGTCGAGCACACCGACCCGGAAGTTCTCGACGACCACGTCGGCCGTGCGGACGAGGTCGCGCAGCGTCGCGCGGTCGGCCTCCTGCTGGAGGTCGAGCACGATGCTGCGCTTCGAGCGGTTGACGCTGGCGAAGTAGCCGCCGTAGTGGTGCTCGGTGTCGCCCTTGGTGAAGGGACCGCCGGACCGGGTGAAGTCGCCCCTCGGCGGCTCCACCTTGATCACGTCCGCGCCGAGGTCGGCCAGCAGCATCGTGCAGAACGGTCCCGCGAGGGCCGCGGTCAGGTCGATGATGCGGATGTCGGTGAGTGGTCCGCTGCGCTCGGACAGCGTGGTGACGGCGTGCTCGTGGCCGCGTGTGTGGTCCATGTCGATGAGTCTCCTTCGGCCGCTCCGCCGAACGGTCATCCTCACGGAAGCGCCGGACGTGGAACTTGTGCTCTCACTCTAGGAGAGTAGGGTTCTCGGCATGCGCATCGGCTTGATGGTCGGACCCGAACGGAATCGCTACGCCACGAAGGTCGAACGGATGCTCAGCGACGCGACCTGGGCCGAGGAACACGGGCTCAGCTCGGTGTGGATCCCGCAGGTGCCCGACGAGTTCGACGCCATGACTGCCGCCGCGCTGATCGCCCACGCGACGTCGCGCATCGAGGTCGGCACGGCCGTGGTGGCGTTGCAGTCGCGACATCCGGTCGCGCTCCTCCAGCAGTCCCTCTCGACGCAGCTCGTCGCTGAGGGTCGCTTCACGCTCGGCCTCGGGCCGTCGCACCACTGGATCATCGAGGACATGCTGGGCCTTCCGTACGAGCGGCCCGCCGCCCTGACGGCCGACTACCTCGACACGCTCGACGCGGCGATGGCCGGCCCCGGCCCGGTCGACGTGGAGAACGACTCGTTCCGCATCCACAACCCGATGCACGTGACCGACGCTCCGCGCATGCAGGTGATGCTCGCCGCGCTCGGCCCGGTGATGCTGCGCCTCGCCGGTGCCCGCACCGACGGCACCATCCTGTGGCTGGCCGACGAGAAGGCGATCGAGGGCCACATCGCACCGAAGCTCAACGACGCCGCCGCCGAGGCCGGTCGCCCCGCGCCACGCATCGTCGCCGGAGTACCGATCTGCCTGTGCCTGCCCAGCGAGATCGACACCGCCAAGGCCCGTGCCGACCGGGTGCTCAGCGAGGCGACGGTGTCGCCGAACTACCAGCGCCTGCTCGACCAGGGCAATGCAACGGGCGTGTCCGACATCCTGGCGGCGGGTGACGAGGAGGCGATCCGGGCCCGGCTCGCGTCGTTCGCCGACGCCGGGGTCACGGATCTCTCCGTGCGTGTCCTGCCGATCGGCGAGGGCCGCGAACAACTGCTCGAGTCGAGCCGACGGACACGCGAGCTCGTCGCCCACCTTGCAAATTCCGGCGTCCTTTGAGACAATGAGCAACGAGAGAATGTCATTCTCGCTCTGCGAGGATGTCGTTATTCACCCCTCCCGCAGACCCGACCCACCCGCTCGCAAAGTCCCGAGAGAACAGACGAGGCAACGATGACCACAGCATCCGGCATCACCATCTTCGACGCCGACAACCACTTCTACGAGCCGCCCGAAGCGCTGACCCGGCACCTCCCCGACCGGTACCGCAGCCAGCTGCAGTACGTGAAGCTGGAGAACGGCCGCACGAAGCTCGCCGTGGGCGGCAAGATCTCCGAGTACATCCCCAACCCGACGTTCGACGTCGTCGCTCGCCCGGGTGCCCAGGAGGAGTACTACCGCAAGGGCAACCCCGAGGGGAAGAGCCGCCGCGAGCTGTTCGGTGAGCCCATCAAGTCGCCGCCGGCGTTCCGTGAGCCCGTCTCGCGCCTCGAGCTGATGAACGAGCAGGGCATCGACCGCTCGCTCATGTTCCCCACGCTCGCCAGCGTGATCGAGGAGCGGATGAAGCACGACGTGTACTTCCTGCACGCCGCCATCCACGCCCTCAACGAGTGGATGTACGAGACCTGGCAGTTCGACTACGAGAACCGCATCTTCTCGACCCCGGTGATCACCCTGCCGATCGTCGACAAGGCGATCGAGGAGCTCGAATGGGTCGCCGAGCGCGGCGCCAAGGTCGTGCTCATCCGCCCGGCGCCGGTCCCCGGCTTCCGCGGCACGCGCTCGTTCGCGCTGCCCGAGTTCGACCCGTTCTGGAAGCGCGTCGTCGAACTCGACATCCTCGTGGCGCTCCACTCCTCCGACAGCGGCTACGACCAGATCGCCAACTGGTGGGAGGGCAGCGACCAGGAGATGCTGCCGTTCCAGCCGGCTGCGTTCCGCATGCTGTCGTCGTGGCGTCCGATCGAAGACGCGGTCGCGTCGCTCGTCGCCCACGGTGCGCTGACCCGGTTCCCGACGCTCAAGGTGGCTGTCGTCGAGAACGGCGGCTCCTGGGTCGCTCCGCTCCAGCAGGCGATGAAGGACACGTACAAGAAGATGCCGCAGGACTTCCCGGAGAACCCGGTCGAGGCGATGCGCCGCTGCATCCACATCAGCCCGTTCTGGGAAGAGGACTACGGCAAGCTCGCCGACCTCCTCGGTGAGGACAAGGTGCTGTTCGGTTCCGACTACCCGCACCCCGAGGGCCTCGAGCACCCGGCCGCGTACGCCGACGACCTCGAGCACCACGGCCCCGAGCTGGTGGCCAAGTTCATGGGCGGCAACCTCGCCAAGCTCATGAACGTCGAGAACACGCCCGCCGCCGACGCCCCCGCCGGCACCCCCGCGACCGTCTGACGGTCACGCTTCGTTCGGGCCCCGTTCGTTTGGGGACGGGGCCAGAACGAACGGGTCGTGCGTTTGGGGACGGGGCCAGAACGAACGGGGTCAGGGCTTGTCGAGGGCGGCGGCGAGGTTGGCCTTCAGCTCGTCGGTGGCGAACGATTCGTACTCGCAGGCGAGCGCGAAGTCGATCGTCGCCAGCACGGCGCGCTCCATGTGCATGTTCAGCACCCGCTTGGTCGACTCCACCGCGTACTGCGGCAGCTTGGCGATGCGCCGGGCGCACGCCACCGCCTGATCGAACACCTCGTCGGGTTCGCACACGTGGTTGGCCAGGCCCATCTCGTAGGCCCGCTGGGCGGTGATCCGGTCGCCGGTGAAGGCGAACTCCTTGGCCAACAGCAGGCTCGTGTGCAGGGGCCAGGTGATCGGTCCGCCGTCGGCGGCGACCAGCCCGACGACCACGTGGGGATCTGCCAGGTGTGCCTTGTTGCTCATGTACACCACGTCGGACAGCGACACGAGGCTGCACCCGAGGCCGACGGCCGGTCCCTGCACGGCCGCGACGACCGGCACACGGCACTGCACCATGTTCACCACGATGCGCTTTCCCGTCTCGATCGTGACCCGGCGCAGGGCCAAGTCCTCCGACAGCTCACGGATGTAGTTGAAGTCCCCGCCGGCGGAGAACGCCCGGCCGTTCCCGGTCAGCACGACCGCCCGAGCCGACTTGTCGAGACTGATCTGCGGCCACAGGTCGGCGAGCCCCTCGTGCAGCACGTGGTTGACCGCGTTGAGCTCGTCGGGGCGGTTCAGGCGCACGATGCGAATCGGGCCATCGGCCTCGACCACGATCTCTTCGGGGACGTCGTACATGGTGGGTTCCCTCACTTGACGGGCAGATCGAGGATCCGCGTGGCGATGATGTTCTTCTGGATCTGCGACGTGCCACCCATCACGCTCTGGGCCCGGCTGTACAGGTAGAAGTCGAGTTGATCGGCGGCGCCACCGGTGATCGCGTCGGCGAGACCGATCGACAGCGCGGCATGACCCACGGTCTGTTCGGCCCAGGTCATCAACAGCTTGTCGATCGAGCCGTCAGGGCCGTGGTTCACGCCGTCGAAGCGCTCGGACAGCCGGCGGGCGGTGTGGATCCGCAGCATCTCCGCGTTGACGTAGGCCCACGCCAACTCGTTGGCACGTTCGGCCGACACCGCGGCCGGATCGCGCCGGGCGATCTCCTCCAGGTCCTGCACGGCCTTGAGGTAGCGCGAGGCGAAGCCCAGTTCGGCCGGTTCGCGCTCGTGGCTGACGATGGTCATCGCCAGCGGCCACCCCTCCCCCGGCTCGCCGATCATGTTCGCCGCCGGGACTCGGGCGCCGTCGAACACGACCTGGCCGAACTCGGTCGTGACCCCGTTGATCATCTTCAAGGGTCGCTGCTCGATGCCTGGCTGATCCATCACCACGGCGAACGCCGACAGGCCCTTGTGCTTGGGCACCTCGGAATCGGTGCGGGCAAGCACGATGCACCACTCGGCGACGTCGGAGTAGCTCGTCCAGATCTTGTGCCCGTGGAGCACGTACTCGTCGCCGTCGAGCGTGGCCGTGGTGCGCAGCGACGCCAGATCGGATCCGGCGTCGGGCTCGCTGAAGCCCTGGCACCAACGGTCGCGGCCGTTGATCAGGCCCGGCAGGAAGCGTTCCTTGACCGCGTCGTTGCCATGGCGGCTGATGCCCTGGATGAGGTAGCCGAGGCTCGGCTTCGGCGGGGCGCCGGCGAGCGCGAGCTCCTCGTCGACGATCACCTCGAACACCGGGGGGAGCTCACGACCCCCGTACTGCTTCGGCCACGTCAGCGCGAAGAACCCGGCCTCGTACAACCGTTGGTGCCACTCGCCGAGCGAGGTCCAGTAGCTGTCGTCGCTGTGCTTGCGACCGAGCATGTCGGGCTGTTCGGTGAGCCAGGTGCGGATGCGCCGGCGGAACTCGGCCTCGTCGGGTGAATCACGAAAGTCCATCGGTGGCTCCCCATCGTCGGGCGGCGAGCAGCGACAGCTGCGCGCCGTCGCTGCCGAACAGTTCGGTCGACAGCAGGGCACGACGCAGGTACACGTGGGCCATGCACTCCCAGGTGTTGCCGATGCCGCCGTGCACCTGGATCGCGGTCTCGCAGACGGTGCGGGCGCCGCGGCCCGCGTATGCCTTCGCCACCGCCGCCGCCATCCGGGCCTCGACCGGGTCGAGGGCGTCGACGGCCCACGCCGCGTACTCCGTCGCACTCAGCGCACCCTCGGTGAGCGCCTTGGCCTCGGCGAGCAGGTGCTGCACGGCCTGGAACGAGCCGATCGGTGCGCCGTACTGGCGACGATCCTTGGCGTAGTCGACGGTGAGCGCGAGCGCCCCCTCCATCACCCCGACGAGGTCAGCGGCGGTCAGGGTGACCGCCAGCGCCTCCCACGCGAGCAGGTCGTCGGCCGTCAGCGAACCTCGTGCGCTGGGCGCTCCTGGGGCCGGGCCGATGGAGGTGACGTGGCGGGTGAGATCGACTCCGTGGCCGGTCGGATCGTCGGAGGCGGGATGGCGCCCGTCGATCGGCGCCTCGGCGACGGCGCCGTCGATCAACAACAGCGCGCCGCTCGAACCGGCCGCGTCGACGGCCACGCCGTCGGAGGTGGCCAGCGACCGCAGGTCGGTCGTGACGGCGATCGTGATGGCGGCGTCGTCGTCGGTCGGGAGACCGGCGCGCCGCGTGAGGTCGTGGGCGAGGACCGGCCCGATGAACGCGACGTCGCAGGCGCCACGAGCGAGCACCCGCGCCACCATGGCGGCCTCGACTCCCGAGGCGAGCGGCTCGTCGACCGAACCGGTTCGGAGCTGTCGCCATCCGGCCTGGACGATCGACGCATCGAGCCGGTCGCGCCGGTCGAGGTCGCCGAGCCCGCCGACGGTGCCAGGGCCCAGCTTCTCCGCGAGCCGGCTCGCAGCCGCCTCCAGCTCGCGTTGCTCGGCGGTCGGTCTGGCGTCCATGTGCCTCAGCTCCCGTGATTCGCCGCGAGCTCGCGTCGCAGCACCTTGCCGGAGGGAAGCCGCGGGATCTGATCGATCACCGTGAGTTCCCTGATCTTCTTGTAGCTCGCCAGCTGGTCGCTGGCCCGCGAGCGCAGCTCGTCGGCGGTGACCGACGCTCGGGCATCGAGGACCACCGCGGCGATCACGGCCTCGCCGGTCGCCGCGTCGGGCACCCCGAACACGGCGCAGTCGACCACTCCGGGTTCGGCGAGCAGCACGCTCTCGATCTCGGCGGGAGCGACCTGGAAGCCGTTGACCTTGATCATCTCCTTGACGCGGTCGGTGATCGTCACCCAGCCGGCGGCATCGATCGCACCGACGTCACCGGTGCGGTACCACCCGTCGACGAACACCTCGGCGGTCGCGTCGTCGGGCAGGTAGCCCAACATCAACGAGGGTCCGCGCCCGATGATCTCGCCGGTGCGCCCGGGTGGGAGCACGGCGCCAGTTGCCAGGTCGCGCACCGCGAGCTCGACGCCAGTGGGCGGCACGCCGACCGAGTCGAGCCGCCACGTGTCGGGTCGATCGACCGGGTTCACGGCGATGACGGGCAGTTCGCTCGCACCGTACGCGGCGAGGAAGCGGACTCCCGTGCGGCGGGTGACGGTGTCGGCGACCGATGCGGTGACCGGAGTCGCGCCCCACATGATGTAACGCAGGCTCGACAGATCGAACTGTTCCAGCCCGGGATGCGACGCCATCGCCAGCGCGATCGGGGCGACGGCCATCTCGATCGTGACGCCGTCACGGCCGATCGACCGCAGCACCGTGTCGAGGTCGAAGCGGCGGTGGAGCCGCACGCTGGCGCCGGCGGCCACGACCGCGTAGATGTTGAGCAGGCCGAGGATGTGGAACGGCGGCGTGGCGATCTGCAAGCGGTCGTCGGCGCTGAGGCCGAGCCCCTCGATCCAGTGCACGGTGGCGTGGAACACCGATCGGTGGGAGTGCCGCACCGCCTTGGGGAGCCCGGTGGTGCCGGAGCTGAACACCATCACCGCGAGGTCGTCGAGATCGACCGGCCCGTGGTCGAGCGCACGTTGCCCGGTGGCATCGCTCGGTTGCGGTTCACTGGCCAACAGTTCCTCGACACGGATCTGCGGCCGGTCGGCGAACAGCTCGTCGAGGGCGGTGGCACCCGACCCGTCGTGCACGACATGGGTCGGGGCGGTGAGGTCGAAGGCATGAACGACCTCGCGCTCGCGCCACGCCGTGCTCACCATCACGATCACGGCGCCGAGGCGGGCGGCGGCGAACACGACGGCGACGAACTCCACCGAGTTCCCGGCACTGAGGGCGATCCGCGAGCCGCGGCCGACCCCACGCTCGGCAAGTGTCGCCTCGACGTGATCGACGATCACGGCCAGCTCGCGGTAGGTCACCGCCTCGTCGCCGACCCGGAGCGCCGGCGCGTCGCCTGCCCGTCGCACCGCATCGTCGAAAAGCACACCGATCGGTGCCGGTGCGGCGCTCGTCGTCCCCGGTGGCATTCAGCGGATGATAGCGACTATTTCCCCAGTGCAAAAACACACTCTCAGAAATGGAGAACTATGTTCTCAGTCCACCCCCGACGGTCGTCAGCCCGCGGCGCTGGGGACCGATTCGATCCGCTTCGCAACGACGTCGTCCGGCGCGATCGCGTGGAGGCAGAACTCCCACATCTCGGCCGCCGAGATCGGTTGGCGCCCACCCGCACTCCGGCCGGCCGTGGTGGTGGCCGCCTGGAGCACGATGGCGGCCTGACGGCGGGGTCGGCCCGCCCGGGTCAGGCCCGCGGCGCCCGCCTCCTCGACGACGGTCACGATGTACTCGAGCAGAGGCGCGTAGGCGCTGGCGACCTCGGCCGGATGGGTGACCAGCAGCCGTTGCGCGAAGTCGAGGAAGAGCGGCTGCTCGGACAGCTCGGCCGGCGAGCACAGCTCGTACAGGATGACCACGGCTCGCTCGAGCCGGTCGAGCGGGTCGCCGTCGGCCGTGGCGCGGCCGATGCGGGCCACCGCTTCGCCCATCTCCTCTTCGAAGAGGGCGAGGAGGAGCTCGTGCTTGCCGTCGAAGTACTGATAGAAGCTGCGCAGCGACTGCTTCGAGCGGTCGACGACCTCCTGGACGGTGATCTCGGTCGACCCCTTCTCGGCGATGATCTCGCGGGCGGCGTTCAGGAACTGCTGGACGCGCACCGCGGCACGCTCACGAGCGGCGCGGGTGGAGCGTTCGATCGCCCGCTCGCGCCAGACACCGTCGCCGTTGGACGTCTCCTCGGTGGACGCGCCGCTGGACGCGCCGGCACCCTCGGTGCCGTTGACAGGTGTCGTACCGGTGTTCGACATGCGACCGACACTACCGGACCGGAAATGCAGATCGCGTCATCGGCGAGCCTCACTCCGCCTGCTTCTCCCGTCTGGAGAACCTTGTTCTCGCGTTGGCTGTCCCGGCATGCCGGGGGCGATCGCTCAGCGGGCGAGAGCGTACCGGGCGGCGTACTCGGCGCGGGTCGTGGTCGACACGTCGACGTCGGTCGACCGCGCCCGGAGCGCGCCGACGGTGTGATCGGCACGGGCACCGTTCTGGAACGGATCCCAGTCGAAGAAACGGCACGCGTTCTGCCAGGAGATCTTCTCGATCTCCTCGTCGGTCGCCCCGACCGCGTCGAGCTCGCGCTTCATCTGTTCGGGGGCGTCGGGCCACATCGAATCCGAGTGCGGGTAGTCACACTCCCAGGCGATGATGTCGATGCCGATCTCGTTGCGCAGCCCGAGCGATGTCGGGTCGGTGACGTAGCAGGCCAGCGCATGCTCGCGGAAGATCTCCGAGGGCAGCCGACCGCCGAACTCGTCGCGGCCGTGCAGCCACACCTGGTTGGTGAAGTGGCGGTCGCAGCGGTCGAGGTAGAACGGGATCCAGCCGATACCGCCTTCGGAGAAGGCGATCTTCAGTTCCGGGTAGCGGCGCATCGCCGGGCCCCACAAGAGGTCCTGCGCGCCGAGCATCGAGATCTGGCACGCCATGACCATCAGGTTGTCGATCGGGCCGTCGGGGGCCATCTGCAGGGCGGCGAACCCCTGGCCGATGTGCAGGCACATCACCAGGCCGTTGTCGATCAAGGCCTCGAAGATCGGGCCCCAGTGGTCCATGTCGTGGTAGCTCGGCAGGCCGTCGAGGTGCGGCAGCTCGGGCAGCGTGACGGCCTTGGCGCCCTTGCCGGCGACCCGCTTCATCTCGGCGATCGTCTCTTGTTGGTCCCAGGCCGGCACGATCGCCAACGGGATGAAGCGGTCCGGGTAGGCGCCGCACCAGTCCTCGATGTGCCAGTCGTTGTAGGCGCGGATGACGGCGTTGGTCGTCTCGTCCTTGACGTGACGGAAGTGGCCGGCGCTGAACCCGGCGAAGGTCGGAAAGCACATCGACGCCGTGATGCCGTTGACGTCCATGTCGCGCACCCGGGCGTGGATGTCGTACGAGCCCGGGCGCATCTCGTCGAACCCGGCCGGGTCGAAGCCCCACTCGGTCTTCGGCCACGACACCACCGCGTTGAGACCGACGACGCCGGTCTGGTTGCCGCGGTACATCCACCGGTCGACGCCGTTGTCGTCTTTCACCACTCGTGGCGCGTCGTCGACGTACTTCGACGCCAGGCGCCCGTCGAACATGTTCGGTGGCTCCACGACGTGATCGTCGATGCTCACCAGAACCAGATCGTTGATGTCCATTGTGTACGTCTCCCTCGGAACAGCGGCCGGTGACGGCCGATCGGTCGGTGGTGTGACCAACGCTACGTCCGTTGTACCCTGCTCAACTGTGGCCGTCTCCGCACAATCGGTCAAAGATCGCGCCGAAACGGCCGCCGGCCGTTCGGTCGGCAACATCGGCTGGTCGACGCGCCCGCGCCCGGCCGCCCCGTCCGGCGGTGGGAGTTGGAGCGATCGCGCATCGACCAATCTGGGGTTCATCGACCTACGTGAAGGCGGCCGCGTGACCGGGGGCGGCCTGGTCTACGAAGGCGAGCGTCTGACCACGGGCTGGCACTGGCACGACCTGCACCAGATCGAGTACGCGTTGCAGGGCGCGGTCGAAGTCGACACCGCCGCCGGCACGTACCTCCTGCCACCGCATCAGGCGGCGTGGATCCCGGCTGGTTGCGTGCATCAGGCGACGCTGCACGCGTCGGTCACGACCTTCTCGGTCCTCTTCGAGCCGTCGCTGGTCGCGGTGCCGGACGATCGCGTCCGCATCGTCGCGGCGTCACCGCTGATCCGCGAGATGGTCCTGCACGCCGCGCGGTGGCCGATCACGCGCGCCGACGACGACCCGGTGGCCGATCACTTCTTCCGCACCCTCGGGCACCTCGTCGGCGAGGCGCTCGAACACGAAGCACCGCTGAGCCTGCCGACCTCCGACGATCCGATCGTGGCCGCCGCGATCGCACACACCCAGACCCATCTCGCGACCACTTCGGTCGACGACGTGTGTGCGAGCATCGGCGTGTCCGAGCGGACGCTGCGACGCCACTTCACCGCCGCGCTCGGCATGCCGTGGCGGAGCTATCTGTTGCAGGCACGGCTGCTGCGGAGCATGGCGCTGCTCGCCGAACCCGATCGCACCGTCCTCGACGTCGCGATCGCCGTGGGGTTCGAGGACGTCAGCGCGTTCACCCGCGCCTTTCGGCGTCACGCCGGCGAGGCCCCCTCGATCTACCGCCGCCGCGTCGCGGAGAGGTCGTGATGGCTGCCGAAATCGTGACTGTGGTTCCGCCGAGGCAAGCGCCAGCGACGAGGCGATCGTTTCAGTCGCTGGCGGGGAGCGGCTTGGCGTCTTTGAGCACGAGTGGGGCGCCGTCGAGCGCGGGCGAACCTTCGCCGGGCTTGGTGCACAGCAGTTCGATCGTCTCACCCTCGTCGACGTAGCGCTTGCCCATCAACGTGCCGCCGTCGAAGCCTTCGGCCACCGTTCCCGAGCCGTCGCGCTCGGCGGCGTCGGTGAGGGCGGGCGCTCCGCCGATGGTGAGCTCGACGGCGTCGGCAGGCGCCTTGACGGCGATCAGTTCGGTGGCGCACACCGCGCTGTACAGCCGGGTGCCGGGCTTGAGGCTGAGGGACATCTTCGGTTCTCCTTGTCGGAACGGAACGGAACGATCGCTATCGGGACGGGTGTGGATCAGGTGGTGGATGGTGACTCGAGCAGCTCCTGCAAGACCACGCGACGCAACATCTTGCCGGTGTCGGTGTGCGGAAGCGACGTGCGGAACACGATCCGGTCGGGGGTCTTCGAACCGCGCAGGGTGGCGCGCACCGCATCACGGAGTTCGTCGGCGTCGGCCTCGACGCCCTCGCGCAGCACCACGGCGGCTTCGATGCGCTGGCCCCACTCGTCGTCGGGGATGCCGACCACGCACGCTTCGGCCACGGCCGCTTGGGCCAGGAGGACCTCTTCGATCTCGGCCGGGGCGATGTTCTCCCCACCGCGGATGATCGTGTCGTCGGCGCGACCCTCGATGAACAGGTAGCCGTCGGGATCAACCCAGCCGTGGTCGCGGGTGCAGAACCAGCCGTCGCTGTCGAGCAGGCTGCCGGTGGCGTACTCGCCGGAGATCTGTTCGCCGCGCAGGAACAGCATCCCGGTCTCCCCGACCGGCAGCGGCCGGCCGAGCTCGTCGCGGACCTCGACTTCGATCATCGGCAGCACCTTGCCGGCCGACGACAGCCGGCGCTGGATCGCCTCGTCGTCGGAGGTCATCGCGTCGCGGTGGTCGTCGGGGCCCAGCACGGCGATCGTCGAGGCGGTCTCGGTCAGGCCGTAGGCGTTGACGAACCCTGTGGTCGGGAACGCCACGATCGCGTCGCGCAGCACCCGTTCGGACACCTTCGCCCCGCCGTAGGACAACGTCCGCAACGTCGGGGTGTCCGCGATCTCGCCGTCGAGCGCGGCGACGATCCGGGCGAGCATCGTCGGCACGACCATCGCGTTGGTGACGCCCTCGGTGCGCACCGTGTCGAGCCACACCTGCGGGTCGAACGAGCGGAGGAACACCAACCGTCGCCCGGCGAACAGGTTCGACAGCAGGTTCGCCACCCCCGCCACGTGGTACGGCGGCACCGCGACGAGCACCGTCTCGTCGTCACCAGCGCTGGCGAACTCGACCGAACCCAGCAGGTAGGCCATCAGGTGCCGGTGCCGCAACAGCGCGGCCTTCGGCGCCGACGTCGTGCCCGAGGTGTAGAGCACGACCGCGACCTCGTCGTCGTCGTAGCGCGGCTCGGGCAGCTCGAACTCGGTGGGCAACGACTCCAACCACGCATCGAGCGTGAGCGCACCCAACCCGTCGAGGCGCGCCGCGGTCGGCGCATCGGTCAGCACCAGCGCGTCGGTCTGCGCGCCCACGAGGTCGCGCAACTGGGCATCTTCGAGCCGGTAGTTGATCGGCACGTACGGCACGCCCGCCACCGCCGCCGCGAACAACGCGACCGGCAGGTGCGGATGGCTCTCACCGACGTACACCACCGCCCCGCGGTCACCGACCGTGGTCGCGCCCGCACGCGCCAGCCGGGCCAGGTCGCCACCGGTCAACTGTTCGTCACCCGTGCCGAGCAACGACCGGTCGGAACAACCCGACTCGACCATGTCGAGCATGGAAGAAAGATGCACCCAGAACTCCTCTCGAGGGCTAGCGACGCGAACCTACCAACGGCCGCTCAGCGGTCGGCAATCCCCCACCGGGCGCCCCGCCCGGCGTGCGAGAATTGCATTCCCGTCCACGTAGAGTAACGTATCCGGCCGATGTCCGCGACCGGGAACGCAGCCGACTCGGCCGCAGCTGACGCCACCGAGCGTGGCACGGACGACCGTGACATCGTTCGGCGCCATGCGTTCCATCCGCTGCGCGTTCACGAGGTCGTCGACGAGACCGCCGACACCCGCACGTTCGTGATGGACGTCCCCGACGAGATCGCGGAGTTGTACCGCTACGAACCGGGACAGTTCTGCACGGTGCGCATCCACCTCGACGGTGCCGACGTGTTGCGCTGCTATTCGATGTCGAGCGCCCCAGCCACCGACGACCGGTTGGCGGTCACCGTCAAGCGCGTCCCGGGTGGTGTGATGTCGAACTGGCTGCACGACAACGTGCGCGCCGGCGACGAGCTCGAACTGATGCCACCGTCGGGGGTGTTCTGCGAACGCTCGGGCGGCGCCCCGATCGTCGCGTTCTGTGGCGGCAGCGGCGTGACGCCGGTGTTCTCGATCGTCAAGCAGGTGCTGCAGCTCGGCACCCGGCCGATCCGGCTGTTCTACGCCAACCGCGACGCCGACTCGGTCATCTTCCGCGACGCGCTGACCGCTTTGGTGGCCGGCCATCCCGACCGGCTGGCGATCCACCACCATCTCGACTCCGCCGGGGGCTACGTGTCGGTCGACGACGTCACCGCGTTCATCGGCGACGACACCGATGCCCACGTGTTCGTGTGCGGCCCGACCCCGTTCATGGACGTCGTCGAGGCGGGCGCGGCGACCGCCGGCATCCCGGCCGGGCAGATCTCGATCGAGCGGTTCCTCAACGCCCCGGTGCTCGACGACATCGACGCGGCGGCCATCGCCGAGCCAGCAGGCGGCGAGGCCGAGACCGGTCCGACCCAACTCACGATCACGATCAAGCGCAAGCGGTACGTGATGGAACACGTCGCCGGCGACACGGTGCTCGACGCGGCCCGGCGCGCCTCGCTCAACCCGCCGTACTCGTGCGAGCAGGGCAACTGCGCCACCTGCATGGCCCTCGTCACCGCCGGCACCGTCACGATGCGGGTGAACAACGCCCTGACGCCCGACGAGGTCGCCGAGGGCTGGGTGCTCACCTGCCAAGGCCTCCCCGAAGGCCCCGAGGTGGCCGTCGAGTACGACGACCTGTGATGATCACCCAGCGCCCCGACATTCATCGTTTGCGTCGGGATTCAGCACGGACAGGTGCGGAGGATCCCGACGCAAACGAATGGTGGAGGGGCATCTGCTGGCCGACCGGAGGAGAAGTTCGACATGGCTGAACCTGCAACGAGGGTGACGGTGCTGCACGCGGCCGGTGTGCTCGACGTCGACACCGGCGCCGTGATCGAGTCCGGCTACGTCCGGGTCGAAGGCAACCGGATCATCGGGGTCGGCCCGGAACGGTCGCTGGCCGACGACGCCGACGAGGTGATCGAGCTCCCCGAGCTCACGCTGCTGCCCGGCCTGATGGACATGGAGGTCGACCTCGTGCTCGGCGGCGCCGGCGCCGGGCTGCACGACCCAATCACGTCCGACCCGGTGAAGATGACCCTGCGCGGCGCGGCCAACGCCAAACGCACGCTGCTCGCCGGCTTCACCACCGTTCGCAACCTCGGCCTGTTCGTCAAGACGAGCGGCTACCTGCTCGACGTCGCGCTGTCCGAGGCGATCGCCGCCGGCTGGATCGACGGCTGCCGGGTCGTGCCGGCCGGCCACGCGCTCGTACCGACGGGCGGCCACCTCGACCCGCGGGCCCAGTCGAGTCTCGCCCCGCACATGATGCCGATGTCGGTCGAGGAGGGCATCGCCGACGGCATCGACGAGGTCCGCAAGGCCGTGCGCTACCAGCTCCGCCACGGCGCGAAGGTCATCAAGTGCTGCGCGTCGGGCGGGGTGATCTCGCTCACAGGGCCGGCCGGGGCTCAGCAGTACTCGACCGAGGAGATGACCGTGATCGCCGAGGAGGCGCACCGCCGTGGCATCAAGGTCGCCACCCACGCGCACGGCGACACCGCGGTCAACGCCGCGCTCGACGCCGGCATCGACTGCATCGAGCACGGCTTCATGATCGGTGACGAGACGATCCAGCGGATGGTCGAGCTCGGCACGTTCCTCGTGTCGACGAACGCGCTCACCGAGAACTGGGACGTGTCGAACCAGCCGAAGGCCGCGCAGGCCAAGGCGGCCGAGGTGTTCCCGAAGGCGAAGGCATCGCTCACCAAGGCGATCGAGGCCGGCGTCAAGATCGCCTGCGGCAGCGACGCTCCAGCGATCTGGCACGGCCGCAACGCGGAGGAGCTCGTCGTGCTCGTCAAGCGCGGCATGACACCGCTGCAGGCGATCCGCGCCGCCACCACCGTGAGCGCCGACCTCATCGACGCCCCCGACCTCGGCCGCATCGCCCCGGAGATGCTCGCCGACATCATCGGCGTGCCCGGCGACCCACTCACCGACATCACCGTCACCCAGCAGGTCAAGTTCGTGATGAAGGACGGCAAGGTCTACAAGCGCTGAGTGATCCGACGTTGGATCACCGCGATGCCAGACTGGGGCCATGGCTGAGTCGACCTACCTCGAGCAAGGCGGCTACGAGCGCGACACCGCCTACGTCACGACGCGCATCACCCGCGACGGTCGCGACGGGTTCCCGGTCGAGCCGGGTCGATACCGCCTCGTGGTGGCGTGGGCCTGCCCGTGGGCCAACCGGGCGATCATCGTGCGACGCCTGCTCGGCTTGGAGGACGCCATCTCGATGGGGGTGTGCGGGCCGGTGCACGACTCACGGAGTTGGACGTTCGACCTCGACCCTGGCGAGCGTGATCCGGTCCTCGGCTACGAGCGGCTGGCTGCGGCCTACTTCGCCCGCGACCCCGACTACTCCAAGGGCATCACCGTGCCGGCGATGGTCGACGTGCCGACCGGATCGCTGGTCACGAACGACTTCGCCCGGATCACGCTCGACTTCTCCACCGAGTGGACCGACCATCACCGGCCCGGTGCGCCGGACCTGTACCCGGAGCGGCACCGCGACGAGATCGACGAGGTCGCCGACCTGGTGTATCGCGACGTCAACAACGGCGTGTACCGCTGCGGGTTCGCGGGCGACCAAGCCTCGTACGACCGGGCGTACCACGCCCTGTTCGGGCGGCTCGACTGGCTGGACGACCGGCTGCGGAACCAGCGCTACCTCGTCGGCGACACCATCACCGAGGCCGACGTCCGCTTGTTCACCACACTGGCGCGCTTCGACGCCGTCTACCACACCCACTTCAAATGCAACCGCCAGAAGCTGAGCGAGTTCGACGCGCTGTGGGCCTACGCCCGCGACCTGTTCCAGACACCGGGATTCGGCGACACGATCGAGTTCGACCAGATCAAGCAGCACTATTACGTCGTCCACAAGGACGTGAACCCGACCGGGATCGTCCCGCTCGGGCCCGACCTCGCGAACTGGCACACGCCCCACGGCCGCGAGTCCCTCGGCGGCCGCCCGTTCGGCGACGGCACGCCACCCGGCCCACCGCGCGGCTGAGCAGCGATCAGTCGGCAGGCGCGCCGCGTCCGGCCGATCCTGGGGGGTCGAGCGGAGCGTCGGCGATCTCGTCGACGAGACCCCAGGCGAGGGCACGGTCCGCGTCGATCGGCGTTCCGAGCAGCCCGAGCGCAGCGGTGCGCTGACGCCCGATGCGACGGGTGATGCTCGCGGTGCCGCCCGCGCCGGGGACGAGGCCGAGCGACACCTCCGGCAACGCGAAGCGCGTGGCGGGATGAGCGACGACGCGGCCACCGAAGGCGGCCATCTCGATGCCGCCGCCGTAGGTCGATCCGTGGACCCGCACCTCGAGGTGTTCGCCGAGCCGCTCCCGCAGCCGTTCGAGCAACGCGGCGGGGCTGCGCAACAGGCGGGTGAGGTGTGCGGTCACCGGGTCGGGGCGGCTGCCGAACTCGCCGAGGTCACCGCCGCTGCAGAACGACGGCCCGCTGCCGTCGAGGACGACGGCGTCGACCGAGTCGTCGACGACGGCGATCGTCAACGCCTCGTGGAGCTCGTCGCGCAACCGGGTGGTGACGGCGTTGTGGCGATGCGGCCGGTCGAGGGTGACGTGCAAGCGACTGCCGTCGCGGACGACGACCACCGTCGGCCGGTCGGGCTGCGGGTCGGGTGTCGGGGGCGTCGCCGCGCGCCACGCCGCGAACTCCGGACCGCCCTGCAGCATCGAGTAGACCGCGGACTCGGCGGCCAGCCCGGCCGCGATCGGGAGCAGGGCCGACTGCCGGAGCAGCACGGCGAGCGACGCAGCGGCCTGCGGGACCCGTTGGACGACGTCGAGCAGCGCCGCTCGATCGCCGGTGGCGAGCGCGACGTCGGCCCACGCGGGCGCCGTGTCGGCACCGGTCACGTCGGCCGCCCAGCACACGATCATCGGCATCGTGCCCGGCTCGGGCGTGCGCTGTGTCTCGGTGCCGTCGGCGTGGACGATCACCACCGCCACACCGGCGAGACGCTCGTCGGGGTAGGGGCCGTCGATCAGCGCCCGATACTCACCCGTGGAGATCTCCAGCAGGCCGGTCACAGCTCGTTGCGAGCGACGATGTCGGCGAACGCCCGGGCGCTGCGCTTCGGCGTACGCACCTGGGTGTCGTAGTCGACGTACACGATGCCGAAGCGCTTGCCGTACCCGAGGGCCCACTCGAAGTTGTCGTGCAGCGACCAAGCGAGGTAGCCACGCACGTCGACACCGGCGTCGATCGCGTCGAGCACCGCTCCGAGGTGATCACGGAGGTAGGCGATCCGGTCGGGGTCGTCGACCGTACCGCCGACTGGGCCGTCGGTCAGGACGTCGTCCCACGCCGACCCGTTCTCGGTGATGACGATCGGCACCGGCGGGTACTCCTCGTGGACGCGCACGAGGAGGTCGCGGAACCCGGCGGGGTCGATCTCCCAGCCCATCGCCGTGCGGGACAGCCCGCGCGACACGTTCCGGACGGCGTCGACCCCGATCGCCCACGGGACGCTCTCCCAGTCGGCATTGGCCGGCGTGGGCGGCTTTGCCTCGATCCGCGAGGTGGCGTAGTAGTTGATCCCGAGGACGTCGATCGGAGCGCCGACCAGTGCGAGGTCGCCGTCGAGGACGTGGTCGTCGAGCCCGAACGGCGCGAGGTGAGCACGCACGTCGTCGGGGTACGCACCGCGCAGGATCGGGTCGAGGAAGATCCGGTTCTGCAGCCCGTCGATCACCGTCGCCAGCGCGACCTCGTCGGCGTCGTCGGGATGGGCGGTCTCGAAGGGCCACAGGTTGAGGGTGATGCCGACGTCGCGTGCACCGCCGGCGCGGAGCACCTCCACGCCGAGGCCGTGGGCCAGCAGGAGGTGGTGGGCGGCGGCCACTGCCGCTCGCGGTTCGCGGCGGCCCGGGGCGTGAACACCGGCCGCGTACCCGAGCAGCGCGGAGCACCACGGCTCGTTGAGTGTCGTCCACGTGTCGACGCGGTCGCCGAGCGCGTCGTGCACCGTGCTCGTGAAGTCCGCGAAACGGAGGGCGGTGTCACGGTTGGTCCACCCGCCGTCGTCCTCCAACCGCTGGGGGAGATCCCAGTGGTACATCGTCACCCACGGGGCGATGTCATGTTCGAGCAGCGTGTCGACGAGACGCGAGTAGAAGTCGAGGCCGGCCGGGTTCACCGCTCCGCCGTCGGGGCGCACCCGCGGCCAGGCGATCGAGAAGCGGTACGTACCGAGCCCCAGTTCGGCCATCAGCGCCACGTCGTCGGCCATGCGCCGGTAGTGATCGCATGCCGGTTCGCCGGTGTCACCGTTCGCCACCGCGCCGGGTACCCGGCAGAACGTGTCCCAGATCGAGTCGGTGCGGCCATCGGCGCGGGTCGACCCCTCGATCTGGAACGACGCGGTGGCCGATCCCCACGCGAATCCCTCGGGGAAGGAACGCGTCATGATGGCGGGTCGTGTCCGGCCGGGAGCATGGGCTCCGATCCTAGAACCCCGAAATTGGCCTGGTTCGTATCTGTCGCCCGCATGTGCTTCACCGGCGAAAACCACCGCCACGAACGAGGGTTTTCCCGAGGCGCGTCGACCAGCACCGTCCGTATGGTGACCGCCATCGCGATGGGCGCGGGCCCGGGCGGAGACGGAGGACGACAGATGCGGATCCAACGATTCCTGGCTGGCGCGGCGGCGGCACTGCTGGTGCTGGGCGCGTGCGGCGGATCCGACGACGACTCGGCAGCCGACGAGCCGGTGACCACGATCGGCAACGATGAGACCGACACGGCGGACGTCGATGACACCGATGAACCCGGCGGCGGTGACAGCGGGTCGAGTGACGCCGACCCCGCCGACAGCGTCGTGGGGTCCGACGGCGGCGGCGTGGAACCGGGTGAGGTGTGTTCGCTGTTCACGCCGGGCGACGCGGAAGCTGCGGCCGGTACCGAACTCGAGCTCGCCGCCGAACAGGTCGCCGGCGGGTGTGTGTACAGCGCGGTCGACGAAACCACGATGGCGTTCGTGAACGTCACCTACACGCCGAGTGCGTTGTCGGCCGAGACGACGCTCGAGCAGATCGCCGCGATGCTGCTCGGCTACGGGAGCCCCGCCGAAGCCGGACCGCAGATCGAGGAGGTGGGCTCGATCGACGGCGCGCTCGCGATGGATGTGTTCGGCGTGCCGACCGTCGTGTTGCCGAACGGGAGTGACATGGTGGCGGTGATCGTGATGGGCGGTGACATGACATCGACGGTCGGTCTCGCCGAGGTCATCGCCGGCAACCTGTAGGGGTCGCCGAGGCCGACGAGTCGCACCGGAGGGCATTCGGCAGAGGCAGCGTCGCCGCGCGAGCATCGGGCGGATGAGCGCGTCGCCGAGGGTCGTCGCCGGTGGGGACGACGTTCCGCCCGAGGCCACTGACGACGCCACTGACGACGCCAGTGCCGCCGCCGACATCGTCCGCGCCGTGGCCGACGCGGCGGCGATCCCGCTGCTCCTCGCGGCGGGCGGGGATCCCGCCGCCGGGTGGACGCGGTGGCTCGCGATGCGGGACACCGTCGATCGCGCCGTCGCCAGCCGACTGCACGGTGGGCTGGCCGATCAGGGCACGTCGCTGCTCGCCGCGGTCGGATCGTCGTTGGCAACCGGCGTCGGCGACATCGAGGCACTCGTCCAGCGAGCCGAGTCGGAGGCGCAGGATCCGAACGACCACGCAGACGCCCATCGAGCGGTGGCGAAACTGGGAACCTGGTCCGGCGACACGCTGCAGACCGCCGCGCTCACGTCCCGCGCAGCCGACGAGATCGCGCAGGTCGACGCGACTCGCGAGGCGCATCTGCGTCTCGACGCCGCCACGACACTTCTCAACGCCGGTCACCTCGACCTCGCGGAGGCGGCGGCACGACGCGCCAGCACCGCCTGCCGGCCGTGTCCGGACTTGACCTCGACCGCCGATGCACTGCTCGAGTGCGTGCGCCTGATGCGCGGACACGCGGCGACGATCGAGACTCCCGATGCTGCCGCGCTCGCCGCGCTCGGCCCGCGCGACGTCCGCCTCGGTGTGCTGGTCGGCCGTGCGCTGGTGTGGAGCGGTCGCCACGACGATGCCCGCACCCTCCTGGCGCGCACCGAGGCAACCGCCCGGGCGACGGCACCGGAAGCGTTGGCGTTCGTGCACGAGGTGGTCGGCGACCTCGACCATCGCGCCGGCTGGTGGCGCAGCGGGCTCGCTGCCGTCGAGGAGGGCGAGGAGCGGTGCCGGAACGCGGCGAACCGGAACGTGCGTGCGTTGCTGCTCGTACGTCGGGCCAGGTTCGATGCCGCCCGAGGTGACGGCGACGCCTGCATGGAACGGCTCGCGATCGTCGACGGGATCGAGCAAGGTGCGGCGCTGGCCAACGTGCGGCTCCATGCCGCGTCCGTACGAGCGCTGCTGGCGATCGGTGACGGCGATCACGAACGGGCGCTCGCACATGCGCGACGAGCGCGGCAGATCGGCGAGGAGATGTCACTCGGTCATCCCGGCGTCGACCCCTTCCACGGTGACCTGATCGAGGCGTGCGTGCGGACCGGGCAGCCCCACGCTGCGACGCAATTCGTCGACGAGCTGGAGCGAGCGGCCACCCTCCTGTCGCACGCACCGTCGATGGCGGTCGCGTCCCGCGGCCGCCTGCTGCTCGCGGCCGACGCGGACGTCGAGGCCGCGGCCACGGTCGCGCTCGGTCACCACGACGAGGTCCCGATGCCATTCGAACGGGCGCGCACGCTCCTCGTTCTGGGTGAACGGCGTCGACGCCTCGGACAGCGTCGCGACGCCCGCGTGGCAGTCGCCGAAGCTCACGCTGAGTTCGAACGATTGGGAGCCCGCCCATGGGCGCGCCGCGCGCTCGCCGAACTCCGTGCGGCCGGCGGGCGCCCGGCAGCAGCCGGCTCGGTGCTCCCTGATGTCGACACCCTGAGCCCGCAAGAGCGCGAAGTCGTGCGTGTGGTCATCGACGGTGCGACGAACCGGGAGGCCGCCGCGGCATTGTTCCTCAGCCCGAAGTCGATCGAGCGTCACCTCACCGCGGTGTACCGCAAGCTGGGTCTGCGGTCACGCAGCGAGCTCGTCCGCTGGTTCGCCCTCGGCGCCGACAGGCCAACT